>DAIMGJ010000014.1:0-63317 GCA_036723975.1 Lachnospiraceae bacterium
TATTCTATAACATTTTCAAATATTGAGCATATTCATTCTTTGGAATACCAATTGCTTCCATTGCTTGTTCCGCACTGAGTTTCAAGTTTTTCATCAACGCATGGATATCTTGTAATCTCCCTTTAGCCATTCCCTCTTCATTCGCTTTAAGTTTTTCCGCTTCTATCTCATCCTTCATAAGTTCGCGAAGTGCATCACACATTTTGCGTTCCTCCTTTATCTCATCATACAAAGCCTGGTTTGCAGAAACACTTATCTGCAACACCGCATCAATATTTTCTTTATCTCCCTGGTTCTCTAATTTACTCATTTCTTCGACAAACGTCTTGGCGCAATTCTTATCAACGTTGGAAGATAATACTTTTAAACTCAGATGCTCAAACGTCTCGAGTTTGCTACTTACAACAATCTGTATCGGAAACATTACTTTCCCAGAAATATAATAAATTCCCGGATACTCTTCTCTTATATCATACCCCATAGACATCAATTGGCCAACCAGTTTACTTGGAAATCGTTCCCGAACAAATGTCAAGGTAAGTTCATCCGCAACAATCTCATCGGCGCTACTACCTAAACTTTTGTACAAGCACACATAAGAGATTCCTTTATAAAACTGATCAATACCAAGTGAATCCTTTGGACTCTTATACTCGATGATATTATGCTTTCGAAAGATCCTCCCTATCGGATTATTTAGCGGAGTCTCACTATTCTTTCGAACCACAAGCATGTCCATCTCTAAAGGTTTCTTGCTAAGCTGATACTCGCGATAGAATTCCAAAGAGTCCTTTTCCTCTCGGAATTCCAGTTCCATGGCACCATAAAACCCCATGTGCCACTGTTTTCTTTGTTCCATTTTCCCCATAGGCATCTTCTCCTTTCTTTTGTACAGGAGTCAATATGCCTATAATAAAAACTCCTGCATATTCAACTAACTAATGGAAATAAGCAGGAATTTCGGAAAATACTTTAAAAATAAAAATGAAATGACTTAACTAAACATGAAATATTCTGCTTGAGATGATAATAACACCTGACTGTTGTCTCTGCAAGATTTTTTGAACGCGTAAAAAAGACGGTTTCTATTAAGAAACCGTCTTATAAAGTAGATGTAGGTTCAAAATCGAAGCACAAATAAGGAACGTCTTCCGTAAACTCACTGATTACATTTATTATTCCTCTTTGGAAATTTCAGATTCGACAATTTCGTCAGCAGGCGGATATACCACATCATCCGCGTCCGTTTTAAATACGCCTACAATCTCCTGTAATTCCTCTGCGGCATTTGCAACACCCTTGCCCTGGACGTCCAATTCCTCAACGTTGGTGTTAACGCTTTCGGTTGTCGCGTTAAGTTCCTGTGCTGTAGCAGCATTCTCTTCGGAAATAGCGGACAGGTTTGAAATCGAATCGGAAATACTCCGGACTCCCTGCTCCAATGATTTATTTGCCTCATCCAAACCGTCAATCGCATCATTTACACTGCCAATCTGGTTTGCGATTCCCTCAAAGCTCTCTGCTGTTTCCTGAACGGATGCCTGCTGCTTGTTTACAAACTCACGAACCATCTCACTCTGACGTACTGCGTTTTCCGTATTTTTCTGAAGGTCTTCAAGCATTTCGTTGATGGTCTCAACAGACTGTGAAGACTGGTCGGAAAGGTTTCTGATTTCATCCGCAACGACTGCAAATCCTTTTCCTGCCTCTCCGGCACGAGCTGCCTCAATAGACGCATTCAGGGAAAGCAGGTTCGTCTGTTGTGCAATGGATTTAATCATATCACTGGCTTCAGAAATCTTTGCTGAGCTTTCTGAAATATTATCAATACCTTCGAAGATTCTCTCAAAAGCATCCAAAGACTGCGCTGAAATATCCTTTAAAGACTCAACATTGCCGATTCCCGCATCAACCGTAGAACGAATCGCATTACTTGCTTCAGCAAGGGTCTTTGTATTTGTAATGCTTTGTTCCATAACGGATTCCACATCTTGCATCTGCATGGAAATATCGGTAATGTTTTCCGCTGTGCTGGTTGCTGTATTGGCAAGTTCTGCCGCCGCCCCGTTAATATGTCCCATAGACTGTGCAGTCTGGTTGGTAGAATCCTGCATACTTCCGGAGGAATCTGTCAAATCTCCGGCTTTCTGAACCAGTTTTAATACGGCATTTCGTACAGCTTCCGTAAGTCCGCCCATGGCTTTTGCAATCTGTCCGATTTCATCCTTTCTGCCACGATAGGTCTCTAACTGTCCAGACTGTGTCAAATCCAGTGTACCAACTTCTGTAATAACACCGGTAATATGTTTTAATTCCTTTGAAATAATGGATGTGATAAGTAAAACTACTGCAATACTAACTACCAGTGCGATTAAGCTTACCATCATAATCTTTAGGGATAAGCTGTTTACATCCGCATAAATCTCACTTTCTGTATCGCAGATATAAACCACCAGATCCACATCCGGCAAATATTCATACGCCAGCATGGAAGCCTCCCCGGTCTCCTCATCCACATATTCCATAACACCCTTTGGGGATGCCAATGCCGCCTCAGCAATTTCCTCATCATCCGGTGTAATCGGCTGTCCGATTTCCTCCGGATTCGCTGACATGGAATAGGTCTTTGAACTTAAACCGAATACATAAATCTCAGCCTCGGAGTATCCGTTCAAATCCATGGCATATACCTGTTCAGACAGATTCTCAAGGAAGCATCCGCCACCCACAAAACCAATCAGATTTCCTGATGCATCATAAACACCTGCATATACATTTCCAACTATTTTACCGGTAGATGTACTTACAACCGCACCTCTAAACCAGACATTATTCGGTGCTGCATTAACACCGTTTTTTCTGTCCTCCCAGACATTCGGGTCATCCGAAATCTGTGACCCCACCGCAGCAGCCACACTGTGGCATAAAATTGTGGTGTCCGGTGTGGCAACAAACACACCCTCCATATCCGGTCTTGATGCTGAATAAGCCTCTACAGTTGCCTGTGCAAGAGCAACCTTTTCAGGGTCTTCCGGATTCTGTAAAGCATCCACGATAACCGGCATAGTCGCTACACCCTTGAAATAATCCTGATACTGATTCAAATACGAATCCACATAAGAAGCTCTGGCATTTGCCAATTCTCCCAAGCGGTGTTCCGAATCCCTTTGCGTATTATTGCGTACATCCTTTACGGTTATAATCATAATGGATAAAAGGCACAATATCAGAATCAAACTGACCATTGAACCTATCTTTACGCCCATCTTCATGTCTTTAAAAAATTTACCCATAACACAACCCCTTTTCTATTGATTTGTGTGACAATTCTATCAACCACGTAACAATTTTAATTCTACCGTACAAAAAAATCAACAAATTACAGACAATTTTATACGGGTTTTTGGTAAATAAAAAAAGACGGTTTCAAATAGAAACCGTCTAGGTATATGTAAAAGTAGTTCAAATTGTTATTCTATGAAATCACTATATACCCATATATTCTATAACATTTTCAAATATTGAGCATATTCATTCTTTGGAATACCAATTGCCTCCATCGCCTGTTCCGCACTTAGTTTCAAATTTTTCATCAGTGCTTGGATTGCTTGCAGTTTTGTTTTAGACTTTTCTTCTTCTATCTCATCCTTCATAAGTTCGCGAAGTGCATCACACATTTTGCGTTCCTCCTTTATCTCATCATACAAAGCCTGGTTTGCAGAAACACTTATCTGCAACACCGCATCAATATTTTCTCTATCTCCCTGGTTCTCTAATTTACTCATTCACACATAAGAGATTCCTTTATAAAACTGATCGATACCAAGTGAATCCTTTGGACTCTTATACTCGATGATATTATGCTTTCGAAAGATCCTCCCTATCGGATTATTTAGCGGAGTCTCACTATTCTTTCGAACCACAAGCATGTCCATCTCTAAAGGTTTCTTGCTAAGCTGATACTCGCGATAGAATTCCAAAGAGTCCTTTTCCTCTCGGAATTCCAGTTCCATGGCACCATAAAACCCCATGTGCCACTGTTTTCTTTGTTCCATTTTCCCCATAGGCATCTTCTCCTTTCTTTTGTACAGGAGTCAATATGCCTATAATAAAAACTCCTGCATATTCAACTAACTAATGGAAATAAGCAGGAATTTCGGAAAATACTTTAAAAATAAAAATGAAATGACTTAACTAAACATGAAATATTCTGCTTGAGATGATAATAACACCTGAATGTTGTCTCTGCAAGATTTTTTGAACGCGTAAAAAAGACGGTTTCAATTAAGAAACCGTCTTAAAAATTCATATGATTATTTTTTTGTAATATAACCTTGAGCTTTTAAAAGTTCTGCGCAAAGAATTGCGCCACCGGCTGCACCGCGGACAGTATTGTGAGAAAGTCCTACGAATTTCCAATCATAGATGGAATCCTCACGAAGACGTCCTACGGAAATACCCATGCCGTTTTCGTAGTTTACATCCAACTGTACCTGTGGGCGATTATCTTCCTCTAAATACTGGATAAACTGCTTCGGTGCGGATGGAAGGTTTAATTCCTGTGGTACTCCAGAGAAGTTCACCATGGCATCGATCAACTGCTGCTTGGTCGGTTTCTTTTTAAACTTTACAAACACGGTAGCCGTATGTCCGTTTAAGACCGGAACACGGATGCACTGTGATGTAATCTTAATAAAGTCTGCCGGTACAATTTCACCGTTTTTGATTTCACCCCAAATACGAAGCGGTTCTTTTTCGGATTTTTCTTCTTCTCCACCGATATACGGGATAATGTTTCCTTCCATCTCCGGCCAGTCTTTAAAGGTTTTTCCCGCACCGGAAATTGCCTGATAGGTTGATACGATAACTTCGTAGGGTTCGAACTCCATCCATGCATTTAAAACAGGCGCATAGGACTGAATAGAACAATTCGGCTTTACGGCAATAAATCCGCGTGTCGTTCCAAGTCGTTTTTTCTGGTCCTTGATGATTTCCATATGCTGTGGATTGATTTCCGGGACTACCATAGGTACGTCCGGTGTCCAACGATGTGCAGAGTTGTTTGAAACTACCGGAGTCTCAGTCTTTGCATAAGCCTCTTCAATGGCCTTAATCTCTTCTTTTGTCATATCTACGGCAGAGAATACAAAATCAACTTCTGAAGCAACTTCTTCCACTTCATTTACATTCTTAACCACAATATCTTTTACGGCTTCCGGAATCGGAGTATCCATTTTCCAACGGCCTTCCACACATTCTGCGTACTTCTTTCCTGCACTACGTGGAGAAGCTGCAATGGTGGTCACCTCAAACCAAGGGTGATTCTCCAACAAAGAAATAAATCTCTGTCCTACCATTCCGGTTCCGCCTAAAATTCCAACTTTCAACTTTTCACTCATCTTTTTTCTTTCCTTTCATCATGTGTCCGTGCCACGCAGACACATGTCTTTCATTAGGGACAATAATATATCATCCCCTTTGTATTTTCAAGCACTTTCTAACAAATATAAAGAAAAAATTAAATTATAAACAAAAGTTTATAAATATTAACAAAATATTCTTAATAAACATTTAATAAATTCGTTAATTTTTTCATGATAAACTCTTTATGTTGCCACTCCCTACATCGGCAAGGAAGGGAGGTGTTTTCCATAGACCACATTTCTTTTATTCTTTCTATCATGGCAAATATTTTCGCCTATTATATTTGCAAATGGTTGGATAGAAAAGAATAGGCAACCAGCCTAAGGTCTAAGCCGCCTTGCCAAAATGGAATAGAAAACCCCACGAGACTGGTACTCTCGTGGGGTTTTTGTGTTAACCTAATAGACTACATTTCTTTTTGCCTATGAATAATATAGTACAGAATCCTATTATTGTCAACTTAGTTTCCTTCTGTGTTATCCCAAGCATTTGTAAACTTATCCATTCCCTGGTTGGTGTATGGATGATGCATAGCGTCTTTGTATACTGCAAGTCCAGCAGTTACGCAATCAACACCTGCAACTGCGCAATCAACGAACTGCTTCGGTGTACGGATTGCAGCACCGATAATCTCGGTTTCGCCAAGGAATCCATAGTTTGCATAGATATCAACGATATCTTCAATATACTGCTTGCAGTCTTCACCGTTTGCTTCTTTCCAGCCGATGAACGGAGATACGAACTTGCATCCGTACTTACCTGCGAAAAGTGCCTGTGCCGGAGAAAATACAAGTGTAAGGTTTACACGGATACCTTCCTTCTCAAGCTTTCTTGCAGCTTCGCATCCTGCTTCTGTGCAAGGAATCTTAATTACAAAGCATGGAGAAACTTTAGCGATCTCACGTGCCATAGCCATCATCTCTTCTGCTGTTTCAAGATGTGGATTAACTTCTACAGAAATTGGGAAATCATTGTAATCCTTAAATCCCTGCTCTTTCGCCCAATCAGCCATATCCTGAATAGCGGTCTTAAACGGCTTTCCGGATAACATAATGTGATTTGGGTTGGTGGTAACACCATCAATGCCAAAGGTTTCATAAGCCTCTTTGATCTCGTCCATTTTTGCACTGTCCAAAAAATACTTCATTTTACTTCCTCCTTAAAACGTGCATTTAATATTTATAATTTAAAAAATCATCAAGCACCATAGAAATCGGTGCAACATGCCCTTTTATCTCATCAAGTCCGGACTTTACGATAAAGTCCTCCTCAACCGAGTCATCATATTGTTTATAGATTCCTTTGAATCGATCTAAGATTCCGGGAATCTCAAAGATATCTCCAAGTACCACTACGCGGTTTGGATCGATAAAGCTAACCGTATTTCGAAGGGTCTGGGCAAGACGATCCATTTTTTCATCCATAAGACTCATGACCGCATCATCCGCCAAACGATTGATATCTTTTTTATACGCCTTTGCGTCGCCGGTGTAAAGTTTAATATCCTCTAAAATCGCATTGGTGGAAACATAAAGTTCCAGGCAGCCTTTTCTACCGCATTTGCAAAGTCTTCCATCCTTGCCTAAGGTGGTATGACCGATTTCTCCGGCCATATTATTGGCTCCGCTATACACCTTTCCGTCAAAGATCATGGCGCTTCCCACACCGGGACCCCATTTCAAAAGAAACAGGTTTTTCTCATTGCGTCCTCTTCCAAAAAGAATTTCATACATGGCGGCAGCCTTAAGATTGTTTTCCACATAGACTTCCGTACCAAGCATCTTTTTAACAATATCCTTGACAGGGATTGTTTTTTTCCAGATAGAGTAGGCGCCCAAACTAACGCCGGTCTTTTCCTCCACTTTACCGGGCACGGTTACACCACAGCCAAGGAGCATGTCTTTTGAGATGTTATTATCCCATAAAATTCGTCCAACAGCCACAGCAATGGTTTCCAAAAAAGACTCCGGGCCGTCCTTCAAGACGGTTTCCATCTTCATGGAACCAACCACAGCGCCCTTCATATCCGTAACGGATATATAGGTTTCATCCGTTTCGATGGCAATACACAACACCCTTTTATAATCGGGATTGATATCCACCAATATTTTCTTTCTGCCTGCCCGTTTTTCCTCCGCCACTTCTCCCAGCTCCCTGATAATGTTTTTTTCAAGAAGCTCAGTACAAATAGAAGTAACGGATGCAGCGGTAAGTCCTACTTCCTCGGCTATATCCTTTCGAGACATAGCACCCCTGTCATTCAATAGTCGGAGCACTGCCGACTGATTGTTAAACTTTACGTTTTCCAGATTCATACCGGTCCCCCAAATACCCGTACTAGTATCTGATTACTTCAAGACCAAGCATGTTTCCTAAGATCTCAAGTTCCTCAGCTACTTTCTTATAGATTACCACATAGTGAGGTTCCCAGCCGTTCTTAATGGTATCTTTTACAATCTTTTCAGCGGACGCATCCGTCTTTACTACAATAGATGCACCGTTAAACTGCTTTGGCTTGTCCATAACAGAGCCTTCCGCAATAAAGAAGCGGAACTTTCCTTCCGGTGTACGGCCTACTCTAAAGATGGTAGCTTCATCTGAAGCCTTGCAACCGAAGTCCATAACCGGACCAATCTTTCTGTTTGGATGAACTCCCACTTCTGCACCTGTATCGCAACGAGCCAAATTGCAGGCTGCCATACCACAGTGCCAGTAAGTAATGGAACCTTCCTTTTCATCCATAGCAACCGGATCTCCGAAGAAGGTGGACTGTCCGGTGAATGCCGTTCCGATATACATGGAAAGGGCACCGTACACATCTGCTTCACAGCTTGCCGGAATATTTACAGCATTTAATAAAGAAAGTACCATACAAACCGGTGTACCGAATTCCACAAAGAAATCCGGCCAGCAGCGTGATGAAATCGCGCCGATTTTATTTTCTTCCACATAAGACTTGTACGCTTTGTAAAGTCTTGCGAAATCCTTAACGTTATTTTCAGGCATTTTGGAAAGGCCGACAACCTTCTCTTCTGCTTCTTTTAAATCAGCAGCGCACTCTTCGTCAGAGTAACTCTTTGCTTTGTTGATTAATTCTCTTGCCTCAATAGCTTCCAAGGTGGTTCCGAATGTGCTAAGCATTTCGGAATCAAGTGCTCTACCGAAGCCGAATCCCTGAGGTGTATGACCGATTGCGGACATTTTTAATTCCGTCAGTTCTTTCTTTACCCTAGCTGCCGCAATCGTTGCAGACACCTTTGTTTTTACCGCATCTTCATCAGCCGCGCCATAGACGTGTTCAAAATTTCCCGCACCGCGGAACGCGCAGATTGCATTTGCTGCAGAATACGCGCCTGTAAGAGAGTTAGAGCGTAATCTTCCACCATCGATAACCGGCTCACGGAGGGTCCATAGAAGAAGTGGGCATGAGAAACGTCTCAATACTTCGCTGGCATAAGCAGCGTTTGCAAACGTAATGTTTTGAAGAATCACTAAATCCGGATCCTTGTCAGATAAATACTCTGCAACGGCATCCACAGTAAGAAGGATGTCGTTTGGAACCAAAACGTCTTCATAAACTGATTTTAAAAGAGAGATTGATTTGTCGAACTGCTCATGGGCAGTTACCATTTCGTATGTTCCGACACCAATCGGCACATATACTACCTGAAATTTCATAACTAAAAACCTTTCTACATTTCTTCATGCAAGCTTTGCATTTCTTCCATCTGCTTTTTATTTAATTCATCAATCTTCTTATTAATCTTCATAAGTGAAACAAGAAGTAAAACTGTAAGAATTAAAATCACCAAAGAAATCGGACGTCTGAAGAAAATTGTGTAATCTCTGTTGTACGCCATAGAAGCGGTAACAAAGTTTTTCTCCATAATACTTTCCAAAATCATGCCAAGCATAAGCGGTGTATTATCAATATCCAAAATGGTAAGCAGATAACTGAATACCAAAATTGCTGCACAAATAATTAACTCTTTTGTATTTCCTGTTGATGCAAAAGAACCTGCAAAACAGAACATAATAATCAAAGGTGCAAGGTAAGTGTAGCGAACCTGAACAATCTTTGCCACACCTCTTGTCATACCAAGACCGATTGGGAATAAAAGAAGGTTTGCAATTAAGCATCCTAAAATAATGGTGTAAGCCATAACACCCTGCTTGGTAAACATAGTCGGTCCCGGTGTGATTCCGTGAAGGACAAAAGCACCCAACAAAAGTGCGGTAACTCCGTCACCCGGAATACCAAGGGTTAACATTGGAATCATAGCAGATCCTACCACTGCATTATTGGATGACTCTGCTGCTGCAATACCTTCCAAAGAACCTTTTCCGAACTGCTCCGGATGTTTTGAGGTACGTCTTGCTTCGGAGTAGCATAAGAACTGTGCTACACCACCGCCAACACCCGGCATAGCGCCAAGTATGGAAGCAACTACAGAAGATCTTAAGCAGGCAGGAAGTATACTTCTTCTTTCTTTTCTGGTAAGACCTTCTCTGTCAATTTTATTTGCATCGTCTAACTTTCCGCCGGAAAGCTTAAAGTCGCGAAGTTTCTGAACTACCTGTGTAAGGGCAATCAAAGCGATACATGCAGGAAGTAAATCAATACCGTATCTTAATGTCGGAAGTCCGAAGGAATATCTGGTTACACCGGTTACGGCATCCATACCAACGCATGCCATGAGTAATCCAATCATACCGGAAATAATTGACTTCGGAAGTGAGTTTCCGGAAACACCGGCAATCAATGAAATTCCAAGAATACCCATTGAGAAATACTCTACGGAAGTAAAGTTTGCTACAAGCTTTGTGATAAAGGAAGCACAAAGTAAAAGTAACAATGCAGAGAACAATCCTCCGAATACAGATGCAAAAAGGGATGTATCAAGAGCCTTCTTAACCTTGCCCTTTCTTGCCAGCGGATACCCGTCAAAGGTTGTGGCAATCGCCGAGTTCGTACCCGGTGTATTTAGTGTCACCGCACTGATAGAGCCACCATACATACCACCAACGTATACCGCCAGTAACAAAATAATCGCTGTCGCCGGATCATCAATTGTGTATGTTACCGGTAACATAAGAATAATACCTAGCATTACGGAAAGCCCCGGAATGCATCCAACTATAAGTCCAATCACAAGACCAATCAAGATCATAAGAAGGTTTGTCACCGTAAAGACCTGGGTCATGGCTTGTGCGATAAGTGCAAAATCACCCATTTTTATAAAACCTCCTTAAAAGAATATACCTGTCGGTAATGACACGGTAAAAACATATTTGAAAAGGAAATAAATTCCCGTTGCTGCCGCAATTACAAAGATATAGATGAAAGGCTTTCTTTCACCGCAATAGAACAACACAGCGATAAATGTAAGCGCTGAAGCCGGAATAAATCCGATAATAATAATAAGTGCAACATAAATGCAAAGCATAGCAATTAACAGAATTGCCGGTTTTTCTTTGTTCCAATCGAATTCCACGATTTTTTCCTGTTTAAAAACAAGAGACTGAATAATAAGTACAACCGAGAAAATAAGCATAATCACAATGCAGATTCCCGGAATGATTCTCGGGCTCGGAGCGCCTGAATCGTATGCAGGAATACGTACCTGAGTCGGCATAAGCACCAAAAGCAAAATACTTAAAGCACCCATTATAATTCCTGACCATAAGTTTGTTTTAATTTTAAATTTCATGATGTTTACCCCTCGGTGTGAAAAAGATACCGTTTTTCAAAACCAACCGGACCGTCATTATTGATTCATGAGGTCCGGCCGTCTTGAATTTTAATTTAAACTTTAATTATTTTAAGTTATCGTAAGCCTTTAATGCCTTTTCGCAAGCTTCATCGATGAATGACTGAGCATCCTCTCCGTAAAGCTGGAAGTTATTTAACATTACAGACTCAATCCATCCATAGTAGTTCTCATCAGCCCATACCTGCTTCATGATTTCTGTCATATCATCACGGAATGCCTGATCAGCACCTTTATGTGTTGCAAGTGTACCACCTGCAGGAAGGATGCATCCTGAGAAATCAATGTCTGCTGAAAGTTCAGGAGCCTTAGCGTCACCTGCTACAGTAGGAACAGTGATTGGGCCATCCGGAGTAACAAATCCTTCGAATGCCTTATCGGAAATAGCAAGGATAGGAATCAATGTTCCGGCTTCTACTTCGTCCTTAGCTGCCTGAGTTGTACCAACGAATACATCTACTTCGCCGTTTACAAGGCCCTGCTTCTGCTCAGCACCACCTTCGTAACCGGAAACTACCATTACGTTACCGCCCTCTAAAGCGATTAAAGAACCAAGCTCTAAGTGGCAGTCAGAAAGTGGATTACCACCTGACATCTTGATACCACCGTTTTTCGCCTTATCAAGGATTCCTTCTAAAGTCTGATCCGGAGTTGTGTAAACAATCCATGTTCTGTCATCTACAGTTCCGATTGGATCCATAGCATTTCTGTCAAAGTCAACTTCTTCTGTTCCATAGGTCTTTCCAAGATCATGTCTGTAGCAAAGACCATATCCGAATACTAAAAGGTCCTTTGTAGAAGCATCTTCTTCTGAGAAGAAAGTAGCTGCCGCAAAACCATCACCACCGGTCATGTTTTCAACTACGAAGTTGTAGTCACCCTGAATCTTGTTTGCTGTCTCAGCATACTTACGAGCAAGAAGATCGGCTGTACCACCTGCACCGTATCCGCAAATAATCTTAACGGTTTCCCCTCCGTTAGATACGGTTTCTTCTGCTTCTGTTTCAGCAGATGCATCTGTGCTGTTTGTAGCCGTGTTTCCACTGTTACCGCCGCAGCCTGCGAAGCAGGTAACTGCCATGGTTGCTGCCAAAAGCAATCCTAAAAGTTTCTTTTTCATTTGTTTTCCCTCCATTTTAAAAAAATGTTCTTTATATATGCCCCACTTTTTTCTAAGTGAAGTTCATACCCCTGTTATCTGCCGTAGGTGGCACGTACCTTTTCGAAAAGTTCTACTACATCGGAACCTTTCTTGTAGAACACCGGTGTATCTCCCATTTTTGCTTCTACCGTATGTTCTCCTTTTTTATATTCCTTACCACTCCAAAGATGAATCCATCCATCAGAAGGAAGATATACTTCTCTGTCTTCTTTTCCCTCTTCGTATACCGGAGCCACCAGCACATTTTCCCCTAGCAGATATTCAAACTGCTCGCTGTAGCTTCGCTCATCCTCTTCGTTATGTAAGAAAAGCGGTCTTTGTACCGGAGTACCCTTTAATGAATTTTCTTTTACCAGCTCTTTCATCAGCGGAGAAATCATGGTATAGATTCCTGTCAGTCTTGCCAAATCCTTTATGCAATCCTCATCATCGTAATACTGGAAGTTGGTATCCGGTCGGTTTCCTTCATGGGTTCTCATTACAGGTGTAAATGCTGCCATCTCTGCCCAGCGAAGAAAGACTTCCTTGGTTCGAAGGTTATCGTATAAAGAGGTATAACCACCGATATCACTGTGGTTTAATCCGCAACCCGTCATTCCGGAAGAAAGTGCTGCACAAATAACCGTGCAAAGTCCGTCATGTCTGGTAAAGTCAACAGACTGATCCCCTGCCCATAAAAGTGTGCAATACTTTTGAGATCCGATGCCTCCGGCTCTCATAAAGTACACAACTTCACCGAGCTTGCCGCTTTCCTTTACTGCGTCATAGTTGCATTTTGCCCAAAGTGCCGGCCAGTGATTGTGCTCAATCATGGGGGACACACCATTGGATAAAACAATGTCATCTGTAGGTAAGTATTCACCGAAATCAGCCATCCATCCGTCGATTCCGATGTCGATGGAGTACTTCTTTATAACTTCGTCTTTAAACCAGTCGTAGGCTTCTTTCTTGGTCAAATCGATGACGCCGCAATAGAACTCACCGAAATCCACCAGATAAAGACTGCCATCTGATTTTTTGGCAAATACATCTTTTTTCTTTCCTTCTTCGAAGAGCTTTCCGCCTTCTACAAGATAAGGATTGATGTATCCCAAAAACTTAATGCCTCTTTCATGAAGCTCTTTAATCTTTTCCGGAAGTGCCGGATACATTTCATCATGGAAATGCCAATCCCACTGAAGTCTCTTTCCGAAGCTTGTTACACGCTTTCCACACCAATCCTGGCACCAAAGACCTGCAACCTTTACCCCTGCATCAATGGATTTTTCCATAATGCCAAAGCTTCTTTCATTTCCTCCCTGGGCTCCGATAATCAAACCGTTGTAAACCCATTCCGGGAGTTCCGGCTGTCTGCCGAAAAATGCGGTTTCTTTTTCCAAAAGATCTACAAAGGTATCTGCTGCTTCGATTCGAATAAACTCCGGAACATCCCAGCACTGAAGCTCGTTGAAATCATCATTTCGAAAATCAAAATCCGCATATGCCGTTGTTTGAACATGAACGTAAAACTTATCGGAAGAAACATAGGTCGGCTGTGGGAAATTCGTGTGGTAATAATCACCGCCGCTCATTCCTTCCACATCACCACGCCATGTAATATAGGTGGTCTTGTCTCTTCCCACGCCCGGTTCGGAGGTCCAAAGAGGAAAATGTCTTCCCTTTAAATCGAAATAAGACATCTGCTCTCCACATCCGTAAATATGCTCTTCTTTATAAGAAGAAGTCCGAAACCAGAAACGATTGATTGTTTCATCCAGCTTTTCAAAAGAAATGTTAAATATATCGTTTTCTACTTCAATCGCCGCTTTTACTTTGTCCCCAAAAAGAATTTCCGCACCCCTTGCAGTTTCTTTTATTTCCGTGGGATACAAGGGAAGACGTTCGGTTACGTAGTCTTCAATTTTGAAGTTTCCACGATACATCAGCACATCTTCTTTTCCGCATCCTACATATAAAAGCGGTTTGCTTTCAGAACAATCAAGGATCGTTCTGTTATTTCCCTTTAAGGTAAACCCTTTTTCCTTTAAAACAAATTCCATACGCAGTCACTCTTATCTGCCTTCGCGAACAACCTTGATTGTTGCACAGAAGTCTTCTTTTCCAAGTCCCATTTCAAGAGCCTTGTCATAAACACGAACTGCGTTTTCTTCACCCGGCATATCTACGCCACACTCTTCAGCAAGTTTTAAGCAGATGTGTACATCCTTATGCTCATTTTCAATAGAAAATGCTGTGGTGTAATCTTCTTTTGCAAGAACATCTTTCTTAGAATCCAAGTACCAGTTTCCTGCACCACCGTAAGAAATTGCTTCTGCGTAGGTTAAAATGTCGATTCCGTTTGCCTTGGCAAGTGTGGATGTTTCATTTACACCGTTCTGAATCTGAGAAACAAGTGCGTTATGACAAATCTTCATAACCAATCCCTTGCCGTTGTCTCCCATGCGGATTACATTTTCGCCCATGTAAAGCAAAATCGGACGAGCTTTTTCGTAATCCTCTTCAGAACCACCAACATAGATACCAAGTTTTCCGGCAATTGCTGCAGGTTTGGATTTTACAACCGGTGCATCAATGAAGTGTGCGCCTGTTTTCTTTACCATCTCGGAAATCTCAACAGAAACACTTGGATCAATGGTAGACATATCAATACAGAACTTTGTATCGTTTAATTCAGATAAGATTCCCTCATAAACGCTTCTGGAATGCTCACTCTTCGGAACCATGGAAATGATTACGTCTGAGTTCTTTGCCAACTCAACAGAGTTTTCACAGGCAACCGCACCCTTGGATGCCAAAAGGTCAACCTTTTCTTTTACAAAATCGAAACAATAAACTGTGTCGTCATGTTTCTTAATAATGTTCTCGCACATGGATTCTCCCATGATACCTAAGCCGATAAAACCGATTTTCATTTTCTCTTCCTCCAAATCATTTGTTTCAAACTCTAAATTTACTTAAAAGCCTTTGTTTTTAGGCATTTCTCGTACATTTTTGCAATTAGTTAATTGCTTTAACTAATACAATCATACTATGTTTTAGCCATTATTCAACTCTTTTTTGCCAAAAAATAGTAAGTTTGACGTTTTGTTTAAATTGATTAATTTATTTTTGTTAAACATTGACAATTGAAAAAACTAACCAGATAAAAACCAGTTTCCATATGGTAGCAAAGGGACGGTTCTTCGTTACCCTAGAGCCCTGGTTTTAAAAAAACAAAAAAGTCTTCTTATCATCATTTTTCTTCCACATAAACAAAAAAACTTCTAAAAAACATTTCCCTTTTTTCAGCACCGTCAACCACGGTGACATCTCTAGAGAGAACGTTATTTAGAAGTTTTATTTCAACTGTACTTATATAAAAGAATAACTTATTATTTATCTTTTTACGTATGTAAACGTGCTGGCAATTTCTTTGGAATCGTAGATGCCTTCGATTCCTTCGGCCAATGGTTTGCGGGTTACAGCCATATAGATTCCCTTCTTTTCTGTATTAAAGAAGATTTCTCCGTTTTCGTCCGTATTTAAGAAACGCTCAAAGTATTCGTTTCCGTCATAGCAAACTACGCATACAGATGCACCCTTTACCGGGAACTTATCGTGAATCAGACAAAGATGCAAAACATCCGTATCAGCTTCCCAAGGCTTTGGAATAAAGCTGACTCTTGATTCATGGATAAAGTCGATCGTTCCCCTCTTCTCACCTACCGTAATGCAGGTCTCATAAATCTGCGGATAGTTCTTTGCATCCAAAATATCCGGATAGGTTCTGCGATCACCTTCGAAATACTCATCCTTTTCATTTCGAACGTAGTTGTTATCGTAAATTGCCATAATGGTATGGATTCCTGTTGAAGTAGGAGTAAAGCGAAGCTCGTAATAATCTCCCATCTCATCTCCCGGACCCTTTACCGGAGTAATTGCAATCCGATTTCCTGCTTCATCCTGAACAAACACGCGAATTTCATCCAAACGGAAAAAGCCGTCCGGGCGCATATGGTGTCCCCAGCGCAAAATCGCGCATACTTCTTCTCCCGGTGCATAAACAGATTTATCCGTTACCACCCATGCCTCATGTCCGTATACCATCATATGCGTGGTATCAATTCCTCTTCTCATTTCATTCCTCCGATTCTATTACTTCCAAATTTTTGTGCCTTAACCAAAAACATTCGCTCCGGCATATAAAAGTTATCTTTTTCATGATAAATGCGATCTCCCACACTAAGATCCGTATGAATGTTTTCATACTTTAATTGGGACAATACCTGTGCATCCCAATCCGGGCGATCCAAAGTAGAAATGGAAAGCATATGATAAATATCATGACATTCTTCAATCATTTGCTTTGCAACTTCTCCGTGTGCTAAGTTTTCATTCTGATCGCAATAATGAAATCCTTTGGCATATTCCGCATCATAAACAAGAAGCATTCCACCGGGTTTTAACACACGGTTCCACTCTTTGTACGCCTCAATCGGATGAGGAAGTGTCCAGGTCAAATTACGACTTATGACCACATCAAAGCTTTCGTCCGGAAAATCCAGTTTTTCCGCATCCATTACCTTTAAGGTTGCATCCACACCATGATGAGACAAAAGTTTCTTCCCGTTTTCAATCATCTCCGGTGTCAAATCCACCCCCGTCACATCACAATTAAACTCGGATAATACCATTTCAAAAAAAGCAGCTCCGCATCCCACATCCAAAACAGAAAGCTTGTCCTCCTTTGAAAAATGTCTTAAGAATTCAGCTTCCCAAAGCTGTTTTTTTTCGCTATGGATTTCCTCATGCTTATGTTCGCTAAAGCTGTCGGAACGTTTGGACCAATAGGCCAACACTTTTTCTTTTACCATATTGGATTCTTCATTAAATTCAATGTGCTTTAATACGCTCATTTTATATATCCTTTATCACAAATCGTTTTCTTTTCCACCACACGTAACCAATCAAAAGCATGGTGACCGTCGTTGTCCATGTAATAGGATACAATCCTACCAAATGCGGCAACAATATGTGTTCCTTCATCATAAAATGCAATACAAACAGTCGCACCGGACACATATTTATAATCACGCACATCATTGGCAAAAGTGCGTCTCCCGTACTTCGAATGGTTCCCACCAAAACTTCCATAACAAGATACAAAAAATAAAAAGGGAAACTGATACAAACCATTTTCATACCAAGTGCGATTACTTCTTCATTTTTGCCAAACAGCATAAACAAATACCTACGCATAATAATCAAAATCACTGCCAATGTCAAAGTAAGCACAAGTCCAAAAATCATGGACCGCTTTACCCCGTTAAACATGCGCTCTTTATCACCGCTGCCATAATCCTGAGCAGCTATTACCGCATTTGCCTGTCCCACTGCCATAATCGGATAATAAATAAAGTTTTCCACCTTGTAATACGCCGCAAACGCTGCGATGGAAACAACTCCAAGGGTATTTACATCCGACTGAACAAAAAAGTTGGACAACGTAATAATACTTGCCTGCACCGCGGAAGGAATACCCACCTTTAAGATTTCCATGGTATCCCACAAAGACAGACACGGCCGGATTTGTCCAATCTCCGTCTTTTTTGCGGTATGCAAAAAAACAAAGTAGGTAAGAACCGCTGCAATGGTTTGAGACATAAGCGTGGTAAGTCCCGCTCCAAATACCCCCATTTGCAAGCGTACAATCAAGACATAGTTTAAAATCACATTTGCAATTCCACCCACAAGCTGAGTCAGCATGGGGCGCATAGAATCTCCCATGGCACGAAGGATCCCGGTTATCACATTATACAGCGTAATGGAAATCACACTAAGCGAATACACCCGTAAATACACCAAAGCAGACAAAAAGATTCTCTTAGGAATATGCATAAAGGATAACAGCCATCCCGCGGATGCTTCCAAAAGCACAACAAACAAAACTGCAAGAATGGCAATTAATACAAGGGATGCTCCTACCGCCCGTTTGATTTTCCCAAAGTTTTTTTCACCATAAAGTCTGGCCACATGGGTACTGATTCCCACACTAAGTCCGGTAAAAATACCGATAATCACCGTTGCAATAATGGAGGTTCCGCCGATTGCAGCCACTCCATCGCTTCCTATGTACCATCCTGCAAAAATCAAATCCGTTGTGGAATACAATTGTTGAATTAAGGCGCTGCCCAAAAAAGGAAGGGCAAATCGTATCAATCGTTTCATTTAACAAACCCCCAAAGATGCTGCAATCAGGCTCTTTGTGTACTCGCTTTTCGGGTGATTGATAAGATCTTTTGTTATTCCTTCTTCCACAACTTTTCCATCCTTCATTACAATCAGGCGATTACAGATATTGCTGACAAGGGCAATGTCGTGAGACACAAACAAAATCGAAAGTTTTTCAGTCTGATTTAATTTTGCAATCAACTCCACCACCTTTGCCTGGGTCGTTACATCCAAAGCACTCGTGATTTCATCACATAAAAGTACCCTTGTCTTATGAAGCAGTGCGCGGGAAATCGCCATTCTCTGGCACTGTCCTCCGGAAAGTTCTCTTGGTTTTCGATCAAGCAAATCTGTGGAAAGATTTACCTTTTTTAAAACTTCAAATACTTCCTCATTTGAATACTTTCCCCCTTCCATCAAAGACTTTTTCATGGAAAAACGGGGGTCAAAGGAGCCGTAGGCATCCTGGAAAATAATCTGTAAGGACCGTCCGGTATCCTTTAATGAAGCGCCTGTATATTCCTTTTCTTTCATATACAAGTTTCCGCTATCCGGCCTTTCGATACCGGAGGCCATGCGAAGAAGCGTACTTTTTCCACTGCCGCTTTCTCCCACAATTCCAAGGATTTCTCCTTCAAAAAGTGCAAAGTCCACCTGAGAAAGAGCCTGTTTTTTTTGCCCATCGATTTTGTATGCTTTATTTAAATTTTCGCCTTTTAAAATCACTTTCTGCATAAAGTCTATTCCAATTCATCGATTTTCAGCTTCGGTACATCGCAAAGAAGTTTTTTTGTATACTCGCATTTGGGGTTGGAAAAGATTTCCTCCACCCTTCCGTATTCTACGATTTTTCCATCCTTCATAATCGCCACGTTATCCGCCATGGTTCTTGCAATTCCAAGGTGATGGGTTACCATTAAAATCGCCGTATCATTTTCCCTTCGAAGTGTTTTTAACTCTTCCACCACAATCCGTGCCGTCGTTACATCCAACGCACTGGTTGCTTCGTCACAAAGTAAAAGCTTTGGCTTTTTCATATACGAAAAGGCAATTGCGATTCGTTGATTCATACCGCCGCTCATTTCATAGGGGCGGCTTTTTAAAATGCTTTTTCCATCCTTTAGGCCAAGGGTTTCAAACACGTTTCCAATCCGATTTTCATCGTATGCCATTTTTGATCCCTTAAGGGCTTCGCGAAACTGCTTTTCAAATGTTCTAAGAGGATTAAAGGAGCCACCGGGATTTTGTGGAATCAATCCCACCTCTGTTCCCATAAGTGCCTGTTTTTCCTTTTTCGTTTTACAGTCTTTGCCGAACAAAACCACCTCTCCTGCAGTAACGGTGGCATTTTCAAGGCCGTGAATGGCCTTTATCAGGGTAGACTTTCCGCTTCCGCTTTCTCCCACAATACAAAGGATTTCTCCTTTTTTCATGGATAAAGAGACATCGGAAACCACAGCATCCAAGCCATAGGATACGGACAGATTTTTCAATTGTAATACGTATTTTTCGCTGTTATTTTGCATTTTTATACTCCATTACCGCGTCCCCCAAATAGTTAAATGACACAATTGTAATTACCGTTGCTGCAGCCGGGAACAAAACCGCCCAGGGTGCAATCTGAATGTAGGCTCTGGCCTCGGCAATCATAGAGCCCCATTCCGCCTGTGGCGGCACGACGCCAAGTCCCAAGAAGGACAAGCCGGAAATACCAATCATTGTACTACCGATTTGCGTTAACGCATTCATAAACACCGGTTCCACAATATTCGGGAGGATATGTCGCATCAAAATATACGCCCCGTTTTTCCCAGACATTTTGGCGACAATAATATAGGGTTCGTTTTTAATGGATTTCGTATGGCTTCGCGCCAGTCTTGCAAAGGAAGTCCAAAGTGTAACTCCCAGTGCAATCAAGGCTCCGCCAAGTCCGCCGCCTAAGATTCCGGCTACTGCAATGGCAACCACCATCTGTGGAAAGGCCAGCATTAAGTCAGCCACGCGCATCAACACATCATCCAGAATTCCTCCGTAGTATCCGCAGAGCATACCGATAAAGGTGCCCAAAACAAAGGAGACTCCCACCAAAAAGAAGGTAGCTGCTATCGTAGTTTTGGTTCCCACCAAAACCCGGGAAAGCACGCATCTGCCCAAATTATCCGTTCCAAACAAAAACTGCGGTGACGGAGCTTTTCGGATATAAAGTGCATTTGTCGTATAGGGATCGTTCGGTGCCAAAACTTCGGAAAAAAGTGCAATTAACACGAGAATTCCAACAACAATTGCAGCTGCAATCATTTTTCTCTTTTTTCTCTTCAGACTCATTCACTCACCCTCGGATCAATTACTTTGCATAAAACATCAGATAAAAAGTTTAAAACCACATAAATGGTTCCCATTACAATAACAAATCCCATTATCACAGGATAGTCTCTGGCATCGATGGAATCCATAACAAGTTTTCCGATTCCGGGCCAGCGAAAAATCGTTTCTATTACCACACTTCCACCCATAAGCACACCGATTTGCAGTGCCACGATGGTAAAAATATGACCCAAAGAGTTGTATAAAACATTATGGAACAATACGTCCTTTTCCCGAACGCCGCGACTGCGAAGTCCAACCACATAATCCTTTTTTAATTCCGTAAGGATTTCTGTGCGAATCTGTCGTATAAATCTTGTGCTCATTGGAATTGCCAGGCAAAGGGTCGGTAAAATAAGCCCTTCAAAGGTTCCCGTTGCAATGATTGGGAACAGATTTAATCGAATACAGAAAACGTACATCAAAAGAACCGAAAGTAAAAAATTCGGTAATGAATTTCCAATAAAAGAGAATAATCGCACGACATGATCAAAAATACTGTTTTCCTTTACAGCAGAATATACGCCCAAAGGAACGGATATCACAAGTGACAACAACAAACTAAAAAGAGCCAGTACAATTGTATTTTTAAGTCCTTTTACAAGTTTCGGTGCCACAGGAAGATCATCTTTAAAAGACACACCAAAATCGCCATGGAGGACACCCAGTGCCCATTCTCCATAGCGTACCAAAAACGGGCGTGCAAGCCCCATCCTCTCTCGTTCTGCATTTAAAACCTCTTTTGTAACCGCAACACCCTGCGAAGAAAGTCGCTTCTCCGCAGGGTCTCCCGGTGCAAGATACATTAATAAAAAGGTCAGCATACTAAGAACAATAAGAAGAACTATCAGTTCTAAAAATCGTTTTGCAATCTGTTTTTTCATAGTATCCAGTCATTATACTATCGGAGTCGCTTTGCGAACCCGAGCATTTTATTTTGTAGTATTGGCATCAATGCCATAGAAATCGAACGGTACATTCTCCGCAAATCCGGATACACTCGGCTTCATAACTGTGGTGTGATTAAAAAGTCCCACATATCCAAATGCATTATCGTCGATGGCAATCTGAATAATCTTGTTTGCAAGTTCTGCTCTTTTGGCTGTATCCACTTCCACACGTAACTGTTCAATCATCTTCTGGCATTCATCAGACTTGAATCCGCCAACGTTATAGTAAGCGCCCTCAGCAAGAGTAGAATCGATGAAGTAAAGCGGATCACCGCACTTATCGGAAATCATGCAGTAAAGTGCAAGGTCGAAATCTCCGGTTGCGATATAGGTAGAATCCGGATCCTCCTCTACTACAAGAGTAGAATCAACGCCGATTGCCTTTAACTGTTCCTGAATTAAAAGTGCCAAAGTATCCAAAGATCTGGCTGCATAGTAAGAAATATTGATATTTAAAGGTTTGCCGTTCTTTTCATAAATACCGTCTGCATTTAAGGTATATCCGTCGTCTTCTAAAAGCTGTTTTGCCTTTGCAGTATCAACGCCCGGAATCGTAACCTTTGAATAGGCTGCACTTTCAGGGAACGGAGCCTTTGCTGCTGATACGGTTCCCTCTAAGTATTTTGCAATCGCATCTTTATCAACAGTTAAGTTGATTGCTTCGCGAACTGCATCATCCAAATGATTTTCATTTAAGATATAAAACTGTAATCTTGTACCTGCTACAGATGCTACCTTGTAGTTTTCAGGGTCAGCATTGTATACTTCCAAAGCTGCGGAAGATACACTGTTGTAGCAGTCGATTTCACCACTCTGCATTGCAAGAAGTTTTGGATCATCTTCCTGCATATAGTAAAATACTGCTCCGTCAAGGTTTACATCGCCACCCCAGTAGTTCTCGTTTTTCTTAACGGTAACATCACCTTCCGGAATAAACTCTTCAATTACAAAAGGTCCGGTACAAATCGGATTGTTATCAAAATCTGTGGTGTTATCCAAGTCGATCATACCAAACTCAGGGCTGGCCAAATCGCTTTTTAAAGTAGGATATACTTCATCGCCTGTGTTGATAACGATGGTCTTATCATCAGTTGCTTCATAAGTAAAGGTCCCAAAAACGTCAAATCTTCCGTTTACTTCAGCAACACGCTGGATGTTACGGATTACCATTTCTGCTGTAAGCGGATTACCGTTGGAAAATGCGACACCGTCATTTAAGGTAATGGTCCATGTAGTTCCATCCGCTACTGCATCCTTTGCAAGGCAGGAAACAGCCGTGCTGTTTTCGTCGAGCATGAAAAGTGCCTCTGATAAACCGTAAACAGAGGTATACCATCCATAATACTCCTTATGTACATCCAGACTCGGATATGCAAAAGAAGCTGCTGTACGTAAAATATTATCTTTCGTCTCTTCACTTTCTGTAGTGGCTGCATCTGCCACGTCAGTGGTATCGGCACTGTTTTTTGAACCACATCCGAAAGTTCCAAAAAGCATTACAAGTGCAAGTAATAATGCAATGATTTTCTTTGTTTTCATAAAAAAATACTCCTCTCTTCATAGATACAGAGAGGAGTATAATCCTTAAAAATAGCGTCCACAAGCCCCGTGGGGGGTTATTTTTTTATTTCCATTTGCATTTCTTTGGAAACGATCAGATATTCTTTGCAGCGTTCAATCTCATCTTCTATCGCTTCTTTTCCGGGAGCCCCCGTGGTCAGTCGTTTATTGACACAGGTCTCCAAAGAAATGGCATCATAAATGTCACTGTCAAATTCCGGAGCAAAGGACTGTAACTCTTCAAGCGAGAGTTCATCAATCGAGAGCCCCTTTTCAATGCAGAATACCACAATCCGTCCGATGATACCGTGTGCATCACGGAACGGTACCCCTTTGTTTACCAGATAATCCGCTGCATCCGTCGCATTGGTAAAGCCCTTCATGGCGCTTTCTGCCATGACTTTTTTATTGAACTTCATGGTAGCAATCATTCCATCAAATAAAGCAATGCATCCTTTAACTGTATCAATGGCATCAAAGGAAAGCTCCTTGTCTTCCTGCATATCCTTATTGTACGCAAGGGGAATTCCCTTCATGGTGGTAAGAAGGCTTGTTAAGGCTCCATATACACGTCCGGTTTTTCCTCTTACCAGTTCAGCGATATCCGGATTTTTCTTCTGGGGCATAATGGAGCTTCCCGTACTGTAGGCATCATCAATTTCCACAAAACCATATTCATTGGAATTCCAGATGATAACTTCCTCGGAAAATCTGGAAAGATGCATCATAATCATAGAAAGAGCGGATAAAAACTCAATCAAATAATCGCGGTCGGAAACCCCGTCCATACTGTTTGCTGTAGGTTCATAAAAACCAAGTTCCTCTGCTACAAATTCCCTATCAAGAGGATACGTGGTTCCGGCCAACGCTCCGCTTCCAAGAGGACAATAATTCATGCGCTCATAAATATCCAAAAGGCGAAGTCGGTCGCGCTTAAACATTTCAAAGTAGGCACCAAAGTGATGAGCCAAGGTAATGGGCTGCGCCTTTTGCAAATGGGTAAAGCCCGGCATATAAGTTTCCTTATTCTCTTCCATCACAGATAATATGGTTTCAAGGAAGTGTTCCAAAAGGCCATCCACTTCCACCACCTGACCACGAGTATAAAGACGCATATCCAGTGCCACCTGATCGTTTCTGCTTCGGCCGGTATGCAGTTTTTTGCCGGCATCCCCGATGCGGTCAATCAAATTCGCCTCCACAAAGCTGTGAATGTCTTCGTACTCGTCGGTAATCTCTAATTTCCCCTCATCCACATCTTTTTCAATGGAATCCAGACCGCCAAGAATCGCATCCCTTTCCTCATTCGTAAGAATACCCTGCTTTGCAAGCATTTTTACGTGTGCGCGGCTGCCTGCCACATCCTCATGAAAGAACTTTTGATCAAAGCCAATGGATGCGTTGAAGGCGTATACCAGTTTGTCTGTTTCTTTTGTGAAGCGTCCTCCCCAAAGTTGAGCCATAATCTTTTCTCCTTTTTCCTTTTCGTCAACTATTATTTTCTTTCTTTAAAAGAGAACTCACATCCGCAGTAATCCTGACGATACATATTGTATTCTTTTGATATCTCACAGGAGCGGAGGTATCCGTTCTTTTTCTTAAAATCACTTGGTAAAAACGGAACGCCAACTTCTGCACCAATGCGAGCTCCGATTTCGTTTAATAATGTTGCGTCCTTCATAGGAGAAATCGTAAGTGTTGTACAGAAATAATCGAAGCCTTCCGCCTTGGCGCGCTTTGCAGTTTCCCGAAGTCGAAGATCAAAGCACTTCACGCAACGGCGGCCACGTTCCGGTTCGTTCTCCAAACCGGCAGCCACTTCCAAATAAAAACGATCTTTTTCAAAATCTCCTTCGATGAAATCTACCGGATACTTTGTGGAAAACTTTTTTATAAACTCCTGCTGCTCCTTTACTCTGTGATAGTACTCCTCGTCCGGATAGATGTTCGGATTATAGTAAAACACCGTCACACGAAAATACTGCGATAGATACTCGATGCAATAGCTCGAACATGGAGCGCAACAACTATGCAAGAAAAGGGATGGCACCTGCTCATCCCTTTCGAAAGTCTTTATTAAGTTTTCCAGTTCCAACTGATAATTCTTTTTATTCATAGTCCTTTGTAAAGAAGAATAAAAGTGCGACGCAAAGTGCGTAAACAACAGCCATCAAAATCATAAAGATTAATTTGTGGAATACCACGCCTGCAACAATCTGTCCCACGAATACAAGGCCATGGACCCAAAGTGGAATCCGATTTAAAAGTGCTGCCAAAACGCCTTCCAATACAATAAACAGGCCAACTGCCGCAATTGGAATACCAAGCACTTTAAATCCAACTACAAAAATAGCGATAACTGCTATCAAATAAACTGCTAAAAATATAAAAGGAAACGGAATTTTCTTTTCCTGTTGTTTCATGATGTCACCTCACGTTAAAAAACTACGAGCCATATTATAGCAATCTTTAATTTTGAATTCAAGGGGTGTAGCCGTTGAAGGATGTTGCTTCCCCGGCTGCCTTGTAACTGTAAATATAAAGATTTCCGTTGTCACTGGATTTGCTGTAATTCTCAAAATCTTCGCCGTCGAACCGAACATAACGGGTATTATTATTCCATTTTCCGGAGAGTTCATGATTCGCATCATCATAGCTCCACTGACGTCCGTTCGCATCATCACGAAGTCGAATCCAATAACCCCATGCAATCTGAAGCATATCCAGATAGCGTTTCTTTGAACCGTCTAAAATATAGATTCTGTATCGTCCATTGCTTCCTGTCTCTACGTTCCACACATGGCTCTGTGCATCATCGGCTTTTACGTAGGTCGTATCATCATCAGCATAAACTGTGATTTCACTGTCGGTTATTCCGTCACCGCTTGTAATCATAACCCTTCTTTCGCCCTCGCCGTCTCCTCCGATAATCACCATCTTGTCGCCGTTGGTCAGGGCATTGGTCTTTTCATAAATACTGTTTTTATTCACAAATCCGGCATACAAATCCACATTGCGGTTGGTTGCGCTCAATCGGCTAAGTACAGTATTCTCCGGTGTCGGGTCTCCGTTTTCGTCGTAATCACGGATGTTGTTTACCGGGTCGGAATACCAGCCGTTAAACTGCCATGTATCATCATCGGCATGTAAAAACTCATCCGGCTCTATAGTATCAAGGTACGTGTTGGAGCCGTCAAACTGATTGTAAATCGCCTGTCCGATTACTGTATTTCCGTTGTAGAAAGTCAGGGTGTAATTATCCCATGTAGCTACAAACTTCATATCTTTTTCAAAGGTGTACTTTAACCCGGTATCCGATACATCGCACAGTACCTTATCATCCAAAGCACGTTCGTATTCCCATCCGGTAAACACGTGTCCGTTTCTGGTAGGCGCTGCCGGGAAGGTAAGTGTGCTGTTGTATTGTACCTGCACAGTTCTGTACAAGTCAATCGGATTGCCGCCTGCATCGTATCCACGATAGAAGTATGCGTTATAAACCTTCGCATAGTGTGCCACAAAGACGGTATCCTTTGTACAGGTCCATACATCTCCATGGGCACCGTTTGCAAAATAGTACACCTTGCCGGTTGCCAAATCCTGCCAACCATCAAATACATAACCTGCTTTATAAACGCTTGATGCCACACCATCATAAGCATTGTCCGTCGGATGACCCGGCCAGTAATTCGTCACGTCATTAAATGTGCCACCGATAATATTTCCGTATGCAACAGAAATAGTAGCTACCGTTCTTTCACCCGGTTTTGCAGGATCATAGTCACTTGCCGACTTAAAGAAACGCGCCGTTCCGCTTCCGGCACCACTCCACTGCGCCGTATAGGTCATATCGCCGGATACCGTAACCGTTCCGGAATAAACAATGTCTCCCACATCCGGCTGCCAGCCTTCAAAGGTTCTGCCTTCACTTTCCACAACAGGAATGGAAAACCGAATCCCGCGAACCAATCCGGAATAAGTCTTTACAGCAGTCGAATCATCCTCCGTAAATTTACCACCGTTTGGATTAAACCGAAGGGTAAATGTCTCATCATCGCCACTATCATCTACCGTAATTGACGTAGCACTTGCCGCAATCTTTCCAACGTAAAAATCCTTTACAGAAAGGGGGGTGTCAATATCTGAGCCGTTATAAACACTGATACGTACTTCAAATCCACCGGATGTCTCCTTTAAAAGCATACCTGCCTGGAGGCTTCCGTAAGAAGAATTCTCAATATTATATGCACCGGTAGAAACCATTCCCATAATGTTGGAAAGATTTCCCTCACTGTCTTCCGATGCCAGATAAATCTTTCCAAGGGTCGACTCGGAATACAGGGTATTGTCCGTAACCGCGCTGTATTCAAAGGTGGTTTCATCCGTATCGCTGGTGGTTTCCGTAGCAATATAAAAGCCCACCGGTGCAAGCATGTTTTCCTTTGAAAAGGTATAAACCGTGCCCATGGGTGTATCCGTTTTTTGTACATCCGATGCATAGGAAAGTTCATCCTGAACCGCCGTCGATAATGTGGTACAAAGTATCTGCGCCTCCGATTCCTGGGTCTGCTTATACAACTGCTTTAATCCCAGTCGAATACAGGTAACCAGCATGGCGGAAGTCAGAAGCAAAATCAAAGTTGCCACCAAAAGCTCTGATATAGTAAAACCGCTATTCTGTTTTAACTTTCTTACAGCCTTCATTGGTCTATCCTTCCTATTCACCGTCCGTATGTAAGCCAATTTCATATAAGCCCGTTTCCTCGGAGCCAAAACGTGTTACCTCAACTGCTGAAACTGTGGAAGAAATACTGTCCATGGAAAATGTAATGTCACAGCTTCCTGCCTTTACTCCTTTTTCGGCTTCCAGTGTTTTTTCCATAAAAATCACCTGTTTTTCCATTGTCGCATTGACTCTGGCCGCAGCAACTACGGCTCCCGGAAGCATAATAAGTGCCAATGCCATAATCACGAGAGCCACCAGTGTTTCAGTTAAGGTTTCGCCTGTTTTTTGTTTCAGCTTCTTCATTATTTATCGCCCTTCCTAAGCGTAACATTTGTCCAATAGATATAAGTGGCGTTTCCGTTATCATGCAGGCTGGCATCAAAATGCAGGGTACACTTATAAGTCTTTGTTCCATTGGTTGGAACTGAAATCACAACATCCATATCATAATAATCGGAAACATTCTTGTTGAGTTCTCCAACATCATTTGTCTTGACCTCTGCCACCGGCATGTAGCACTCTATCGTAGTCTGCGTGTCATTCAGTTTTGCCATCACTTCATCGGAGAGCTTCGCTCCACCTTCCCCTGCACGGGCGTTTGATACCGATACCGTCAGAGGACTTGAAAGGGAAGATTTGGAAATATCCCCAGTCGTATAGTTTTCGATTTTAATATAGCGGTCCTTGCACAGTTCCTCCACAGCACTCTTAAATGGCTCCCCAATCATTTCATCGGGATTCGCCGTAACCGGTGCTAAGGCACTGATGCTTTCTCCTTCTCCATCGGTAAAGGCTACAATTTTTACATAGCGACTGGTGTATTTGTCCTCATCTTCCGCTACCACGGTTCCGTTATCCGTAGCTAAAACCTGCTCGGAAATAAGGTTCGCAACAGACTGTGCCAAAAGGTAGGCCTGCTCGTTTTCTCTTTCCTGTCGAACCTTAATCACATTGGTAAGTGCTGCCGCCACAATAATCAAAGAAACAATGGTGGCAATGATAAAAGCAAACAGAGCAAAGGAAATGGAAGCTCCGGTGTTACTATGTAATTTTTTTGCTATCTTGTTTCGCATTTCCTGCTCCTTAAACAAAAGCCTTAAATAAGGTTTACTCTTCACTTGATACCATCGTAAAGTTGACGTAGGCATCGTTTTCCCAAAGCGTAAGTACATCCGCACCGTTTAACTGCAGTCGTACCTGACCCTTTGCACGATAAGTACCGTTTGGCAAATCATTCATGAGGTCTCTTAAATCATCGCTTCCCACAAATCCATTAGTAAGGACGTTGCCATCCATGTCCTCAATCTTGTACATCGGTACAAGCTCATATCCATCCAATGCATCCGGATAGATACCAAAGAGTGAGTTGACCTCATCCATAAGGACTTCAGGGAAACTCTGGTGGGTTCCGTAAATCGTCTTTGCCTCCATGCGAATGGTGGAAAGTGCCGGTTCAAATTCGAAATCCACACCGTCCGGGTGCTCTTCCATGTAGGTGGCATCCACTGTTACACTGGTTGCCGGTCCCGTTAACACATATCCCTCCAGGTTTGGCGGAATCACAACTGCACTGCTTAGGGACTGAGTGTATTCCTGAGTCTTTAATAACAGACGTGTCTGTGTTCCCGTTGTGCCTGCCATCGGGTTGTAGATTACATAATAGTTTACAACATAGTGTAATGCCGTTCCCTTTGAATAGTAGAATACAATCTCCGGTTCTTCTCCGGTAAAGGTCTGTTTTACACGGGTCTGCATCGGATAATATCCTGACCAGTCATGACCGTTTTCGTTCCATGTTGCAGTATTTACTAATGGTGCATATACATACTGCGGACTTCCGAGAAGTATCTTTACATCAGACATTTCTTCATGTACCACAGAGGTATCATCTACCATGATACAACGGTATTTCAAGTATGCATAACCTTCTACCTGCGTCCATCTCGCATAGACATCAGTATTGTCGTCATACAATACCTCGCTTCCGGACAGGCGAACGGTATAGTTGCCATTTGCATCCTTGCGCCACCATCCGTCGAAACGATACTTACTCTCATGGTCTTCTCCCACCGGTGTATAACTGTAATAAATCGCATCACCCTCAGAGGAGATTCTAGCATTATCGGAAGTTGAAAGTGTCTTTAGCTCACCGGTTGCTGTTCCGAAGTAGGTATCCGCCACAATCGGTGTCTCTGCATCTTCATCATCCGGATACTGTGGATGATAGGTTACATGAATCGTAGTCGGCGTCCACTTTGCAAACACCTGCATATCTCTGTCATCCATGGTAACCTGTGTTATCGGGCTGCCGGAGAAATCGGATGTAGCATACCATCCGGCAAAGGTGTATTTGTCATTGTCGGTCGCACGAGTTGCGGTTGCAGGTAATGGTAAAACATCACCATAGAATGTATTGTCAAATAGCACACCGTTTGTAACCGGGTTTCCGTCGACTGTAGCGACAGTTCCATCACATAATACTTTCATGCCGCTCTTTCGGAGAAGATATAATTCGGAAGCTTCTGACATCGAATAGTGTACGCCATCCGCGGCCTCAGCCAATGTACCGCCGTCTACACTTCGTGCCTTAATCGTATAGCCATGGAAGGTACCGGCATCAAACCAACTGGTACTACTGCTACTTCTAGGATAAGCGTAGTCAGGATTTGCAAGATCAAAGTAATGTGTACCTCCATCGATTTGAAGCGGTGTATCACTTACATCTGCTGTTTCCTTATAAAGCTTTAATGTTCTATTTCCCGAATTAACTTCATCAAATGTGAAATTCCATGTAGTTTTTGGATTACCCATAGCAGCTCCAGTAGTTGCAGTTTCATCGATAATACTATCCGGGTGATCCATCCAACTTGACTTTGAACCAATTTTAAACCACAGTTCATCTGTCCAAACATATGGCGGTTCATCAAAATGAGTTCCATAAAGTGCCTTCATCTCAATCATATAACCGGTACGATAGCCATAATAATATGTGTATGTATTTGCCCTGATTCTAAAGTCACTTGCACTGTTTGTCCACGCCTGGTTCCAATCTCTCTGTGCAGCGGAAGTATTTGAAGCACTGCCATACAGTAAATTCATCGTAATCACTCTTCTGTCATAATACAATCTGACAACCAGAGTACCATTTTCAAGGGATGGCTTAATCGTATTCCATGGCAGTGATACGGTACTTGCATCAAAGTAGTACTGCGTCTCGTTTCCGCTCATCAGACGAACCATTTCCTGTCCGTTTGCACCGTCGATTGCACCAATGCGCTGTCTGTATTGGTTTGTATTGATGGTGCTGATTAAGTTTGTAAGGCTTGTCGTATTCAAAAGCTGCTGTTTTAAGGCTACGGTATTTGCCGCAGAAGTAATATCCAAAGACTTCTGTAACAGGTAGGTCTTGTTTTCATTTGGCACTGTCAAATCATTAAAGTTGGTTCCAACCAGCGCATTGGTTCTGTCCTGACGATAGATTTCCAAACGTACCGGAGTAGCAGCTCCCACACGCCACTGTGCTACCGCAATCAATGCTTCCTGCGGCATATTTGCCTGGGTGTAAGCATCCAGTCCGGCATAGGATGTCTTTCCTGCTGCTTCCGAATACTTGTAGTATGTCCAACCTGCAAATTCACAACCGGACATGGATATCTTCGTCGGGTCTGTGTTGATTTCATTGATAAAGTCCACAGAAGCCAAAGGTCTTCCGTTTTCAATCGTATCGTATGCACGATAGCCCTTATTGTCATAGACTCCACCGTTTAAATCATAGAACAGCGCAAACTGTTTACGTTTATAGTAGGCTTCGCAGACATAGGTGCCATCCACGTTTCCGATAACCGGTGTCGCATTAGCTCCGTATCTGTCAAGCTCGTACATATCGCTGGCAGATGCAAGCTTGTCGGATGCAATTGAGCCACCGACTACACCATCATCATATACGGTTCCGGTAACACGTTTTTCTGTGCCGGCGCTATAGTTAAATCCATTGCCGTTGGCGGTATTTTCATAAATCTTGTCTACGCGATAGCGTCTGGAATCCAATCCCTTATAGGTAACAACGTAGGTTCCGGCTTGACGAATATCGATGGTGACATATGCTCCACCGGCATTGAGTGCATCTTCTAATGAGCCATATACTCCCGTATCGTAGGAAATATCTGAATCCACCGTCTCATTGCGGTTTCCGGAGCCGTCAAAATAGTAGGATTTATACACACCGGAATCACCGTTTGCGCCATACTGACGAAGAGTATATCCGGCTACATCCGAAAGCTTCGGCAATAAAATCTTTCTGGTATCTTCCTTGTCGCCAATCCAGTCTTCCATGGAGTAGGTATTGTACTGTGGCTGATAAATGGTCGGACCCCAGCCATCACTGTTGGAATCGTAAACACAGAATTCCACATTGACCTGATAGTATCCGATGCGTTCATAAATCGCATACAAATCGCCACTGGTAATGGCATCTGCCGTAATAACCAGTTGCTGGGATTCCTCTGTGGCAACCGTAGACGGCAAAATGGTTGATTTACCGTTTCCATCGTATCCGGTCTCCGTCGTCGCCCATCCAAAGAAGTGGTATCCACCGATATTGGCATGTGCAGATGCCGAAGCCGTATATTTATTGTACTGGTTTTTGATTACATTTGCTTTTCCGATATAGCGTCCCATCGCTGTAGACAAATCTCTGTTGGAATCCTCAAATATACGATAATGCAAACGAATATACTGAATCGTATCCGTTATATAAAATCTCGCATACATATCCATACTCTGTGTCACGGATTCCATTGGATTTGTCATCTCCACAGGTGTTATTCCGTGCCACGGTGCCACATTCCCCGCGGTAATATTCGCCTGACAGTCCGTAGCTCTGTAAATCCGTCCGATATAGCGTTTTCTGTTTTCCGGAGGTGTATAGCTGTCATCCCTGTCCGGAACATAGAAGTACTCTTCGCCCTCATAGGTAAACTGCCAGTAAAGGATTGCTTTCTCACGGCCTAAAAGTCGATAATCCTGCTGCGGTATAAATGCATTGGAGTATTCCTGAATCTGCTGATGGGCAACAATCGCATTAACATAGTCCTCGGTAAAGTAAATCTTTCCGTCCGTAGCCTGCTGCAACGGGTCAGCAAGGGCAATCATTCCGGCATCTTTCAGTTCTACTGCCTGGTCGCTGTACAGGAATCTGACATTTAATGTACGAAGCATATCGTACCAGTCACCGTAATGGTGGAAGGTCTTTTTCTCTCCTGCAATAATCATCGGATACTGATAGTTTTTAAGCTCCGATGTCTGTTTGGTCATATTGTAAGGAACGGTATTTCGTCCGTAGGTATCATCATTATTAAATGCAAAATATCCACCGGCAAATCCGGTGATTGCGCTATTCTTCATGCCCTTTACACTTCGGTCTACTCCCACTTTGTTGGCGGCAGCAATATCAAAGTTTGCCGGGATATAATACACATTTGCCAAATGCTCGCTGTCTGCGTTTGTCACCTTGGCAACTGTTACATAAAAGGTCTGTGTTTTGTCGTAGGATGAAATATCACCAAAGTGAAATACAGTATAGGAATCCTTAATGGATGCCACTTCACAAGGTGTGATTCCGGCAATTTTACCGCCGGAGCTTAAAACTGCATCAATTACAAATCCGGCACTGTAGCATCCGCGAATGGTAGAAGTCGCATCACAGGCGCCAATCAAACCACCCACATTTTTACCACCGACAAAACAGTCTGCATAGCTTCTGTCCAGTACCACCTTTTTACCCATACCAACCAGGCCACCGGCATTTGCCGTAGCATTGGTAAGGATGGTGGATGCGGAGGAGTAAGAAATCTCCAGGGTGCGATTTGCCGCACCAACCAAACCACCTACATTTGCGGCGTGACTAAGCAGCTTCTTTTTGCCGCTCGCAAGTCCAAATGCGATACCGTCATCATCCAGAATCACCTGACATCCGGTAATCTTTACCGACTTTGTCTTGTTTGCGGGGATCGTACCAACCAATCCGCCCACAGCAGTGCTTTCCGTATCGGAAGAATTCTTAAGCTGTTCGTTTATCAGGGTGACATATTCAATGCTATCACCGTAAAACTCTGCAAAGAGTCCGACAGAATCCGTCTTTTTCTTGTCCAAAATCATATTATTGATGGTAAATTCCGTCGCATTTCCATCATCGTCCAAAAGACTTCCATCCTCGTATAAAACACTTCCGCCTGTAAAGCTCTTTAATTCCTTGTTAATAATCGGTACAAAGGTTCTTTGAGCCTCTCCGTTTGGACTGTAGGTCTTTAACCATGTTCCGTTTTCCTCGGCAAAATCAATGGTGGCTGTCTGGACAGCAACCATATCGGAATAGTTTACTTTCTTCGCATCAACAGCTTTTACGTAAAAATCATCCAAAACAAGTCCGGAGGTGGCCAAATCCAGATTCTGTAAATGTCTTCCGTATGCAATTTCTGCCAGATAGCTGTCGGAATCATCCTTTGCCTTTGCATATAAAGAGTTGGCTGTTGCCTTTACGGCTTCGTCCTTTAACGCTCCATTTTTGGTCTGTGCCACAACAGATACCGTGACATTTTCACCCGGAATGAATTTTGTGGCGGTATAGGTATTATCCGCATCATAATCCACCGTTGCAGAAGGCGCGATTCCGTTAATGGTGATATATCCGTTTGCGGTGTCCTTTAAAAAGCTGACATTGTCCGCACTAAGAGAACCATAGGTCTCCTTGAAATGCTTGCCGGTCTTTAGGCTGTCCAGAATAATGCTGACACTGGCCATACGCTTTTTCGACCACGGATTCATCTGCAAATCAGAGCTTGCAAAATCAACAACCTGTGTTACCTTTGCGCCGGAACTCTCACCGGTGGTTGTGATAATAAGCTGATACTCCTGAGGAGTCTCTTCCTTGCCACTTACGATGATGGCTGCATTCGCAATCAGTTCATCCTTGTTCTCAATCTGTACGGAGCCCGTTACTTTTAGTTCATTGGTATTGATAGAAGATGTGGAACCGTCAAAATATCCCACCACTTTACCATTCTCTTTTTGGTAATTTAAGCGGTTCTCACGACTTGCACGAAGTGATGCATTGGTCTCTGCATCTGTATAGAAATCGGAATAGGTACCCTCTTTGAAGTAGAAAACACTCTTTACCTGTAAGCTGATATTGTCATACTCTACAATCCAGCCGCCGGCATAAAGGTCCTCAGACACCTGATCCTCCAACAGCTTTGCCTGTAATTCACTACCGGTATAGCTGTGACCCGGATTGGCAAAAATCATATTAAAATCATCGGGATTGGCGACATCCAAACCAACCGGCGCATATAAACCACCGGTTCTCTCCTTGGAAGAAAATGACATCTGTGCATCCGCATCAAATGCCTCTATGGAAACCAGCTGACGCTGTGCTGCCTCAAAGATAATCTCCGCATTCTTATCCGCCTGGGTCTGCGTCATATTCCGACGCATTGCAAAGACACCCATGAAGGATACTGCAGCAAGAATACCCAAAATGGCTACCACCATAAGTACTTCTGCCATGGTATATCCATGTGCGTTGCGAAGTTTTTTATTTCGTTTGTCTCCCTTAAAAAAACGTTTCATACTACAGCCCCGTTTGATAAAAATTTTCTCCCATATCCAACCGGCGTCAAAAATGCCTATAGATAATTATATTTTACCATTTCTTGCATATAATTGTATAAATTTTTTGCATACATTTTTATTTTAATATGTAAAACAAATTTCTTTTTCTTCTTCTATTTAGAATTTCGACATTTGTTACGATATAATTAATGAAAAGGAAAAAAGAATAACTTTATTCTTGAAACGAGTAGGTAAAAATAGTATCCTATAATTAACAATTCGTACCAAACAGTAGGATACGAAACATTAAATTCCAAGGAGGAGAATCAAAATGAAGAGATTAAATAAAAAGGGTTTTACAATGGCTGAATTACTCATTGTAGTTGCTATTATCGCAGTATTGGTTGCAATTGCTATTCCAATCTTTACAACGCAATTAGAGAAGTCTCGTGAGGCTACAGATATTGCAAACATCAGAAGTGCCTACGCCGAAGCCACAACTGAGATTTTAGGTTCTAATAAAACAACCGCTACTGTTGAGACTGTCGCTGCACAAAGCACAGGGGATTTTGAATATGCAGATATTTCAAATATTTCATGGACAGATTTATCTACTACATCTGTTACAAAAGGGCAAAAGTTCTATGTAACTGTTACCGTAAACGCTGCTGGAACTCAAACAACCGCTGTTTCACAGACAGCACCTACACCTACACCGTAATCAACCAAAAGCAGGGTAACAGAGGGACGGTTCTTTGTCTCCTAAATAATTAAAATAAAAACTCCGAGGATTTCTCCTCGGAGTTTTCTTTTTCACTTCTACGAATACTTCGTCAGTATAGACTTTATTTCTTTGTAAATTTCATCATAATCTTCTGAATTCTGCTGTCGTAATTTACTATAAACGTTTTGCTTGAAATTATCTTTTCCAAACCACTCCCCGACTAACTTTGCTACATTATTAATGTCTGTCCGTTCATATTCTGCTTGTCACAAACTCACCCACTTTCAGACCACAAAAAAGCACCGCCGTAGCGATGCCTATAAAAATCATATTATTTCGTTTATTGTTTCCACCTTCTTTCTTCATACCATTATAGTTTGTTTGGAGATAACTTCATATTCTCGTATTGTATAGGTTACTTCCCCTTTGGGCGAGTATCTATATATTCTTAGTAAAACGGCATGTAGGATAATTAGAGCACCCATAAAACTGACCGTATCGTCCTTTTCTTATCCTAAGTTCTCCGCCGCACTTTGGACAAATCATATTTTTCACTTTTTCATCTTTCTCTGCGGCTTTACTACGAATTTGCGTCAGGTGTTCTTTTCTCGTCACACTCGTATTGTTGTTTGCCGACAAAATCACTTCTGTAATATGATCCATCTGCAAAGAAGGTAGCACCTCCGTTTGATACGACCGTATCAAATCAAGAAGTTCATTTTCATAAACAACATATCGTCCCGCATCAAACTGAAGTCGTGCACTTCCTACAAAAACAACGACACCATGAAATATGCCCGGGGATAATGCTGTGAGTTGTTCCAGGGTTTTTACATGACCATAATTCTGATGAGTAGGATTCTTAAATGTAAGTTTCCTCCCTTTTGAATATTTGGTCCACTCTCCGGAGCGTTCTCCTCCGTAAATCTTGCCTTTCATATTCTTTGTTTCAATAACAAAGATTCCATACTTGGAGACAACCACATGATCTATTTGTGTCAGTCCATATTTCCCATTAACCATTATATCGTTTAAAACACGATACGATTCTTCTGGTAAACGTGATAATAACCGTTTTACACTACCCTCACCAAGCGCGCCTCGTATCTTTGGAACAAAGAATGCACTTAATATTGAGAGAATTGCAACCACAATCCATATTGCTATTGTGTTAGCCCATAATCCCGACATAAAACCCCTCTATGAAATTACCAAATGTATAGCTGCAGCAGCAATCGCTATTGGAGACGCTAAAACCAACAGGATCATTGCCGCTGTAGGCCCGCAGCACCCGGTAGGTTTCCCTTTATCGTTTTCCTCAAATCAAGCTCATCGTGTTTCAGCTTATATTTTCTTCGATATCTTTCAATGATATCCTTGTACCCTTTATCATGTGACACTATGTGGATGCCCTTGTACTTTCTGTTGTTATTAACTGCGTTTCCCAGTATCGTTCTTATCTGGTTATCAACTGCTTGATTGCCGGGCTTAACCATGATTACATGTATTTTATTGCCATACTCGTCATTAAGCTTATCCCTAAGTCTCTCCTGCGTCACATATATTTCAACCATATCATTTTTAGAGAGATCGTTTAGTCCTTTCAGCGCTTCATAGAGATGGTTGTCTCCATCCACTAGATAGTAATCCCCGGTATACAATTCATCCGCTTTTACAGCCTTCTTCTCTATACTAACTGAATCTTTTGCAGGTGCCGGCATATATCCCATAGGTGGCACACCATAATATGGCTTGCCTCCCATATGAAAGAGCCTCTTATCATCCTCAGCTTTTGACACAGTGGTTACTCCTTTATTTCTTCATAAGAAAATGCTTTTAATATAAAAACAGTTGGTGTCACCATAAAGTATATCAATTATACCTCATTTTGCTCACAAAATTTTCACTTACACGTTTACTTTTTTTCTGATATACTCTTTCACTGTTGGAAATTAATTTGAAGATTTTATAAGGTAACATTGGAAACGCACATTCTTAATGGAATGCTAACGAACAACACTTAAAAATCAAAACAGGAATAAAAGGAGTTTTCTATGTTACCACAGAATAAAAAACAGGATATTATTTTTACCCTCTTTATGGCATTTGTCATGGTTTACGCCATGATCTGCTACAACATCACATTAAGCGTTGGCGGAATGCATAATTTCATTTTTCTTGCAGCCTTTAAAGAGCTGCTTATCATGTGGCCCATTGCCATTGCACTGGAGCTTATCTTTGTTGGACGCCTCGCACAAAAGCTGGCATTTCGTTTTGTAACACCGGGAAAAGACCCGATGATTCTAATTATCCTTGCCATCTCAGCCATCTCTGTATGTTTGATGTGCCCACTTATGAGCTTTGCCGCTACTCTATTATTTAAAAATGCAGGAAAAGAGATTATCGCTGTATGGCTCCAGACCACAGCCATGAACTTTTTAATGGCGCTTTGCTGGCAGATTTTCTTTGCCGGTCCCCTCGTCCGAAACATATTTGGATTCTTTGTAAAGAAACTTTCAAAATAAAAAATAACTGCTCCGTTTGACGAAGCAGTTATTTTTTTAATATAACTCTCGCCAGGAAGATAGCACACTATCTTTCCGACTTCCTTTGTAAGTTCATTATAACACGTATTTAGAACCTTTCAACACTTGTTTATGTTTTTTACCTTGGGCGAACCTGCGTATATCCAAACTCCACCGTAACCATTTGCACACCAAAGGTTGAACCTCTTCCACCACAGTAGGTTTCGAAGTCCTTCTGGAGACTTTGTCCTTTCTCTTTAACAGAGTCTTCCGTTAAAAAGACTCCCATATTCTTTGTTTTTAAAATATATTCACCCGCTTCATAGTCGTAATACAACTCAGAATAATCGATTTGATAAAGATTACAAAAGTCTCGAATCGCCACTTCCGTAACATCCGATTGTTCGGCTTGAAACTGCATATTCTCAATATGATAATTTATATTTACTGCAGCTTCTGATTTTCTACCGCCAGATCCGTTGTTCATATAAGATGAATTTGATGCTGTTTTTGCACTATACGCCAATCCTAACATACAAAGCATAAATAGCACTAACCGCAAACCCCAATTACGTTTTTTCTGAGGTTTGGATTTCTTCCAGTATTTTGATTTACCTGCCGTCTTTTTAGCCAGCACTTCTTGAACATATTCATTATTCCGTTGCAGACGATCATATTCATCTCCCGGCGCATAATAATGATGTGTTTCCTCTTCGTTGGATTTTTTCGGTGGCACATAATATGTGCCACGCTTTCCCCACTCATCTTTTACATATTTTCCCATACTATCTTTCCCACAATTAAAAATAAATCTATTAAGTCATAGACTTTCTAATAAACATCTTATCATTTTTTCAAAATCTATGTGAAGAATTCTTTTTTATTGACATCATTTATGAATCAGACTAATATGAATTCATCTTCTATTTTCGAAGACCCATTTCAAATTTCATTTTTAAAGAATCCCAATACAAAAAAGAATAATGAACTTACACGGGAAGCAATTAAATTCAAAAAAATAAGAAATAGCCGTCCGCACCCTGCAAGGTAGACGACTATTCTTATAGTTTAATATTTCGCCGGGTCGGGTGAATCGCACTCACCTTCCGACTTCCTTTGTAAGTTCATTATATCACGGTTTTAGAATCTTTCAATCCCGTATTCCCCAAACCAAAAAGTGCTGTTATTTATCTTAGGCATACTAGGAACACGCCGGACTCTTTACAAATAATCATTCGTGAAGAGAATCAAGAACTGATACACGAGGTCCCAGTTATTAAAATTCAAAAGTATTCTTTAAAAGACATCTTTAACAAACATCTTTTGTTTTTCTTACCTTTCTATATTTTTATACATGGAAAAGATCTTTCGGTGTATAATGAGGATGAAAAGAAACGAAAGATTTTAGAGGAAGGAGAACGTATTATGGGCGGTGAATTATTAGATTATCCTGCAAAAAGATCTCTTAAAGAAGGCATACAAATTGGCATAGACAACTCTGTAAAAAAACTACTTTCAAAACATAAAACCGTTGAAGAAGTTGCAGAACTTTTAGATTTAGACATCAACAAGGTCAAAGAAATTGAGAAAAACATGTTAACCTTTAACTAAAGAAAACCTCCGAGGATGTCCTCGGAGTTTTTTTCTTTATAACAATATCTTTTTTATCTTCCACACATCTCCATCTAAAACTTCATAGGTTGCTTTTTCGCAGCCTGCCGTTGGGTGGATGCGGTCCGGATAGGAGTTTTCCGAATGGATGTAAAGGCTGTCCACACCGCAGGCATTGGCCACCGCGATATCGGAGGTACGGTCGTTTCCGATCATGACAGATGCCTCTTTGTCCAATCCATACTCTTCCAGAAGCTGCTCCAAAAATCTTCCATCCGGCTTTTTGATATGCTTGTCGGAACTGATATAGATTCCGTCGAACCAATCGTAAAGTCCGGTTACCTTTAATTCCGGAACAGTAAATACATTTTGGGCATTGGATAAAAGATAAATCTTTTTCCCCTGTCTTTTAATCTCCTCAAACAGATCTAAGACTCCGTCGTATACGTAGATATGACTTCTGGATAACACGCGAAAAGTTACACCGATGTACTCGACTAAATCCTTTTTCGATGGCACTCCTTTTTCTTTTAACAGTGCCGCAAATACCTTTCGAAGTTCAATCTCCGCATAGGGGCCATACTTTTTCTGAAGTTTCTTTTCCTCCGACGCGCAAAGACGAAGATAGGCTTTTTTTAGTTCCGTAGCAGAATACTCTGCGCCAAAGCTTCCGTAAAGTTCTGCCATCTTTGTCCAAAAAGAGCGTTTCCCTTCATCCGTATGAATACTGACTAACGTTCCGTATAAATCAAAAATAAAGTTTTCTTTCATCGCTTATTCTTCTTTGCCACACTGTATCCGAATTTACCCAGTTTTTCTCCCAAGGCAAAATACTCGCCGTGAGAATATGTGATAAGTTTTGCCGCACCCAAATCAAAGCGTCCCGTCTCATCCATATAGGTATCATCCACCGTAACGCTTACCACTTCTGCCACAAACATATCGTGACTGCCAAGTTCCAACACCTGTGTAACTTTACATTCAATATTTACCGGGCTTTCCGCAATTCCGGGAGCACTTATCTTTTGGGAGGGAAGTTCGGTTAATCCCATTTCTTTAAACTTATCAAACTCTCTTCCGCTTTTTACGCCGCACCAATCGCAGGCCTTTACCAAGTCCTCCGTTACAAGGTTTATTACAAACTCTCCGGATTCTATAATCAAATGATGAGAATGTCGATCTTTTCTGACGGAAATCGATACCATAGCCGGAGAACTGCATACAGTTCCTGCCCATGCCACCGTAATAATATTTGGTCGTTCTTCTTTTGACTTACAGGAAATCATAACCGCCGGAAGTGGATATAACATATTTCCCGGGCGCCATACTTCTTTTGCCATACAAACTCCTTATTTCAAAAAATCTTATCCTATCATCTCACATCAGGTCCGTTTCCACAATAAAAAAGGCGGAGATTTTATCTCCGCCTAATACTTATCAGGTTTTACGTCCACTCGTTGTAAGAATAATTCATGTAATTGGATAGACCTCCGTCTGCTCCGTAGGTACTGCTGTTTCTGGCAGCTGCGGAAGAAATCGCTGCTGCATTGGATGAAATCTGAGAAGAATAGGAATAGGATCCGTAAAATGCAGCTCGTAAATCCTTCTCCTCTGCTTTCTTTAAAGTAGTCTCATCCACAGACATCTTGCCTTCTTTATCAAAGGTCACGCCCACTTTCTCCAAAGCCTTTGCCATGGTATTGGACGCATTTTTCATATACTGGGTCTGATTGGTGATGCTCTTTGCACCAACTTTCTCATTCTGTGCAATCACATCATTGTAATCGGAAGCAAACTCTTTTACAGACTTTGCTAGGGCATCCGTATCAAGGGTGCCGTTTTTCTTTTTCCAAATATCACTGTTTTTAAGTGACTCAGCGGAAGTCTTTAACTCGTCTGCCGCAGACTTCATCTTTGTTGTCGCTGTAGATGCATTCAACTCTGTGCTCTTTTTATATGTCTTTGAAGAACTTTCTGCTCTCGAAGTCTTATCTGTCTTTGTGGTATCTGCCTTAGAAGCAGACTTTACCGGTGATTGCTGTGCATAATAAGACTTTAGCAGTTTTCCGTAGCTTCCGTTTCGGATTTGGTTATAATCAGCAAAATTAATGGAATTCATTCCACTGAAACTTGAATTGCCAAAAAATTTACTAATATCAATCCCTGCCATAAAGCCTCCTTTCTGCAAATACTTTAATCCCTCTATCTGCAAAAATAACAAACTATTTTGGTACAATAATTATACTCTCTTTGAACTATTTTGTCCATTATCGTTAAATTAAAGACAAAGAACCTATAGAACCATTCAAACGTCTATTCAAACGTACCTACCGCCCAGGTAATGGCTTCATCCCCGGAAGATAAATCATAGAGTTTGGACGCATTTTCCGATGCTTTGTCCCAATCTCCAGCATCCGAAAATTTGGCAGCCTCAGACTGATAATGATAACCTGCTACGATGGTGGCATCATACTGGGTAAGAAGAAGATTACCATAATAAAAGGCATCTTCCATCTCCTGCTGAGATACACCAAATCCCGTGGCACCGTTAAACTCTGCACGTAAATCAGAGGTAATATCCTCGTCTCCGCTTCCTGCTAACCCTTTATCCATCACCAAAGACAAGTGACCATCTTCGGAGATTTCAATTAAAGCAATACGATAAGTAATTCCATCCGCGTAGGTATAGGCATCTCCGCGAAACTCAATCATCAGCGCATTTGTAATATCCAAAAAAGAAACCGTGCCGGCACACACTCTGGCATTGTCGCTCATAAAGATGGCATCATCCAAGGAAAGGACACTGATTCCTTCCACTTCGCCTTTTTCATCCAATCCGTAAGAAGCGATGTATAACTCGTTGGTATCGTTCTCATAATCAATAGTGACAAGAGTTGCATCCCCGTTTGTTAAAAAGCAGCCCATGGATCCGTTTCTGCCCTTTACGCTTGTAGTGATTCCTTCCCCTTCCGCATAGGAAGCCAATACTTCAAATTCTTCTCCGGATAACATATCAAATCCCTTGGAAAAATCCTTTAAAGAAGTCTGTCCTGTAGTGGATTTTGTATCATCCTTTTTATCTTCTTCCTTTGCGCTCTGATTCGGTGATTCTGTTTGTTCTGAAGAAGCAGTGTCATTTTCTGCCTTCTTTTCGGAACAAGCTGCAAAAGAAAGTGTCATGGCAAGGGCCATTACGGTAATCAAAAGTTTCTTTTTCATATTTCCCAAAAACCTTTCTAAAAAGTCATACAAGTATTCTATCACATCCCATTTCTTTTGCTACAAAAAAAGAGACGGCTTTTGCAGTCACGCTGTAAAAGTCGTCTCCGATAGTGTGAGTTTGAATCACTATATTTTGTTTATCTGTTAAGTACAGGTGATACAACCGGCTTACCCTCCGCATCCAAAAGCGGAGTCAATCCTCCGGCATAACCGCTGACATGGAAGAGGTAATTTACACCTGTCTCCTTGTCTACCCAGATTTCTGTGGTGTTTACAGCACCCTGGCCATATACCTTTTCAAATCTTTCATTCTTTTTCATAATATATTTCCTCCTTTGTTTTCATGGGAATTATTCTTCCCAAAACAGTTCATCTAATGTCTTGTTCAACACCTTGCAGATGGTAATGCAAAGGTTGATGGTGGGGTTATAATCCCCCTTTTCAATGGCGCTGATGGTCTGACGGGATACACCGCACTTCTTTGCAAGTTCATCCTGAGATAAATCCAGTCCGGCACGAGCAGCTTTTAATTTTAAATTCTTCATATGCTACTCCTCCTCTTCCTTTTTATCTACAACTTTTTTAATCAAAGAAGTAATTCCAAGTACAATAATCATTACCGTTGCGTACAAATTTACATATGGAAAATCTTCTGCTGAAAGCTGATTACCATAAGTTGCTACCTTAGCAAGCGGCAATACATTGATTACAAAAAGCACTGTAAAAACACCGATATAACGTCTTTTGTTATTATTCAATCCCCAGTATGCTTCCGTCCAAATGCCATGTACACATACAACGATGATTCCGATGAAAATTCCAAGAGAATGAATTGCATACATCGGCATGGAAGTAAGTTCATATCCACCAGCGTTTAAAACGGTAAGAAAACATTCCCAAATCACCAAGGTATAAAAACCATACATATAACTGCGACCCTTAAGAGCCTTTTGTCTCTCATCATATTCTGTTTTGATCTTTGAATCTTTATTTGCAAATTTATAAATGCAAACACATACTACAAGAACAAACGGTACAAAGATTGCTAATCTTAATAAATCCAATGCTAATCCTTCCATAATTACTTATCCTCCAAAATCAATTACATAAATTAAAAACAATGAAATACTTATTACTAGTTACTGCGCGCTTGGATAAAGAAAACGTCTTTCCTTCATCTGTGATTATAATATCACCTATGTTACATTATGTCAACTATATTTTACATTTTTCTTTTATGGAATGATTTTTATATAGAAAATGCGACAAAAAGAACGGTTTCAGCGACACCGATTCCATTAAAATCGATGCTGCAAAAACCGTTCTTATATCTTTTTTATTACATTGTAAACTGTTCTACCGTCGTAAGAAGTTCGTCCTTGGTAACGGACTTTAAGATATAGCCCTCAGGATGCATAGTTACCACGCGCTCCACACTGGACTTGGTCTTAACCCCGGTTAAAAATACCACCGGAATCTTTGCCGTATCCTTATGAGAACGAAGCATTCCAAGAACCTGTGCGCCGTCTACCACCGGCATCTCATAATCCAAGAGCACCAAATCCACCGGATTGGAAAGCAGGTATGAAATGGTCTGCATACCATCGTTTACCACATCTACTGTATATTCCTCGGATAACCACTCCTGTACCATCTTTGCATAAAGCGGGTCATCATCCACAATCAGAATCTTCTTTTTTCGACCGATATCCGTAAGAATTTTTTGCTCATTGAAAATCTTTCGCTTCAAATCCCGCATCTCCACAGGTCGATATACCCATGGATAATCAATCATCTGCGGTATTTCAAATAGTATTTTGTCTTTTAAAGCCTCTGTACCGATAATGATAATCCGTTTTCCATTTTCCGTAATCGTATCACAAACTTTAAGAATGTTTTTTAAATGGTCGCGATGATCAATAAAGTCATCCGCCAAATACAGCAAAAACAAATCTGCGGAAGATGTATAAGACCTAATCTCATCCAAATCGTCACCGATTAAGGCTACCTCATATCCCTCTTTTTGTAATTCCTTTTCAATTCCTCTTACTACAACAGAAAACTGATACGTCACGATACAAATCGTCTTGTTCATATTCACTCGCACCTCTTAGGATTTTATTGCAGTTTCCTCCACAACTCTTATCATTCTATCATAATCTTTTGCATCAAAACACCTTTTTATTTCATTTATTGTGTTTTGATTTACTTCAGGCAAACTATATTCCTCCATTTCCTTTAAAACACCATATATCATGGACTCATCTTTTTTCCTGGCTCCATCCAAAACCGCTTCCAATAAGCTTTCCATCAGAAAACCGTCAAAGGTGTTTTCTTCTTTCTTTGGCGTTTCCTTTGTGCCAAACTCATTTTCCAACATTGCTTTTAAAGCCATAAGATTGGACAAAAGCTCCTCATGATTTTGTTTGATATAAGAAATGTCCTTGTCTTTTCCGGCAAGTTCCAGTTTCTCGGCTTCTTTTGAAATAACCTTTGCACCGATAATATTGGCAGAACTCTTTAATGCATGTACCTTGATGGTATAGTTCTCCCAATTCTCACTCTCAAAGTATCCGTTTAGTTCTTCCCACTTCTCCTCAACGGATTCGTAAAACAGGTTCAATACAGAGCGCAAAGAATCCTCGGAACCACTGTTTTTAAGTGCTTCCTCCCCATCTATGCCGGGAATGGTTTCATACCATTTTTTCTGATGCACAAACTCTTTGATGGGCTTCCTTGTCGGCAACGACTCTGCAAAATGTTCCTCTTCGGCATCGAAATATCTGGAATCATCTTTGTAGTTAAGCAAAGAGCTAAAATTGTACGGATGCTCCCCTTTTTCAACATACATCACACCAATAGCTCCCGCACCGCAGTTTAAGGACATTACCGCTGAAGCCTTTACAAATATGACGTTACGGAAGGCATAGCATTCCAGAATCTTCTTTCGAATGGCAGCCAGCTCCTCCTGGCTTACATCCACATAGGATACAAAACACACATCCAAATCCGGATTTTTCTTCTTTGAAAGTGCATACTCCACATAACGGTCGTAACACTTATCCAGATTTCCGACACTCAGTCCTCCCACCGTCAATCTATCGTTTTTCATACGTAAAAACGGTCGAATATCCAAAGATTGCATCAGCCCGCCGAGGCTTCGATTCATACGACCGCGTTTTACCAGATATTCCACATCATTGGTAACAAAACTGCATTGAATATGATCCCTTATACGATCCAATTCCTCTATAATCTTTTCTACAGAAAAGCCCCTGGTAGACAAACGATAGGCATAAAGCACCATGATTCCCAGGGAGCTTGAGTTAAATCCGGAATTGTAAACCGTAACATTACCATACGCCTTTGCTGCTTCCACCGCATTTTTGTATTCGGCACTGATACTGCTTCCCATGGTAATATGAATCACCTGATGTGCCCTTCCCAAATGCTCCGCAAAAAACTCTTCAAGCTCCTCCTCAGAAGGTGGCTCGGATTCAAATACAACGCCATCTCTCATATAACGAACCAGCTCGTCAGAGCAAGCCTCGTAGCCGTCGTAGAATATTTTTCCGTTTACCAAAACCCGATAAAAAATTACATCAATATTGCATGCTTTTAAAACGGAATGCGGCATATCCGACATACTTGATGTTGTAATAATCACCGGGATTTTTTTGCTGAATCCTCCCGTAGCATTTAATTCCTTACCCAGGGCATCCGATACGGATACATTGATAATCTTGCGCTCCGGTAAAAACCGCAAAAGTTTTTCCTCTAGCTGACGTCCTGTTACCGGCTTTAATAAATAGCCGTCAAAACCGCTGTTATTATATAACTCGATACTGTCACTTCCCGCATTGGCGGTAAGAATAATCACAGGAACGGTTGTATTCAATCCTCCGGACTGATTTCGGATACGCCGCAAGCATTCGATACCATCCATTTCCGGCATTAAATGATCCATCAAAATCAAGTCATAGTGATTGCTATAAGTCTTCTTTAGCGCCTCTGCTCCGCTTAGCGCCGTATCGATGATCATTTCGCTTCCTACCAGAAGTTTGGTCTCCACTTCAAGATTCATCTCGTTGTCATCCACGATCAGAATACGGGCATTGGGAGCCATAAATCCTGCTTCGTATTTTTTCTCAATCTTTGTTCCGAGAGATCGAATATTGATATTGCCGACTTTTTCTTTTCCGGCTACCTTTTGATTCAGCATCACCACAAAAGTTGAGCCCATGCTATATGTGGAATCCACCGTTACGGTTCCGCCCATGAGTTCCACCAGCTGTTTTACAATCGCAAGTCCCAGGCCCGTACCTTCGATTTTACGGTTTTTTTCCTCGTCTACTCGCTGAAACATATCAAACAAATATGGAATCGCATCCTGCTTAATACCAATTCCCGTATCCGCTACGGAAAACATCAAAGAAACCTGACTGTTCTTTTCCTCTTCCAAAGAAACCCGTAGGGTAATGCTACCCTCTTTGGTGTACTTTACAGCGTTGTTTAAAATATTCACCAGCACCTGTTTGATTCGAACCTCATCACCGTAGAGTTCTGCAGGAATTGTGGGATCCATTTCCACAATAAGTTCCAGTCCCTTTTCCTCGATACGCAACCAAAACATATTTACAATTTCAGATATCATGGATGCAATATTGTAGTTTACCGGGATGATTTCCATCTTTCCCGCTTCAATCTTCGAGATATCTAAAATATCGTTTACCAAAGACAACAACATGCGGCCGGCGCCCTGAATATTAGAGGCGTCTTTACGGATTTCCTCAGATGCGTCCTCCTGGCGAAGAATTAATTCGTTTAATCCCAAAATAGAATGGATGGGAGTACGAATCTCATGACTCATATTGGAAAAAAATCGGTTTTGGGAATTGTTTAGTTCTTCAAACTTTTTTGCTTCCTCTCTTGCCCTTTCGTTCTCCTTTACAAACAGCCACTCTTCAAACCACACCATGGCACAACATACCACCCCTACGATGATGATGGAAATCAGTGAATCAATATAAAACATAGCTCTGGTATGGGTGTATACCCGCTCCGGATGGAAGTAGCCGTCTAGGAACAATCCGCAGGCTTCCAAAGAAATAACCACCATCATAACAGGCTTCCACTTACCGCTCAGCACCAAACCGGTGTAAAGATAAGCAAAAATAATCCAAAGAACGCCTCCGCCGTAAAGTCCGCCCCCAAAGTAAAACACAACGGGAATTGTAACAAAAACCAAAGCAATCACGTTAAAAATAATTGCAAAATTCGTCCGATTAAGCTTCACGGAAACCAGCGTAATCGTAGGTGTTAATACTACAATTAAAGAAAGCATCACAATTTCCACGATACTCTCATGAAATACAATATCTCCTATCAGTGCACATAGAACCAAAAAATCGATAATCAGATTTAAGACGATAAATACCCGTTCCTTAAAATCTCTGGAGGGATCTTTGATTCGGTCTTTTACACGTTCAATAAAATCAGGCATGATTCTTCACCTCCTTATTGAGTGTAAGTCCCTCGTCCACCAGACGCTTCATAACACTTTCAAACTCATTAATTTGGATGGGTTTCGGTATATATCCGTCAAACCCGTTGCTTAAGAACAGATCTTTTACACCACCGACAGCATTGGCACTGATTGCCACACTGAAAAGTTTTTGTTTTTTCTGATCCGCCACAAACTGCATGCGTTTTAATGCTTCTATGCCGTCCATCTCCGGCATCATATAATCCATAAAAACGATGTCATAATCATTTTTTGTAATCTTTACCACTGCTTCTTTTCCGGAATTCGCCGTATCAACATTCATGTTGTACTCCCTAAAAAGGCTCTTGGCTACCACCAGATTCATAGGCTCATCATCCACAATCAACGCTCTGATTCCGTCTAACGTTAAGGTCGATTCTGTTAGATTCGTTTCCTCTACCGGCTTTGGAGCTTCCCCGTTTAAGAACTTTACAATGGAATAACCATAGAGCGGCTTTTGAATCACAAACACCTTACTACCGGGGGTGACCTCGAATCCGGCTCGTGCAGATACCACTACCGTAATGCCCCAGTTGACCATTTCATCAAAATAATTTGGGGAAGCCAAGTATTCCTCTTCGCCCATAAACACATGGGTAATCTCCTCATCCTTCACCATCGACTTAAGTTCAGTTAAAGAAGATGCAAAAAACAGATTTGCATTCAATCCTTTTGCCAAATTTGTTGCTGTATTGCTGTAAAATTCACGTACACCGGCAACCTTAAACTTGCCGGGCAAGAGATAAAAGATTGCATGAGGCTCTATTCCTCTCGCAAGACTAAGGGTTGGAGATGCATCCACCACATCCTGCGCCACACTGACACGAACCGTAGTTCCTCGATTTTTTTCACTTTCCACGGACACAAAGCCATCCATGCAACGTGCAAAACCATAAACAATGGAAAGTCCCAGGCCGATACCACCGGTATCGCGATTCCGTTTGCTGTTAGCCTGATATCCTCCTTTTCCTGCGTTTTCAAGATCCACCGCTGTCATACCGCATCCCGTATCCGTTACCTCAATCATCAGATTCAATCCATAATCCCGCTTGATGCCGGATATTTTTACATAGACACCACCTCTTTGGGTAAACTTATAGGAGTTATCCAGTAAATGCCGCAATATCTTTTGCAGCTTTTTTACATCGCCACGCATAACGGAAGGAAGGGTAGGGTCTAAATCCACACACAGTTCCGGTCGTTGCTTTGTATCGTAGTTTTTGTATTCGGAAATCATGTCCTCCCACAGGGAAGAGGTGGCATAAGCATCGTTATCTACCGTTACATTTCCTCTTTGAATCTCACTGTAATCCTGGATGTTTTCAATCTGGCGAAACATTTTTCTTCCTGCATCCCGGATGGAAGAAATATCTTCCCGGTTTTCTTTTTTCAAAATAATGGAACAAATACCGATGATGACATTGACCGGCGTACGAAGTTCATGGGAAATATTAACCAAAAAATCCTCCATAGCGATCTGTTCGGAAAGAGATAGGGCATCTCGTTTTGCAATCTCCCTGCTCTGAGACAGACTTTCCGTAATAACGGCACTTAACACCCGATACACGCAAGACATGGAAACGCAATGAAGTAAAATACGGGAAATATTTAATGCATCAAATGCAATAAATCCGGTATTGTACGCCCAAACAATATGTACAATGATAAGCAGGAAAAACTCAAAAAGACCAAGACGTAAGAAATCCTGACGTCTCAGTAAAGTGGTGATCGTCATAAATAACGCAGACACGGCGATTATATCAAAAAAACTGGTTTGATGTACGCCGTGATAGAAGGCAACCAACAGGGAAAATACAAGATAATAGTTTTCCCTGTTGGTATCAGTATAAGACTGTTTGATGTGAAGAGTCCAGGCAAAAACTACTCCCACCACAATCAATGGTGGTACCCAAAACTCCCAGCCTTGGGAAATGCTTTCCACAATCGCCCCAAGACAGGACATGGTAACAAACACCAATACCATACCGTGTTTTTTGGTAGTAGAAATCTCTCCCATGACTGCTCTCCCCTATGGCTGTATTACTACTTTTCCATTTTAATTCTCTAATGTGCTGCTCAATAACGTTTTTGGTTTTTGTAAAGGCTTGATCTGGTATTATAATCCATCCGAGCCTCCTTCTTCTGTTTCCGGGACTGTTACAGCCTCCGGTAATCCTGCATCCGTATTTTTGCCGACCAAAGTTTCATAAAAGGTGGCAGAAACCGTCACATTTACGGCTCCGGTAAGAGCACTGTTACTGTTTTGCACCGGTGCACATCCCACATCGGAGATTAAGCAACGATAGTGTCCGTAAGTAAGTTTTCCGAGTATATCCATAGCCTGGGAATAGCTTCCGCAGGTATAGGCCAGTTGAAACTCCCGTCGTACCTGGTTGCCCTCCACTGTTACCGGTGAAAAACTGATGGAGTATGCAGCTGTGGATGAAAGTAAATCGTTTAAGAAATTAATTTCATTGGTACGATTGTTGTAGCTCTCCATATAGGTGGCAGAGTTGCCCAACTTCGCCAGTTGTTCTTCCATTCTCTGATATTCCGCTACCTTTGCTTCCGCAACCGTAACGTCAGCTTCCAGTCCCACACGCTCTGATTCAAGACGCTGTGTTTCATTGCGAAGCGGCAAATCAACCAGATAATAATACACTACCAAAACCAAAAGAAGTCCCAGGATAATCAAAAGAACCTGTTCTCTTTTTGTAAAATCTCTGCTTAAAAACTTCATCTTACTCCACCTCACTTTCCAATGCCTCTGAGGTGGCATCTTTTAAATAAATCGTTACCTGTCCGGTAGCTCCGGCGGTTCCCTGTAATGCGGTGATATCAGAAGTCAAAGAGTTGTAAATCACACCATCATCGTTGGTGGAAGCGGCAATAACCTCACAGTGATCCACCATGTCATCCCCTTCAATCTCTGCTACAATCTCTCCGATTTCATGGAAGGTAACCCCCGTAATCGGGATATTTACTTCATTTCCCGTAATGGTCCAGGAACCCACCTGTGCACGATTTAGGATGTACTTATTGATCAGTTCCACCACTTCCATACGATTCTGAAGAGCCAATTCCTCCGGCGTCATATCAGAGTAGGTATAATGAGCATATTTTTCTTCCACTTCACTGTAGGAATCGATGGTAGCATTTGCTTCATCCAATCGCACCTGCAGGGAATTTACCTCGGAAGACAACTGATTGAAAGCAACCAGACGATCCACAACAAAAAACTTGGAAATCAATAACGCGAATATCAAAATAAGTATGATACCCGGCACCATAATTTCCATTTTCATGGGGGTCACACCGATTTGGGCAAAGTTAATCTTGTCCTTGGTGGGATATCCGTCCTTTCCCAATCTCTTTCTTATTTTTTTTCTTTTTTCCATAACAAAAGTATTAGCGTCCATTTACATATCCTTTAAGATTCCGATTGCGTGTAACAAAGAGTCTCCTTCTTCCTTTTGATATTCACTTCCCAAAAACTTTTCCCATGCGGAATAAACCGGCATATCCAATTGTTCGGCAATTGCGTCTCTTAAGTTCTTAATGTTGGCACCACCGCCACACACCCAAATCTCATCCAGGTTGTTATCCTGCATACTGTAACGCAGGAAATTCATAGTTCGCATCAATTCCACCGCCATATTGGCAAATGCATTTTTGCACTCATCCGAATCCTGACAATCTTTGTAATTGTTCAAGAAATAGGTATGAGCGATATGCTCATCCACACCCATGGACTCTGCCAAAATACCGTCAATGGATTTTAATCCGATATCCAAAACATGCGTGGTCAAGTACTCTGTTCCATGGAATACATCCATGCGAATGGACTGATATCCAAGGTTTAGTAAACAATAGTCTCTGGTCTCATTGGTCCTTTCGTAGTTTGCAATCAATCCACGATAGGCAGAAAGCAAAGGAGCTGCTTTTACAAGTTTTAAGCCTGCCTTACGAAGAACATTTCTCACATCCTCAATCAACTGCTTCGGAACCGCAGCTGCCAGGACTTCCATGGTGTGCTCCTCCTCATTTACACTACGCATTGCAAAGTCAAAGAAATAGTCCTTTAATTCCTCTGTAATATAGTCTCTGAACTCGTAAGGAAGATTGTACAAAAGCTGCTCGCCTGTCATAAGAGGCATGGTAACATTTCGTACATATACACGTTCTCCGTTTAGCACATATGCCGCCTGAGAAGCGGAGATTCCGTTTTCCTTCATGGTTTCACGAAGGAATTCTCCCATGGTTTCCTGGGATACCACTACTCCGTTTTTCACAAGGTTTTCCGGTGTCTCCACCACCACGGTTTTTTTCACTTTTCCGTTTGATAACAGGACAAGCTTTATTCTGTCATGTCCGATATCAATTCCTAATACATTTGCCATAGCTATCCTCATCTTATATATTTAATAGTCTTAAATACCATTCCACCAAAGGGTTGCCGAATAAGTACATCACAACGGCTCCCACGGAAATAAAAGGTCCAAAAGGAATCTTTTCTTTTCCCCTTGCAAAGATAAGTCCCAATAATGCTGCCAGAATCACCGAAAACAAACCTGCTACCGTTCCCAAATACAGACCTGTCACAAAAAACAACTTTATATCACCACCGCCTAAGCTTTCTTTTTGTAGGATGCGATCCAGGGCGAGGGATACCACCAAAAATCCGATTCCGAAAACCAGCCCTGCCAACACATGCAAAAGAATATAGGTCCATCCCATTTTTAAAAACGGAATGGTAATAGCCCATGCAATCACCGGCAATAGAACGGTTCCGTCGGGAATCTCAAAAATCTCCATGTCCACAAGGCTCAAGCAAAACAAGCAGCAGAAAAATACAAAATCTCTTAAAAACAAAACAGATACGCCGTCTTTAAAAAACAGGATCAGTGTCAATCCGCCAAAAAACAGTTCCGTCAACGGGTAACGAATGGAAATCTTTTCTTTGCAATATCTGCATCTTCCCTTTGAAAAAAGGAAAGAAACAATTGGTACTAAATCCAATATATGCAATGTATGGTTACAATTTGGACATATGCTTCTGCCGGATAAAAAACTTTTGTTTCTGGCAATTCGATATGCCGCACAGTTTAAAAAAGAACCAAACACCGCGCCTAATACAAACGAAAGGACAGCGAAATATACCACCATCCAGGTTTGCAATTCACGAAATTCAAACAGCTTCATGCTACATTGCTCCGTACATACTAAACATTGCAATATAGATGGCGATAACCACGTATCCGGCAAAAGCTGCAATTACCACCAAAATCGCAGGTTCCAGCTTTGCCAACGCTTCGCTGATAGCGGTAGAAAGCTCCGCATCATAGTATGCTGCAATGGTAGATAACGTCTCCGAAAGTTCACCGGACTCTTCTCCCACAGCCGTCATATCCGTAAGAATATCCGGCATGCAACCGCTTTCCTTCATGGAATCGCCTAAGGTATGACCTTCCTCAATTTTACCGGTCATCTTTCCCACTTCCTGAGAAATATAGTAGTTATCCAGTGCCTTTGCCGTAATGCTGACTGCCTTAGTAAGGGGAAGTCCCGCATCAATCATGGTACAAAGTGTATTGGCAAACTGAGACGCAGCATTTAACTGTTGAATATTGCCGAGTACCGGAACACTAAGGCTTTGCTTTGCCAGTTTGATACGTCCTTCCTCGGTATTTCCGTAAATCTTGTAAACCAAAATTCCCACAACAGCAATACCAAGTAATAGTCCCCAATACTTCTGGAAAAATCCGGAAAGCACAATCAAAGAGACGGTAATGGCCGGAAGTTCTGCATCCAATCCGTCGAAAATCTGAATAAAGGTTGGGATAACCTTTACCATCATAACGATGATAACCACAATACCAAGCGCCAACACAAAGGCGGGATACATCAATGCGCCCTTAACTTTGGCACCGATTTTGGTCTGCTTGTCAAAGTGCTCATACATGGACTCAAAAGCAGTGTCCAGGTTTCCGGACTCCTCGCCGGCACGGATGGATTCCACGAAGGTCTGGGGAAGAAGTCCCGCGCCGTTTTCTTCAAAACTGGCTGCCAAAGAACGTCCGCCTTCCACATCCGTAGCCACCTTCTTTAAAAGCTTTTTTAAAGCCTTGTCCGTGGTTTTCTCATATACCAGATTTACAGCTCTGGCAATGGGAATACCGGACTTTAAAATGATGGCAAACTGGGAGCACATCACCGTAAACTGTTTGCTGTTTAGTTTATTGCCGCCGATTTCCATGGTAAGGAAACTTTCTTTTCCTTCTTCCACGGGAGTCACTTTCAAAACCACATCACAGTCGGCTTTGATACGGTCAATGGCATCCATCTCGTTGTAGCCTTCGATGACGCCGTTGACTCTGGCTCCACTTTTGGATATGGCGGAATACTTATAAGTAATCACAATAATCTCCTTTTGATTTAAGACCTAACTTATATCGCATTTTTCTTTACATATGAATCATCATGTGCATAGGAAACCGCTGTTTCTTTTGTGATATCTCCGGAACGTACCAATCGTACAAGTGCCTGATCCATCGTCTGTCCGCCGATTGCTGCGGAAGTAGCAACCGCGTTTGCAATCTGTGGTGTATTTCCGGAACGAATCAGATTTCGAATGGCATCCGTTACCTGCATATACTCCACCGCAAGAGCGCGTCCGCCACCCTTCTTTGGTACCAACTGCTGGGTAATAACCGCCACAAGGCACATGGAAAGCTGCAAACGAATCTGGTTTTGCATACCCTCGGAAAACACCTGTACCATACGGTCAATGGAATCGGATGCGGAACCGGTATGTAAGGTTCCGAACACCAAATGTCCGGTCTCGGCCGCGGTAATGGCCGTCTCGATGGTATCCTTATCACGCATCTCACCGATTAAGATAACGTTTGGATCCTCACGCAAGGATGCGCGCAAGCCCTCGGAAAAGCTCTTGGTATCCTTTCCCACTTCACGCTGATTGATGGCACACAAATCAGGCTTGTAGATATATTCTACCGGATCCTCTAAGGTCACAATGTGTGCCTTTCTGGTGTGGTTGATTTTATCAATCAATGCAGCTAAGGTGGTAGATTTACCGGATCCTGTTTCACCGGTAACTAAAACGATACCTTTATGCAACCCCACCAGTTCCATAACCGCCGGTGGCAGTCCCAAGCCTGCCAAATCCGGAATATTTTCACTTAAAAGTCGAAGAGCTACGGAAGGGATGCCCTGCTGTTTAAAAATGTGAATACGACAGCGATTTCCCGCAAAGGTACCTGCCGCGTCCAATTCTCCTTCTTCCATCAATGTGGCAAAGCCCTTTTCTCCTCCCAGAATCTTTGCATATTCCAAAGCATCCTGCTCGGAAATGATTTCTTCGGACATATTTTCCAGGCCACCGCTGACACGGTACTTTGGCGGAAGTCCCGCAATCAAATGTATGTCGCTGCCCCCGTCCTGTTTTGCCTTTGCTACAAGCTCATCCACACTTAACATATCTAATCCTCCTCGTTTGTCACACGCATAACTTCTTCTGCGGTGGTAACCCCCTCAAGCATCATGCGAAGTGCATTCTCTCGCATGGAAACAAATCCCGTCTGGGATGATTTTAACTTCTCTTCAATAATGGAGCGTTTTGCCTTTTCGGAAATCAACTCACGCACCTGTGTGCTCATGGGTAGCATTTCAAATATGGCAGCTCTTCCACGATATCCGGTGTTGAAGCACTCCGGACAACCGGCACCTTTGTAAAACTTCATGCCCGGTTTTTTCGGAAGGCGAAGATCCTCCAGTTCTTCTGCAGAGGGTTCATACTCCTGCTTACAATTCGGACAGATACGACGTACCAAACGCTGAGAAATAATACCTCTTAAAGCAGATGCTGTAAGGTACGGCTCTACACCGATATCATACAAACGCTCAATGGTACCCACTGCATCATTGGTATGGATGGTGGAAAGTACCAAACGTCCGGTAATAGCGGCTCTCATGGCAATCTCTGCTGTTTCGCCGTCTCGGATTTCTCCCACGGCCACAATGTCCGGATCCTGTCGCAAAATAGCGCGAAGGCCGGCTGCAAAGGTCATACCGGTTTTTTCGTTAATCTGAACCTGGTTGACACCGTCTACGTTATACTCTACCGGATCCTCTAAGGTAACTAAGTTTACCTCCGGTTTGTTTAGCTCGTTTATCATGGCATACATGGTAGTGGTTTTACCGGAACCGGTAGGTCCTACCAAAAGAATTACTCCCGAATGCCACTGCATCATTCTGTCAAAGATTTCTTCGTCACGACCGGTAAGTCCCACCTTTTCCTTGGTCACACGACCATCTGACTTATCCAAAAGTCTGGCAACTATTTTTTCACCGTAAACCGTAGGCAAGGTAGATACACGAAGGTCAATATCTTTTCCTCTGGCATGGACATTGAAACGTCCGTCCTGAGGGACACGTTTCTCAGAAATATCCAATCCGGAAACCACCTTGATACGGGAAATAACGGAATTTTGTAAATCCTTCGGAACCGTCAAAATCTCCCGCATCAGACCGTCGATACGCATACGCACATACAAATCCTCTTCACGGGGCTCAATATGAATATCACTGGCTCTCTCGTCCACCGCACGCTCAATAATGGAGTTTACCAAACGAATGGTAGGTGCATTGGAAACGGAATCGTCACCAATGACATTTGCCGCAAAATTGGAAGTCTGAGGAGTTGCGTCCGTGTTCTGTGAAGCCGCAGACTCCATCTTCATCTCCTCAATTGCTTTGGCAGCGCCCTCGTTTCCGTACAATACCTGAATGGCATACTCTACAGAAGAAGAACGGGCAACCATGGGAACTACCTTTTTACGGGCAGATTTTTTAACTTCCTCAATGGCATAAAAATTCAGAGGATCGCTCATAGCAAGATAGATTTCATCTCGCACAATCTGTACCGGTACCACGCCGTATTGTTTGGCAATGGATTTTGGCACAGACGAAGCTAGCTCAATCGGAATCTTTACCTGTGTCAGATCCACATACTCGATACCCAACTGCATCTGTAAAGACTCAATGAGCTGATCCTCTGTAATAATGTTATTCTCTATTAAAACCGTACCTAAACGGTCTTTTGTTTCTTTTTGGATTTCCAGAGCGCGATTTAACTGATCTTCGTTAATCGTACCTGCCGCAATTAAAAGTTCTCCAAGTCTACGATATGTAGCCATAATGCGTCCCCCCTCTAACAGCTTAACAATGCTCTTTAACAGGCATTGTAAAACATATGCTCATACCTAATTTTAACCTTTTTTTCTATGTTATTCAAGGTCTTCAAAGAGCATATCCTCTGCTGCCTCCAAAGTCCGAAACATTTTTTCCTGCTCCCGTAGGTTGATATCCCACATAAGGCCGTCCGGCATACCTGTAATGCGGCATCCAATGGCCACGCGGCCCTGTACGTCAAAGAATCGAACCACCTGTGCAGTCAGTTCATATACATGCAGTACCTCGCCCGGATCTGTCATAGAAAATCGTATGGTTACCTCATCTCCGATTTTCATGCGAACATTACCATCCAGAATCACGGCCACTCCGCTTTCGGAGATATCATAAATAATTGCCTTGTAATTTACGCCGTGTACAAAGCAATTTCCGAGGCGAACCACTTCAATGCGCTGTGCAACACGCATCTGCTTCTGCTCGCCTTCCACTTCGCAAACAATACGATGAACACTTCCCATCTGGGTTTGTGCCGGTTCGATGGACATGGCATCAAACAAATAGGTGTTTCCGTCCTTTGCATTATGGACTGTAACCTTGCAGGGGCGACGCCAGATTAAATCTCCGTCACCAATCATGATTCGGTCTACCACAAGGCCGGTTCCAACGGCAAACTGGGATTTGGTTTTCAACGTCACCGGCTGATCCTGGATTTCGATTTGAACTTCCACTTCGGATCCGGTTTTTACTTCGGATAAGCGCATACTGCTAAATCTCCTCTACATCTTTTTTATCAACGCCATCACTCTGGCATAGCTTAGCACGGCCAAAACTGCCGCTATCGCAATGGATATTCCCATAATCAGATAATGATTTACTCTTGTTCCTAAAAAGCATACCAAAACAATAAGGCCCATGCAAACAAACATATTGGGAAGTAAATATATCATAACCGCCGCTCCCTGCTTTATGACTTCCACTTCATTTTCCCAATCCAGTCGCATATGTTTAATTCCGCAAACACATCCCCAAGCCGTGGAAAAGCAGCAAAGCAAAAATCCCAAAATCAATTGCAGTACAGTAAGTGATACCGGTACTTTGCCTACGATGCAAAAGCTTAGAATTCCAAACTCCATAGCAGGGACAGCCAAATACATATTAAACAACATCTTTCCTTGATAAAGGGTCTTTTTTTCTATGGGAAGGCTTTGTACAATCCAATAGTTTTTGCCTTCCAAAGACGGAGAGCAAACCGTTGTCGCCATCATTCCCACAAGAAAGTAAATGATAAACGGGATTGCCGGATAGATGATTTCCACCGGTACCGGCGCACCTTTTGTGATAAATAAAACCAGTTTATCCAATCCCACAAAAAATACAACAACGCCCACAATAAGAGCCAGAATAAATCCAAGGCCTCCGTTTACAAGATAGGTGGTAGAACCCATAAAACGACGAAACTCTTTAAAGGCAATGGCATTTAATACACTGTTCTTTTTCTGTGAGGTCATGTGATAGTTGCGCTTTGCCCCATGGGACTTCATGGCAGAATTAATCTGACGATAGTACTTGCTTACCGGAATAAATACAATTTCAAATAATGCCACGGAAGCAAATACAAATATGGCTCCAAACAAAAGTCCCTGAAACGGTTTTCGGAACAAATACAACACCGCGTTGGAATACCAAACCGCAGGAAAATAATAAGTTCCGATACTTTTTGTAATATCTGCGGTTTTTTCCGCCACTTCCATGGGACCATTGTTTTTAAAAATTGCATCTATAATAAACTGCAATGAAAAACAAAAGAGAACAAAAACAAGTGTCAGCACAGTCTGAAGAATGTTTTTCTTTTCAAATCCCGAAGACAGTTTTGCAATCACAAATCCAACAAATGCCGCAAGAAGCATTGGAATAATCGGTAAAAACAAGCTAAGAATCAGCCAAACGGGATACAAAAGTACATTGGGTCGTTCAAAGATGCCATATCCAATCATCATTGCAAACACGATACTGATATACCATGGCAGGCTCTTTACATACATGTATAAAAATTTACAAGCCGCCACGTCCTTTACTTCAAAGGGAAGGGCCATTAGCATATCGTATTCTTTAAAATTAAACAAATATCCGTTGGTACGAAGAAGGGTAAAAATAAAGGACATCCCACAAACAATCAAGGCTCCCATAAGCGGAATCGCCTCCCCGAAACCGGCAGCCCCAAGGCCAACGGAAACCATTGCGCTGTAGCCGATTAACATGGCATATAAAAGGATTATTCCAATATAGCCGCCCGTAACCTTCTTTTTCTTTTTTGGGTCCTTACTGTGCTTTCCGATGTTGTGTAAACTGGTAGATAAAAGTAAGGTCCGAAGCAATATCCGGTTCTTACTTTGTTTCTTCATCTTCCACCTCCAAGAACACTTCCTCCAAGGACTGCCCCTTCGTCAATTCCTCCATGGAACCGGAGGCAATAATTCTGCCCTGTTTGATAATGGCCAGCTTATTACAAAGTTTTTCTGCCACATCCAAGACATGGGTAGAGAAAAATACCGCCGTTCCCTGTTCACACATATCATGCATAATTTGCTTTAAAGTAAAGGAGGCCTTAGGATCCAATCCCACAAACGGCTCATCCAAAACCAAAAGCTTCGGTTCATGAATCAAAGCGGAAATAATCGCCACCTTCTGTTTCATACCATGCGAATAAGAACTGATAGCATCTCCCAATGCATCCGTAATTTCAAACATATCCGCATATTTTTGAATCAGTTTCTGTCTTTTATTCCCATCGATTTCAAATACATCTGCAATAAAATTCAAATACTGAATCCCTGTAAGATTCTCATATAAATCCGGGTTATCCGGAATATATGCGGTAATCTTCTTGCATGCCATGGGATCGTCTTTTACAGAGTGTCCGTCGATAAAGATTTCACCCTCATCAAAATCCAACACTCCCACCACCGCACGAATGGTAGTGGACTTTCCGGCACCGTTGTGTCCGATAAATCCGTAAATGTCTCCGCTTTCCACAGAAATCGTTACATCATCACACGCTTTCTTGTCTCCACCATAGCTTTTGGAATAGTTTCTGATATCAAGCATAACCTTTGTATCCATTACAGCCTCCCTTAAATGCATTTCATGTCCTAGCGATTCGGCTAGATACCTGACCCGCTCTTTTCCCCACCGTTTGCAAAATGCATTTTACCGGCAAAATCTTTATCGACAATCATGGAATAAATCTGCTTATCCTGCTTTGGAGCAATATCCTTTTTCAAAGATGCCAACTCGTCTCCCACAATCTTTTTACAATGATCGCAGTACTTTCCCTTTAGAATCGCACTTCCACATCGTACACACATCAACTTGATGTTGGACTCCGGTGTAATCTCCAGTCGCTCCTCCCGAAGCCACTTGGTCACCTGTTCGTGGGTTACCCCAAAAAGTTCCCGAAGCTTTGCCTCCGTGGTACCCGGATAATCCCACAAATAGTCCTTTACTTTGCGCAAAAGGTCATACTCCTGCTCCCGGCAGTTGGGGCAGAGCTTATACAAATCCAAAAAATCTTCGAAAATTTTCCCGCATTTCAAGCAATTCTTAATCATGATAACCCTCTCGATATCATTATATGCTTTGACCGATTGATTTTTCAAGATTCCAATGGTAAAATGTTCTCACTTTAAATCCATTCCCTTTTTGATATGTCCATATGGAGGAAGTATGACATATCAAGAATTTAAAGACTATATCTATCAGGAAGTAGCTGCGCGCTACGAATCATGTGCCACCGTGCACCTTTCCACATTTACAAAGAATAACGGAGTTCTGTTGGACGGGCTCGTCATCTGTGAAAACGGTTCTCGGGTTTCACCCAATTTATACCTAAACGATTACTATGATTTGTTGGCAGAGGGAGAAACCAAAGAAAGCATCTTAGGCAAAATCATCTGCCAATACGAGCAGGCAAAGCACCTTCCGGACTTTGACCCGGACATGTTCAATGATTTCGAAGCGGTAAAGGATCGGATTATTTTTCGATTAATCAATCAAAACTCCAACGCGGTTCTTTTGGAGGATGTACCTTTCCTTCCCTTTTTGGATTTGGCCATCGTCTTTTCCGTTATGATAAACATCAGCGGAGAACACTTTGGCACCGTCTTAATCCACAAAAACATGCTTACCCTGTGGAATATTACCAAAGAGGAGTTGTTTGATATTGCTAAGAAAAATACCTATCAGACCTTAAGTCCCGACTGTCTTCCCTTGGAGGACCTGGTGGATGATATGATTCCGGAAGAGGACAAAGCATTGTTTTCGGACTTAACTCCGGCATTTCCCATGTATGTTTTATCAAATATCAGACGTTTTCACGGAGCCGGGGTCATCTGCTATCCGGAGTATTTAAAAGGGCTTTCCGAACGTTTGAATCAGGACTTGTACGTAATCCCCTCATCCATCCACGAGGTTTTGGTCATCCCCATGTCAAGTGACATCAGCCTGGAAGCTCTAAGCGATATGGTTCAACAGGTCAATGCCACTCAGGTACCGCCGGAGGAAGTACTTTCCAATCATGCTTACTACTTTTTACGGGCAAAAAATATGCTTCAGTACTAACATCATTTTTTACACACAAAAAGAGACTTGGAACTGAGGTGACCCCTCAAAGTTAGACTTTTTTACGAGACGACTTTGGTCGTCTCGT
>DAIMGJ010000015.1:0-60323 GCA_036723975.1 Lachnospiraceae bacterium
TATGTGTGATGTAAAAAAATATAGTGATATCTATAAAGAAATAGCTAAATTAAATCCTAAGGACACTTTACAGCTTGTACTTGAAAGTGAAACTGAAGAAGAAAAAGATTTTTATGAGATGGTGGGAGACTTTTTACTTCAGAGAAGGCAAAAAGAAGTAGTTGAAAGGAATCTTTTTTGAGTAGATGAAAAAGTTTACTATAGTTGCGGGAGTTAATGGCGCAGGTAAATCTACGTTATATCAGCTTGATCCGGATCTTAAATGTGAAAACAGAGTAAATGCGGATGAGATACTTAAGGAATCCGGAGGAGATTGGAAGAGTCTGGCTGATATTTTCAAAGCAGGGAAAAGAGCAGTTTCGCTTCTTAACTCATATATTGAAAAGGGAGTAAGTTTTAACCAAGAAACTACATTGTGTGGTAATTCGGTGATTAGAAATATTACAAGGGCAAAAGAGAATGGCTATTTAATTGAAATGCATTATATTGGATTAGATAGTGTTGAAATTGCAAAAGAGCGTGTTGCAAAAAGAGTATCACAAGGTGGACATGGAGTAGCTGAAGCTGATATCGAAAGAAGATATATCGCTTCATTAGAAGCTTTCTGGAGAGTTCTTCCTCTTTGTAATCTTGTTGCAGTATATGATAACACAGAAAATTTTAGAAGATTTGCAATATATAAAGACGGTAGCCTTGTTAGACTGTCTCATCAAGTTCCTGACTGGTTTGCCAGAAAATGATAGTACTGTTGCCACCAACTGCATACAGTAGAGTAGCCCTGAGCTTTCTTGCGTACGCAGCAGGTAAACAGCAACTTGTCCTCGAAATGCCACAAACACAGCACCGCGTAATGAAAATTTTAATACGTAATTTTTAAGCATATTTGTAGCTGGAGATATATTCCATGTTCTCGTCGATTGCAATACCGGGATTTAAAATGATAAATTCCGGTGATTTCCCCTCAAAACGCAGGGCCTCTTCAAAATGATACATAGCGATTCCAATGTCGATTTTTTGTACATCATAGACTCCGGTGTCATATCCCCGGTCTTTTTTCTCGTAGAAATGAACACAATTGTCGGAAACAACCAGTCGCCAGGGCTGCTTATTGACAGCGGACGGGGCAAAGCGTACAGCCTCGAATGCATCAAAAAGTCCAAGTGACTTTGCCTGTGCTTCAGATAAAGGAGTGGAAAAATCATCTTGAAAGAATAAATGTTCAAAGTTGTAGCGTATATCGGCTTTTACTCCTTTTCGCATCAGGGATTCCTTGATGCTCATTTTTGAAGCGATATATCCAATCGGGCTGATGCAGGGCATGATTTCTCCGTCTTTTAGCTCGGCTGCGGCTTCAAATTTTTCTCTTGGCATGGTTCCACCAATCCAGACTCCTCCAAGTCCCATTTTATGTACGGCAAGTAAAAATTTTTCAAATGAGTATCCGTAGGCAACATCGGCATTTGGTCCGGCAGTTACTTTTGCGGTTACATAATCCCGCTCGCCGGAAATCACAGGACTGGATAAGTTCTTTTCTTTTGCATCAAAAAATGCGATTGTAACCGGGATGTGATACGGATTATCAATGTTTTTTGCAATGTCAAAAAGTGTATTTAAATCTGATTCGGACAGTTTCCTTCCGTCAAAAGTGCGAACAGAGCGTCTGGCTTTTACATCATCTAAAAAAGTTCCCATAAATAAAATCCTCCGATATGATTCATACAGGCATTATCTCTGATATATTTTGCATAATTATATTGCATAAAACCAAATAATGCAACTATATAATCTTAAAAATAGTGAAGTTATAGGGGATGCAAATTTCACTGTAAGAACAGAAATTCAAGATAGGTCAGAATATTTTTTTGTCTGGTATCAGAGGCGACAATGCCGAGGTATACCGTATCTGAAAATCCGGCGCTCTTGTAATGGTCGCAGGAAGATAAATCAATGGCGTAGGGAATGCCGGTTTTGTCATAAATAAAATAAGGCTCTATTCGTGAATACAAGGTAGGATTATCTGCCAGAAATTCCTTTGGATTCAAGAGATAACCATTGGAATCGGCCATGTCAATCCCGTACCTGTCGGCGATGATGATATCTAATTTGTCATCGGAAATGGCTGCCATCAACTTCATGGATGAAGCGTAGGCGTATTCCAGATTTTCGCTTGCAGGATTTTCTGTAATCAAAAGGTTTGTATAGTTTGTGATGGACAGTTTCGATGTGTTCGAGAGTTCATCTGTAAATTCGTCGGAAACGGCAACGTTTACATAAGCGGTGTACAAATCAACAGACTTATTTTTACAGATGGTGGTAATGATGGAAAAAAGAATGCAAATAAGAGCTACAGCAGCGATGATATGGATTTTGTAATAATCCCGGATGTACTGTAGCTTTTTCTTTCGGCTTAGTTTTTGAAATTCCGAAAAAGTGGATGATTTCATGGCAGCATTCCTTCTAAACCTGGTTTTGTTCCAACTGAATAAAAATATTCCCGGAAATCATGGAGTTTAGCATCACACAGGTGCCGACTCCGAAAATAATACAGGGGGTACAAATATAATAAATCAGTGCACCCATACAAAAAAACACAAAAAACATCAAAGCGGTACATACGATAAATCGCATACCAATCATGATGGCATTTTTGAACAGTGCAGGCACGGTATTATCAAAGCGTGCATGAAGAGGGAAAACCCATAACAAAACAATGGTATATGCAATGAGTGCGACGATCAAAACCCCACTTAAAAACGTCCAAAACGCAGAGGTAAAGCACAGATGGTAGAGAGCATATCCGTCAACGGCAAGTGCGATTCCCACAAGAGTCATAATGACTCCGATGATGGTGCTTTTTTTAAACTGGTTCTTAAATGCATGGAAAAAAGAACGCGTCACATATCCTTCCTCGTCCCGTGCAATCTTTTGACAGCAGTAGCATAGAGCAGTGGTGGATGCACCGATGGTAACTATGGGGATACAGCATATGAACCAGAGAATATTTAACCAGACGCTGTATACGATTTTTGTAATGAAACGAAATACAGGTCCGTCATAGTTTAAAAGATTTCGCATAAGAACTCCTTTATCAATGTTTACTCCGTGGATTCACGGTAAATCAAATCGGTTTCCGCATAGACGGTGCGATAGTTCAAATCCGGTTGTTCGATGCGGGAAAGCAAAAGGTTTGCAGCGGTATACCCCATAATCTGTGTATGAATATGACAGGTGGTAAGAGCCGGCGTCATGACCTTAGACTCTGCGGAATCATCAAATCCACAAATCCGTACATCCTTTGGATAGGACAAGCCTAAGGATTTTAGGACATTGATTAAATCGATGGCGATAAAGTCATTGGCACAGATAAACAAGTCCGGCATTTCCTTTAAGGAAGAAACCGCATCAAACAGATGACTGTAATATTCTGAGCCGTGTGGGTATACATCCGTTAGGCAGTAGTTTTCGTCAATCGGCAAATCATTTAGATACATGGCGTTGCGAAATGCCATGTATCGTTCAAAGAAGGAACGGCAGTGATTCATCTGTCCGACGAATCCGATACGCTTTAATCCACGGATTCGCATGTCGGATATCAGGTTAAAAATACCGGCGGAGTTATCCATCATAAGAATGTCGGCTTTTAACCGGTGACTGTAGCTGGCTACGGGAGCGTCCACGAGAAGCAGTGGAAGTCCTAAATCCGCAAGCATTTCACAATAGGGATAATAAAACATTTCCACGCATATGATGGCCTGCGTTCTGGTTGGGTCAAAACTGGGCGGAAGTACCAGCTTTTCAAGATTGTCTGCGGTTACCCGGTGCATGGTCATACGATAACCCAAATGTGTGATTTCATTTTGAAACTTGTCCAGCATGGTGGTTGCAAAATGGGAATTATCCAAAAATCCTCCGGTAAAAAATGCAATTTCGCCGGCGACAACCGGTCGCTTTTGTGTTACTCCGCCGTAGATATCCGCAGTGGAGGATGCATAAGAGAACTGTTTGTATCCCATTTCAATCGCTTTTGCCAAAACCTTTTCTCTTGTAGCTTCCGCAAGTATGCCGGTGTTGTTAATCGCTTTGGAAACGGTATTTCTGGATACCCCCAGCGCATCCGCAATGTCCTGAATGGTTACTTTGTTAGCCATATCACGTATTTCTCCTAAATATAAGTAATTCTTTTTTATGAAAAGTTTGATAAGTGTATCAGTACTTTTAAAATGTAAAAGTCCAACACCTTCATCAGAACCTCCATGACTATGATAGTTTGTTTTATCAATTTTGTCAAATGTAAAAATCCCTGCGTCATTTTTTACAAAAAGAGAAAAAACCCATTGTTTGATTTTTACAAATATAAAAGTTCCCGTTGACACAAATGTAAAACGTGTTATAGTTAATGCGTAAACAAGTTGTGATAAATGTGACAAATGCATCACATAGGAACCTAAGGAGGGGAAATGAAGAAAGAATCAAAGGTACAGGATACACTTACGTATGTTGTACATCATTGGAGATTGTATGTATTCTTTCTGGGACCGGCACTCATCTTAACCTTATTGTTTCGATATGCGCCGATGGGAGGAATATTGATTGCTTTCGAAAAATACAGTCCTTTTAAGGGATTTTTTGGAAGTGAATGGGTTGGATTGGAATATTTCCAACAGTTTTTATCTTCACCGGATTTTTTATCGTACTTGGTAAACACATTAAAGTTAAGTGTTTACGGGCTGTTGTGGGGGTTCCCGATTCCGATTATTCTGGCATTGCTTTTGAATCGAATTGAAAGTAGCAAAATAAAACAAAGGATTCAGTTGATTCTGTATATGCCGAATTTTATTTCGGTCATCGTACTTTGCGGTATGGTCAGAATTTTACTTTCTGTAACGGGACCGGTAAATTTGATGTTCCATTCCACCATCAACTTTTTAACTTTACCGGAAGCTTTTCGACCGATTTATATTATCAGCGGTATCTGGCAGGGAGCAGGTTGGGCATCCATTATGTACACCGCCTCTTTGTCAAATGCATCAAAAGAATTAAAGGAAGCTGCCATGATTGATGGGGCCAATATTTTCCAGCAGATTAAGGCAGTTGAGTGGCCGGCCATAAAGGATATGGTTGTAATCCAGTTTATCTTACAGGCCGGAAACATTATGAGTATCGGGTTCGAAAAAGCATACGCATTACAGACCGACTTAAACTTAGGCGCATCTGAAATCATTGCAACCTATGTATATAAGAAGGGGTTGATTGACGGAAACTACAGTTATTCCACAGCGGTGGGATTGTTTAACACCATTATCAACGTTATTTTGCTTTTAACGGTAAATAAAATTGTTGAGTGGTTAAATGAAGGTCAGGGATTATAGGACGGAGGATGTTATGGAAAAGACAAATAGGAAATTGAATTCATTCTCCAGCCATTCCACCGGAGACAAAGCGTTTTTGCTGATTGGATATATTATTTTGGGATTGTTTGTTGTGGCAATCATTGTTCCTATGGTATACATTGTTGTCGCTTCTTTTATGGATCCGGTTACATTACAGAATACCGGAATTACATTTGATTTTGATAAATGGACGCTGACAGCATATGAACGGGTAATTTCCAACGCACAGATTTGGATTGGATTTAAAAATGCCGTGATTTACTCACTGGTATTTACGTTTTTATCAGTGGCAATCACAATGCTTTGTGCATATCCAATGTCCCTTCCGGAATTTCGGGGAAGAAAGTTTTTTAATGCATTGTTTATGATTACCATGTTTTTTGGCGGGGGACTCATCCCTACCTACCTTTTAATCAGCAACCTCGGGCTTTTGGACAGCATGTGGGCAGTAGTACTTCCGGGTGCATTTTCCGTATGGAACATGATAATTGCCCGTACCTATTACCGTGGTATTCCAAGTGAGCTTCGCGAGGCTGCGGAAGTGGACGGTGCCAACGAGCTTGTACTTTATTTCCGGGTATTGCTTCCGGTGTGTACTCCGGTGATTGCGGTGCTTTGCCTGTGGCAGTTTGTGGGTATGTGGAACAGCTATTTTGATGCGATGATTTATTTGAATTCCGCATCGAAGCAGCCACTGCAGCTGGTGCTTCGCTCAATTTTGATTCAGAACCAGCCGGATGCAGGCATGATTGCGGATATGCAGTCAACGGCAGAAAGAGCCCGTCTGGCAGAACTTTTAAAATATTCTACAATTATTATTTCGAGTCTGCCACTTTTGGTTATGTATCCGTTTTTCCAAAAGTATTTTGATGCAGGTATCATGGTAGGCTCCGTAAAGGGCTAAGGTTTATAACAGCAAAAAGCTGCTTATATAAAGAGGAGGATAAAAATGAAAAAGAAAATCGCAAAACGTGTAGTAGCTGCAGCATTGGCTGCAACTATGGTGGCAACAGCCTTTAGCGGCTGCGGAAAAGGCGGAAAAGGAAACGGTGCCAGTGAAGCCGGCTCCGTTGCTGTGGAAGATGTACAGATTCCAATGGCAGAAAAGGTTACCATTACCGGTATGATTAGCTATCCAACCGGAACGGAAGAAGAACCGAACAATCGTACCATCTTTAAGAGACTGGAAGAGGAAACCAACGTACATGTAGAGTGGACGGCGATTCCTTCCGACCAGTGGGGAGACAAGATTTCCCTTAATATGGCAAATGCCAATACACTTACGGATTTTGTGTTTAATGCAGGCTTTGGCGACAGCGATTTGCTTCGCTACGGTGATCAAGGAGTCATCATTCCTGTAGAAGAATATATTGATGAATATATGCCGAACTTAAAGGCTGTATTTGATAAGTATCCGGAATATCGCACCATGTGTACCGATGAAAACGGACATATCTGGGCACTTCCGTGGATTGAACAGCTTGGTTCTGAAAAAACAGCGATTCAGACAGTTGGAAACAACATGACATTTATCAACCAGAAATGGCTGGATTTCCTCGGACTTGAAACTCCGACAACTGTGGATGAATTTGAACAGGTATTACTTGCATTTCAGGAGCATGCTCCTGAATTACAGCAGGAATTCGGTATTGATGGAGATATTATCCCAATGTCCTGCATTGTAAATGATCAGGATCCGAACCTTTTGATTAACGGTTTCGGCGACGGAATCGGCGATGTGGATATGGGACAGCATATTGCAGTTACCGATGACAAAAAGGTTGTTTGTACCGCTACCACAGAGGGATTCAGAAAAGGCGTTGAATGGCTGCACAAGCTTTATGATGAGGGATTAATCGATCCGGAATGCTTTACACAGGACTGGTCTACTTACGTTGCAAAGGGTAAGTCTCACAGATATGGCGTATGCTTTTCATGGGACGTTGCAAACATTGATAACATCAATGACTATGTACCGCTTAAGGCATTAAAGGCAGATACTGTAAACGTTACACCGCAGAATGGTTCATTTACTTCCGGATTCGACAGAGGTCGCTGCGTGGTAACAAGCGTATGCAAAAACCCGGCATTAATCTGTGCTTGGTTAGATAAAATGTATGATCCCTTCCAGTCTCCACAGAATAACTGGGGAACCTATGGTGAGGATGATGAGTTTGATATTTTCGAATTGAGTGAAAATGCAGACGGAGAGCCGATGTTGAAACATGCACCACTTGGTGATGCTTCTCCGGTTGAGGTCCGTGAAGCTGAATGTGTCAGCGGACCGCTTGCAATTTTGGATGAGTATTATGATGTATATGTAACCTGCCCGGATGATGCACAGTATCGTCTTGATTGGATTAAGGATTACTATACCGATGATATGCATAATAAATATGTATATCCGAGAGTGTTTATGTCATCTGAAGATACCGAAAAATTAGCTGCAATTCAGACAGATTTGGTTTCTTACTTGAATTCCAGCAAAGCGGAATTTATCAGAGACGGTATTACCGATGAAAGCTGGAATGCTTATCTGGAACAGGTAGAAAGCTACGGTGTAGAGGATTATTTACAGATTTACCAGAAATATCTGGATGCGTACTACGCAAACTAAAAGATAAACGAAAGCCGAAAGGAAAACCTATGAACAGTCAGACGCTTAGAGAGGCAAGAAAATACGAAGAGACTTATGCAAAGTTGATTCCCGACGAAAAAAGACCAAAATTTCATCTTTCCCCCCGGGTAGGTTGGATGAATGACCCAAACGGGTTTAGCATTTATAACAACCAATATCATCTCTTTTACCAGTATCACCCGTATGATGCAAATTGGGGTCCAATGCATTGGGGACATGCCGTAAGCGATGATTTGCTTCATTGGGAGTACCTTCCATGCGCGATGGCTCCGGATGAATATTATGATAAGGATGGCGCTTTCTCAGGAAGCGCCATCGATTTGCCGGATGGCAGACAGCTTTTGTTGTATACCGGTGTCATGAAAAAAACCGTGGAAAACGGAAATATGAAAGAATTCCAGACCCAGTGCATTGCCATTGGCGATGGAATGGACTATGAAAAATATGAAAACAACCCGGTGATGGGAACGGACGTGATTCCGGATGGGTGCAGCAAAACAGATTTTCGCGATCCGAAAATCTGGAGAAAATCCGATGGTACCTATCGCTGTCTGGTAGCAAACAGGGCAGAGGATGGCAGCGGACAACTCATGCTTTTCCGCAGCTTTGATGCAATCAAATGGGAGTTTGAAAAGATATTTGCCAAAAATAACGGACGTTATGGACTTATGTGGGAGTGCCCGGATTTCTTCGAACTGGACGGTTCGGCAGTCATTTTTACGAGCCCTCAGGACATGCTTCCGGAGGGATTTGAATTTCACAATGGAAACGGAAACCTGTGTTTAATCGGTTCTTATGATGATACCACCGATACCTTTACGGAAGACCATGTACAGGCGGTGGATTACGGCATTGATTTTTATGCGATGCAGACCATTCTTACCAGGGATAACCGCCGGGTTATGATTGGCTGGATGCAAAACTGGGATACAGCAGGTGCCCATGACCGTAACGAACCATGGTTTGGACAGATGTCTGTTCCGCGCGAGATTCACATTAAAAACAACCGCTTATATCAGAACCCGATTCGGGAGATTATGGATATGCGGACGGATAAGGTGGAATACATTGATTATAAGATAACCGGGAAAAAAGAACTTTGTCAAAAGAACTCCGAAACCTTAACAGATGCGGTTTCACTGGATGGTATAAAGGGCAGATGTATCGATATGGAACTTGAAATAACTCCTTTCGATGTTTCTTGTATGTATGATAAATTTACGCTTTCAGTCGCATGCAACGAAAAGTTTCATACCGATATTGTCTTTCGCCCGAAGGAAAACATTATAAAAATTGACCGTAAATTTTCCGGCTCAAGAAGAGCGGTGGTACACCAGAGACGTGCACATATCCCATTTCGTGACGGAAAAATAAAGATGCGTCTGATTTTGGACCGCTTCAGCATGGAGGCCTTTTTTGAAGACGGGGCTTATGCCATGACGGCAAGCCTTTCCACGGATTTGTCCTGTGAGGATATCTATTTTGGTACGACGGAAGATGTAAAGATTAGCATTACAAAATATACGCTTAAATAAAAGAAAACACCGATTGGTGTGAGAGGTTATTTCATTGGAAAAAAACATGGATGTGGTGGCTTTAGGCGAACTGCTTATCGACATGACAAATAACGGAAAATCAGAAAACGGTAACGATTTGTTTGAAGCAAATCCGGGAGGCGCTCCGTGCAACGTTCTGGCGATGCTGAAACGATTTGACCACTCGGTTGCCTTTATCGGAAAAGTCGGAGACGATATCTTTGGACGAAAACTGGAGGAAACACTAAACGAGGTGGGAATCTCCACAAGGAATCTGAAAAAAGACCCGGAGGTTCGGACAACACTGGCTTTTGTGGAAACATTTCCGGACGGGGACAGGGATTTTTCCTTTTACAGAAATCCCGGTGCGGATATGATGCTTCACAAAGAGGAACTGGATATGGATTTGATTGCCCACAGCAGGGTGTTTCATTTCGGCACCCTATCCATGACCCATGAAATGCCCAGACAGGCCACGATTTGTGCTGTGGAAGAAGCAAAGAAAAACGGGGCGCTGATTACCTTTGACCCGAACTTAAGAGAACCGTTATGGAATTCTTTAAACGAGGCAAAAGAGCAGATTTTGTGCGGTATGAAGTACTGTGACTATTTAAAAATCTCGGATAATGAGATTCAATGGCTGACCGGAGAAGAGGATTATGATAAAGGTGTAGAAAAGATTCGCGAGAACTTTGATATTCCTTTGATAACAGTATCCATGGGACGCGACGGAAGCCGAGCGTACTACAATTATAACGGCAAAACAATCATTACCGAAGCATCCCCTTTTCTTTCGAATCAAACGATTGAAACAACCGGTGCGGGAGATACTTTTTGCGGCTGTGTGATTCATTATCTTTTGACCTTTGGTCTCGACGGATTGGATGAAGAAAAGCTAAAGGAAATGCTTACCTTTGCAAATGCGGCGGCCTCCTTGATTACACGGGTAAAAGGTGCACTTCGGGTGATGCCAAACATAAACGACATAGAAAAACTGGTTCAAACAAGAGAACAATAATAAGAAACCGATATGCGACACATGGCGTCGTATGTCGGTTTTTTTGAAAAATGAAACAAATTCCTGTATAATGGATGTAGTTTTTTTGAAACAGAGAGAGGAATTCTATGAATCACTTTTCATGATAGAACGGGCGGAAGAAGTTCTAAAGAATCATGGATTCCGTCAGTTTCGTGTTCGTCTTCACGGAGAGGATTTGGATAGGATTTCGGTATGTTTCCGTAGATTTGGAAGGATATATGAAAATAACACTATTATGCATTTTAATTGGCTATGTATGCGGTATGTTTTTAACTGCATATTTTGTGGCAAAGATTTGGACGAGAAAGGATATTTCCGAAATCGGCACGGGAAACCCGGGTATGGCCAATGTTATGGCGCGTATCGGAAAGGTGCCGGGATTTATCGTATTATTTGGTGATATTTTAAAGACTGCCGTTGCTATGGGCCTTTGCATGCTCCTTTTTTCAAAGAACATCGGCGATCAGGCGGCTCTGTTTTCCGGATTTGGCGTATTGCTCGGACATAATTTCCCGGTATGGCGGAAGTTTAAAGGTGGAAAAGGTGTGGCTGTCACCTGTGCATGGATTATTCTTTATATGCCCTTTGGTGGTATTGTATCTGCTGTGGCAGGCGGAATCATCACGGTGCTGACCGGATTATTACCACTTGGCGCGGTGTTAATTACCATATTTGAGATTCCTTTTGCATTTGCGGAAAAGGGATGGACGGCAACCGGTGTGATGACGCTTTCTTTTTTAATTATGCTTTATCGTAATTTCCCCGGTTTTATTCGCGGATTTAAAAATGAAGAGAGTCGTGAGTTTAAACGAGAGAGACATATCAAAAATTCCATCGGTACTGTGCTGGTGATTCTTGCTGTTTGCGGACTGCTCTTTTTTGACTTGGTAAGGGCGGACGGAGGAGACAAAACTTTCTTTGAACCGAGAGTGGAGCGCATGGATATTTCTGAATATACAAATGTGACTTCCATGGAGGACCTCTCCGATGAGGATTTAGAAACCATATATCTGCAGACCGGCGTTGCAAAAGCCGGGGTGGAAAGTTTGATAGATTTAAAAAAAATGTACCTGTTATCAACGATTCAGGAACATTTTTTTTTGATTCCGGAAGTTGAAAATATTCCACTTCAGATGGTCCGCCATTTAGAACGGGTGACGGATCATAAAGGGAAAAAGACGGTTTTTGTTGTGGAAGAGGGAGATATCATAATCACTTTGTCCAGTTATATCGGAGGCTGGAGATACGGACATGCGGGTCTTGTGTTGGATGCAAAAACCGGAGATGTCTTAGAAGCCATGACTTACGGTGAGCCCTCTTGTATTGAAAATATCGGTCATTGGAGTGAGTATCCGGCCTATGTGATTGTTCGCCCCAAAAACCTTTCCAAAGAAGAACGGGCGGAAGTTGCCAACTATGCAAAAGAGAATTTAACCGGAATCGACTATGCCCTTTTGGCGTCAAAGACTCAGAAGAATATCAAGCTTACGAACTGTTCGCTGGTGATTTGGCAGGCATACAAGGAGGCCGGAATCAATATCGACAGTGACGGAGGTTATTTTGTATCACCGGAAGATATCATGCATGATGACGATTTGACAATCGTTATGGAATACGGCTGTGATTTTTAAAAGAAAGTGGTAAAATGAATATACTATATCTATTAAGGGGGATTTGCTATGAGCAGAAGACTGGTTACCAGAAGCGATTTTGATGGTTTGGTTTGTGCCATGCTGTTAAAAGAACTGGATATGATTGATGACATCAAGTTTGTACATCCAAAGGATGTGCAGGATGGAAAGGTGGAACTGACAGGGGATGACATTACAACAAACCTTCCCTTCGATCCGAGGGTAAAACTTGCATTCGATCATCATGAGTCTGAACTTCGCCGTGTGGATCCGGCATTGGCAAAAGATAAGTTTATTATCGAAGGGGAAGCAAAGTCCGCAGCCAGAGTGGTTTATAACTATTATGGTGGAGCCGATACGTTTAAGCGTATCTCTGAGGAGATTATGACAGCGGTAGATAAGGGCGACAGTGCTGATTTTACGGTGGATGAGATTTTAAATCCCAGCGGATGGGTTCTTATGAATTATATTATGGATGCACGTACCGGACTCGGTCGATTCCATGATTTTAGAATTTCAAATTATGATTTGATGATGGAACTCATTGACTACTGCGTGGAGCATCCGATTGAAGATGTTTTAAAACTTCCGGATGTAAAGGAACGCGTGGACTTGTATTTTGAACAGCAGGAACTTTTTAAAAAGCAGTTAGAGCGTATTGCCCGTGTGGAAGGAAAAGTGGTTGTAATTGACCTTCGAAACGAGGAAACCATCTATACCGGAAACCGCTTTATGATTTATGCAATGCATCCGGAAGTAGAGATGTCCGTACATGTTGCATGGGGCTTTAAAAAGCAAAATACCGCTGTTATGATCGGAAAATCCATTGTCAACAAAAACTCCAAGGTAAATATCGGAGATTTGTGTTTGTCTTACGGTGGTGGCGGTCATGCAAATGCCGGTACTTGCCAGTTGGACAATGATAAAGTGGATGAGGAACTTCCAAACATTATTAAGGCACTTCAGGGCTAGTAAAGAAATAGTATATTACAGAAAGAACCGTTGCGTTTCCTGCAAAGCATGGAAAATACGTAATGGTTCTTTTTTCTTTCCTTTATTAGTTTCTTATTGTATAATGGTTCACACGGGGAAGAGGTATATCATATGTCGATAGATACGATTGAAAACGTATTAACGCTGCTGGTGGTTGTTATCGGCAGTCTTTATTCGCTCATGAACTATGTCCGAACACCGAAGCGGGCATGGCTTTTTCTTTCTGTTTTTTTCCTGACACATATGCTCAGTGATTACTATTGGACCACGTATACCCTTGTTATAGGGAAAACCCCGGATGTTTCCGCCATGATGGCGTATTTTGGCTGGAACATTGGCTATGTTTTTTTGGTTTTACTTGCTATAAAAATGCGTCGTGGAGAAGTGCTGTCTTATAAGCATTGGGTTATGTTTCTTCCCGTTCCTCTGGGAATCATTCAATTCTTTATTTATATTCAGTATGGTGGTATTTTTAATAACATTTGGGAGGGTGTTCTTGCGACAACCGTTAGCTGTTTGTGCCTTCAGAGTATTTGCTACTATGCAAAACACAAATCCGAACATATCGCGTTTCCATGGTTTTATCTTACACTTTTTTTACATATCTTCTTTGAGTATGGCATGTGGACGGCTTCCTGCTATGACTGGCCTTCTGAGGTATTGAATCCCTATTATTATTTTTCATACGGAGACTGCGCGATTTTACTTTTGTTGGGATTGACTGTAAAAAAAGATTTCGAACAACGAGAATGTGTGTGGGAAAAGACTGTACAGGAAAACAGATTTGACCTGTTTACTCAGATTGCAATAGCCCTCATTATTATTTCCGGAACCTTGGGCGGATACATCGTCGGCTATAAAATGAAGGACGAATTGGTAAGCGGTGCCACTGATGAAAAGAGGATTGCGATTACGCTATTTATGATTTCCTTTGCATTGGTTGGTTTTACTTTGGTCATTATTGTTATGACGGCGGTTCGCTATCGCTCTATGACGGAGAGTGTGGTTGATAAAACAATAAAAAAATGGGGTCGGTTTAATTTTATCTTTACTATCTTGATTACCCTGAGTTTGATGATTGTATCGGTTGTATATACGTCTCAACTTTTTTATCGGGTTTCTGTTAACGGTGCATTGGAGGATGGTCAGGCGAGAGTACGTTCTTCTTCGGATGAACTGGAAAACTATTTGTCTGTAGCACGGTCTATTCTTTGGGTTACGGCGGACACCGTGGAGATGATGCAAAAGGAAAAGGAACCGCGGGAAAAAATCGTTGACTATATTTATAAGCAGACGAAGAATCAGTCAGCACAGTTTGATGAGAACTTTACGGGAATTTATGCTTATATTGACGGAGAGTATATTGATGGCTCCGGCTGGGTGCCCCCGAAGGGTTATGTGGTAGAAGAAAGAGATTGGTATAAGGCCGCAGTAGAAGCGAAGGGGGAGACGATTATTGTATCTCCCTATGTGGATGCGGACACAGGCTCGGTTGTAATTACAATATGTAAGCTTTTGGATGACGGCGGCGCTGCTGATGACTATAGACAGCGAGATGTGGTTGCATTGGATATGGTGGTAAACCATGTGCAAACCCTTACGGAAGATATTAATATCGGAGGTAAAGGGTACGCTATGGTGATAAATTATGACGGCTTGATTATTGCCCATCATGATTTGGAAGCAAACGGTGCAAACGTCGGTGATATTTATGACAGAGAACTGCTTTTTGATATTGTTAAAAATGATAACGGAACATTGCGATATGTGATAGATGGGGAGAAATGTACACTGTTTGTGCAATCTGTTTTGCATCAGTGGTATGTGGTTATTGTGGTAAGCGACTCGGAACTTTTTGAGGAAACCAGAAGCCAGCTTTTAATCAATATCATTGTTTCTTTGATTATCTTTTTGTTTATCATGTTCTTTTATTATCTTGGATATAAGAATGAACAACTAAACGCCGGCAAAATGGAGAAAATGCGATCCAATGCCATGAAAAAAGAATATGAGGCACAGGTCTTGCGGCAAAAGAAGGATGCGGCAGATGAGGCAAATAAGGCGAAGAGTTCCTTCCTTGCGCAGATGTCCCATGAAATACGAACTCCGATTAATACTGTGCTTGGCATGAACGAGATGATTCTTCGGAAATCCTCGGACAATGAGATTTTAGAATATGCAGAGAATATTAATTCTGCGGGCCATACCCTTCTTGCTCTGATTAATTCGATTTTGGATTTTTCCAAGATTGAAGATGGAAAGATGGATATTATTCCGGTAAATTACAGCACGGTGAGTTTGATACAAAACATTGTAAATTCCGTAAGCCAAAGAGCGGAATCCAAGGGCCTTGAGTTAAAGGTGGACGTGGATGAAAGTTTGCCGAGTGTGATGAATGGTGATGACGTTCGTATCACACAGATTATCATGAATCTTTTGACCAATGCTGTGAAATATACGGAAAAAGGTTCGGTGACACTTACCATAAGAAAAGAGGAACGACACAAAAACCATATCAAGCTTTTTGTGTCCGTAAAGGATACCGGTATCGGAATAAAAAAAGAAGATATGGATAAACTGCTTACTTCCTTTACCCGAATCGAAGAAAAGCGAAATCGTAATATTGAAGGAACCGGCCTTGGTATGTCGATTGTTTCCTCCCTTCTTGCTATGATGGGAAGCGAGATTCATGTGGAAAGTACTTACGGAGAGGGATCGGAGTTTTTCTTTGTCTTAGACCAGGAGATTATTGATGTTTCGCCAATCGGTGCCTTTGAAAGAGCAGCGGAAAAGAAGGATAGACGAAAGACAAATGAGGATTTGATAAAAGCTCCCTCGGCACGTATTTTGGTCTGCGATGATAATAGCTTAAATCGAAAGGTGGCAAACAATTTATTAAAACTTTGCGACATTCATCCGGATTTGGTTTCTTCCGGAACCGAAGCGATTTCCATGCTGGAAATTAATGAGTATCATATCGTTTTCCTGGATCATATGATGCCGGGTATGGATGGAATCGAAACGTTACATATGATACGTGAGAAATCTCTTGCACCTAAGGAAACAAAAATTATTGTGTTGACGGCAAATGCGGTTATGGGTGCTCGCGAAGAGTACTTTAAGGAAGGCTTCGATGATTATTTGTCCAAGCCGATAGCGATTGATTCATTGGTAGAGATTCTAAAGAAGTATTTACCCCAAAGTGCGTATAAAGACGAAATAGAAGCAGTCGATATGTCCGAGGAGAAGGGGTTGAACATCTATCAAATTGACAGTCTTTTGCATGCGGGGGTAGACATTGATAAGGGTATTTCCTATTGTGCAAACAATCTGGAAACCTATTTCGAAATTCTGGACTTGTTTGTTCGGTCTTACGAAGAAAAAACCGAACAAATGAGGGCTCTTTTTGAACAGAAAAACTGGAAGGAGTACCGAGTGATGGTGCATGCACTAAAAAGTGATCTTCGTACCTTGGGATTGTCGGAGGTTTCCGAAAAAGCTTTTGCGATGGAAAAGGCAGCAGGAGAGAATAATGAAGCTTATATCCTTTCACACCACGAAGAATTAATGGCAGAATCAGATCATGTGGTCAAAATGATTTGTGCTGCAAAAGGAGGTTAACGTTTTTTCTTTAAAGTCTTCAAAAAATCCGGTGTTACGGTTTTCATTCTTTTTTCCTCTCAAAACGATTATAATACTTACTGTCGAATTAGGGGATGATACTTTTTCCCAAAAGAAAGGAATATGGAAACGATGAATCAACACTTGGAAAAAATTAATGAAACAATGGAATTATTTGAAAAATATCGTCATGCTGTATGCGTTTTACAGTATGATTTGGAGACCATTTGCCCGAGAGAAGGAATGGCAGATCAGGGAGAAACCATCGCTTTTTTTTCAAATGAGAGTTTTAAACTCATAAAGGACGAAGAGTTCGAGGCACATGTAAATGCAGCTTATGAGGAAATGGATGATACCTGGAATGAATTTGATCGTGCGCTTGTGAAGGAGTTGCGTAGCAGTATCTTAAAAAGTTCTAAGATTACACCGGAGATGAATTTGGAGTTTGCCCGTATTATGCAAAAGGCCTTTGCTTCCTGGTCTCGCGCAAAAGAAGCATCTGATTTTAAGATGTTTGAAGAGGACTTAAAGGCCGTTGCCGAAAAGGACAGAAAAATAGCAGTCTTAAGGAGTGAGGTGCCGGAATTAAAACAGGACTGCCTCTACGATTATAAACTGGATGATTATGAAGAGGGCATTACCACAGCAGATTTGGATCGCATCTTTGGTGCCTGCAAGGAGCGTATGATTCCGCTGTTAAAAGAAATCACAGAAAGCAAAAAAGAGATCCGTACCGATTTCTTAAGCAGAAAAGTAATGGAAGAACAGCAGAAGGCTCTCGCATATAGAGTATTAAACTATATGGATTACGATTTAAACCGCGGTGCCATGACCACAAGCGAGCATCCGTTTACCATGGAATTGAATCGCGATGATGTTCGAATCACCACACACTACTATGACGATGCTTTTGCATCTTCTTTGTATTCTGTGATTCATGAAGGCGGACACGGACTATTCGAATTAAATGCACCACGTGAGAATTGGGAGCATCATGTGTCAAATAAGACCATGGGACAGCACGAAAGTGTTTCCCGTTTCTACGAAAACATCATCGGACGTAGCCGTGCTTTTTGTGATGTGGTTTATGACATGGTGAAAGAATGTATGCCACAGGTAGTTGAGGATGTGACAAAAGATGAGTTCTTTGAAGCAATCAATACTGTAACACCAAGTTTGATTCGTACGGAAGCAGATGAGTTTACCTATACCTTCCATGTCATTATTCGTTATGAGATTGAAAAGGAGATTATGAACAATAATCTTGATATTTCCGAGGTGCCTGCACTTTGGAAGAAGAAATACAAAGAGTATTTAGGTGTAGAGCCTGCAAATGACAAAGAGGGCTGCCTGCAGGATATGCATTGGTCCGACGGATTCGGATACTTCCCTGCATATGCTCTCGGAAATATGTACAATGCCATGTATTACAATCGCATGAAAGAGGAGTTAGATGTCGAAAAAGAAATCCGTTCCGGAAGCCTTAAAAATATCAATGCGTGGATGAAAGAACACGTTTGGAGGAAGGCAGACCGTCAGACTCCGAAGGAATGGATTTTAGAGATTACCGGAAGAGAGCTTACTCCGAATGATTTCCTTGATTACATTGAGGCAAAATACAGAGGAATTTATAATCTTTAAGAGTCACAGCCGTTTTAAAGAGGAAATATAGGAAATATGAAAAGAATAATTGCGCTGCTTTTGACCGGTATGCAAGAGCACACATTGCCATCTGGGCAATTATGATTGGGTTTTTTATTATGGCACTTATTGGAAACAGTGGCCGATAAGGGACAGCGATGCAAGAATTTGAAAAACATGATTATATAAGCAAAACAAATAAATCCAATTTGGAATTTTTCTTTATTGGAATCGGCGTATTTTTTCTGGTGTTTATCGTTGCCTTTCTAGGATACTTTGGATACAGAAAGCTAAAAATCGAAGCTGCAAAAGAACAGGACGAAGTAAAGGAAATAACCGAGTACGACTATTTGTACGGAAAATCCGAAGATGATATGAAAGATTCGGTTTTTCATGAAGATACCGTCTATTCGGACTGGGAGGGCATGCCCCCGGAAAAGATAAAGGAGTCCTATAAAACAGAGGGAGATGTTTGCGTGTTTTATCTTGACGATAAGACGGGATATCGTTTGTTTGTAACGGATGCGGCATGCGGAAGCAGGTTTTACGATTTTGAAAAGACAACGGATGGAGGCTATCGTTGGCAGGTAATAAATGAGGATCCTTTTGACGGACAAACCGGAGTCGCTAGGGAAATGAACTTTCAAAATGAGAATGAGGGAACCATTACCCTACAGTCTCCCGGGGACGGGGATTCCTGGAGAATTACGATGATGACGAAAGACGGTGGACGTACGTTTCAGTTAGAAGAGGAAGAAAAATTTTAAATGAGTAATATAGAAAACTTAGAGTGGGAAGAAGTCAGCTGTGAACACGTCATTCAGGATGAGTGGATTGATTTTCGAAAATCAAAATATCGATTTCCCGATGGAAGAACTTTTGAACCGTACTACAGTTATAGCCGTAGAAATTATGTAGTAATAGTAGCATCTGATGAAGACGGAAATTATTTGTGCGTACGTCAGTTTCGCCAAGGTATTAAAGAAGTGACGACAGAGTTTCCTGCAGGGGGAATTGAACGCAAAGACGGAAAAGAATACGGGACGCTTTCGGATACCTCTTCGGAAGAAGCCCTTTCCGCAGCAAAAAGAGAACTGTTAGAGGAAACCGGTTATGAATCCGATGATTGGAAGTTTTTGCTGGCGGTTCCGTCCAATGCGACCATGGCGGATAATTACGGATATTTATTTGTGGCAAAAAACTGCAAAAAGGTTTCCGGACAATCCTTGGATGAAACGGAGTATTTGAACGTTTATAAATTCTCTTCCGATGAAATTGAAAATATGATTTCAGAAGGAAAATTCCAACAGGCAATGCATATTACGGCATGGCTATTGGCGCAGAGAGAAAACTAGTAATATTTATAAAAACGTAGTATAATCAAAGTAGGAAATTCCTACTTTCCAACTTTTAGGAGGTGTACTATGTCAGCTGTAAGCTTTACTAATGATGCAAAGGTAATGTCAAAAGGTCAAGTAACAATTCCCAAGGATGTTCGATCTGTTTTAGGAATTGACACGGGGGATCGTGTGACTTTTATTGTAGAAGGAAATAGCGTTCGCGTTGTCAATTCTGCTGCGTATGCTTTAATGAAGTTTCAACAGCAAATGAATGGAGAAGCAAAAAAAGCAGATTTATTCTCTGAAGATGATATTGCAGAATGGATTACTTCATCTCGTCGTAAGGAGAATTAATACATGCGCGTGATGATTGATACTAACATTTTTATATCTGCAATTCTATTTCCAAAGGGACAGGCAGCAGCGGCGCTTAATAAAGCGTTGGTTTCACCATATCAGCCTGTAACATGTAGTTATGTGGTTGATGAGTTGAAAAGAAAATTTTGCGAGAAATTCCCTAATAAAATGACGGAACTGAATGAGTTTCTTGAGACTTCTAGTTCTGTAATTAAAGTTGTGGACACACCTCATTCTTTAGTGAAAACGGAAGCTTTGATTCGAGATAAGAAGGATCGACCTATTTTGAGAGCGGCGCTTAATGCAGGTGCAGATTTGTTTTTGACCGGCGATAAAGATTTTTTGGAATCGGCTATAATAGATCCGAGAATCATAAGTGTTTCGGAATTCCTTGCGGATTATTAATTATAAAGCTACAATTCTTGCATAAGGAAGTCGGAAGGTGAGTGCGTGTCACCCAACCCGGCGAATAGTAGTCAAAAATAGCCGTCCACTCGTCAAGGTTAGGATGGCTATTTTTAATATTGGAAAGGTTAATAAGATGTCATATTTAATTAAAGATACCACAAAAGAAGAACGCGAAAAAATCGTGCGAGATTCCTTGGGAAATATTGAAGCAAACTGCGATGGATGCATGTCCGGACTTGCTGAAATGTATCAGGATTATATCGATGGAAAGAAAGAACTTCGTGATATCAATATGGAGTTTAATGCCAGGTATGTAAAAGCGGATAACGATGATGAGTATCGCATGAGTTGTGGAATGTAAGATATGAATGTAAAAAGAGTTACAAGTCTCGATTCAGAGGAATTATCTGTTTATCTTGGACTGAATGAAAAACAGTTAAAGAGATTTTACGAGCCACAGATTGGCCTTTTTATTTGTGAAAGTGAAAAGGTCATTCGTCGTGCGTTAAAAGCAGGTTATGTGGCAGAATCCTATTTTGTGGAAGAAGAAAAATTGGATGCGGTAAAGAGTTTCTGTGACGAGGATGATACGATTTACTGTGCACCCTATTCTGTGATGAAGGAGATTACGGGGTATTCTTTGACCGGTGGGATTTTAGCGGCGATGAAAAGGAAACCGCTACCGGAATTGAACGATGTATTAGAATCAAACCGCAAAATGGTTCTCCTTGATGACGTGGAGAACCCTACGAATGTGGGCGCTATATTCCGTTCAGCGGCAGCACTTGGCGCGGATGCTGTACTTCTTACGGAAGGATGTGCAGATCCTCTATATCGCAGAGCTGCCAGAGTAAGTATGGGAACCGTGTTTCAAGTAGACTGGTCCTTTATCAAAAAGGAGCAGGTGAAGGAAATACAGAATGCAGGATTTACATTGATGGCCCTTTCTTTATCAGATGATGCGGAAGAGTTAAACAAGTTATCTGATGTTGGAGAAAAGCGAGTGGTGATTCTCGGAAATGAAGACCATGGAATATCAAAAGAAATCTTGGATATCTGCGATAAAAACATTATCATTCCTATGAAGCAGGAAGTAGATTCTTTAAATGTGGCAGCTGCCAGCGCAGTAGCCTTTTGGGAGATTTTTAAATAAGCAGCGTTGCTTTTGGTACTTGGCTGTGATATTCTGATGAAAGAAAAATAGGAAGAGCGCTTGGCGTTTAGGTGAAGGAATGTATCATAGATAGTTTGGCTTAAGTGAACACGGTTTTTGAAGCTGCTACAGGCAGCTATTTTGTGTACGCTTAAACTAGATTATCATGCATTTGCCTTAAACTCTTATGGTATAGATGTATGAGTCTGTTTTGCGTACGCAGAACAGACTTTTTTATTACAACATGGAGGACTATAAATGTTACAGGTAAAGGATTTAACCATAACCCATCGTAAAGATTTGCGGATTATTCTTGATAAATTCAATATGGTATTAAACGCGGGAGATAAAGCGGTAATTATTGGCGAGGAAGGCAACGGAAAAAGTACTCTTTTAAAGTGGATTTATCAATCGGAACTTGTAGATGCGTACGCTGAATGCGAAGGAACAAAAAGTTTCGGAGGAGAAATCTTAGGTTATTTACCTCAGGAACTACCGGAGATAGATAAGTCAAAAACGTTATATGAGTTTTTTGCCGAATCACAACGATTTTTCGATAAGAATCCGAAGCAACTATCGGAAATGGCTTCCAGATTTCAGGTACCAATGGACTTTTTTTACAGTGAACAGATGATGGGAAGTTTATCAGGTGGTGAGAAAGTAAAAGCACAACTGATGAGAATATTATTGGATGAACCGACTGTGCTTTTGTTGGATGAACCATCGAATGATATTGATATCAGTACTTTGGAACTCTTGGAAAAACTGATCCTCGATTGGAAACAAATTGTGCTTTTTATTTCCCATGATGAAACATTGATAGAGAATACTGCCAATGTCATTGTTCATATAGAGCAAATCATGAGAAAAACCCAAAGTCGTTACACGATTGTAAAAGATAATTACAGAAACTATCTAAAAAGAAGAGAAGATGCGTTTCAAACACAGGAGAGACACGCCTTAAACGATCGTAGGGAAAAGAAACTTCGAGATGAAAAATACAAAAGAATTCTCCAAAGTGTAAATCATGCCCAGAAGACCATTAACGGAGCCGGAAAAGACTTAGGTGATAAGATGCAGGCTGCTAGAAATCTCAAAGATAAGATGCATACCGTTAAGTCAATGGGGAAAAGATTTGAAAAAGCAGATGAAGATATGACGGATATGCCGCAACGAGAGGAAGCAATTTTTTTTAAACTTGGATCAAAGGATTCTGAGATGCCTTTTGGGAAAACAGTACTTGATTACGATTTGAAAGAATTAAAAACATCGGATGATTCAAGGATTCTGGCGAAAAATATTCACTTGAACGTGCGAGGCCCGGAAAAAGTATGTATTGTCGGAACCAATGGAGTAGGTAAGACTACGCTCTTAAAGCTTATTGCGGAAGAACTTCTGTCACGGAGAGATTTGAAAGCGCAGTATATGCCCCAGAATTACGAGGAATTGTTGGACTTGGATATTACACCGGTGGAGTTTTTAGATGATACGGGAGATAAGGAGATACATACTCGTATTCGTACATATCTTGGTTCTTTAAAATATACCGCTGACGAAATGGATCATCCGATACGGGAATTGTCCGGTGGACAAAAGGCAAAGGTGTTATTACTTAAAATGAGTCTTTCGGATGCAAATGTTTTGATTTTGGACGAGCCAACAAGAAACTTTTCTCCTTTGTCTGGTCCGGTGATTCGAAAGATGATTGCATCATTTCCGGGAGCCGTAATCAGCGTGTCGCATGATAGAAAATATATTGAGGAAGTATGTACGAAGATATATACTTTAACAGATGAAGGGTTAAAATAATACGGGGTATATTCCATGGCTACGTGCAACGTTTGTTACAGACATTGTAAAATAGAAGAAGGCGCATATGGGTTTTGTAAGGTAAGAACCTGTAAGGACGGAAAGGTTATTCCGGAAAATTACGGGATGCTTACGTCCATCGCTCTAGACCCCATTGAAAAAAAGCCGCTGAATCGGTTTTATCCGGGAAGCAGGATTCTCTCCGTGGGAAGTTATGGCTGTAATCTGCGCTGTCCCTTTTGCCAGAACTATGAGATTTCCTGGTCAAAGGAAGCGGATGCTGTTGCAAAGCAGGCGGAGTATGTGTCACCGGAAGATTTGACGAATACTGCCGAGTATTATAAAAAAGACGGAAACATCGGCGTAGCATTTACCTATAATGAGCCGCTGGTTTCCTATGAATACGTGCGGGATACCGCAAAGTTGGTATCGGAGAAAGGCATGAAAAATGTTCTGGTTACAAACGGTATGGCGGATATGTCGGTGTTACATGAAATCGCACCCTACATCGATGCCATGAACATTGATTTAAAGGGATTTACGGATGCCTATTATCGCGATGTATTAAAAGGTGACCGAAAGATGGTAATGGACTTTATTGCTGAGGCGGTAAAGCATTGTTATGTGGAGATTACAACGCTGATTATTCCGGGAGAAAATGACAGTGATGAAGAAATTCGTGAATTAAGTCGTTGGATCAGTGAGCTTACGGATGCAAACGGAAAGCAAATCGGAAAAGATATCCCGCTTCATTTATCCCGCTTTTTTCCACGATTCCAAATGACGGATCGTGATGCCACAAACGTGGAAACGATTTATCATTTGCGAGATGTGGCCATGGAAATTTTAACTTATGTATATACAGGAAATTGCTAAAGGGGAAGGAAAACTATGAGTATTGAAGCTGCCTTTATGGTACCGCATCCACCTATGATTGTTCCGGAAATCGGACAGGGTGGAGAAAAACAAATTGAAGAAACCATTCGTGCCTATGAGGCGGTGGCGGATGAAATTGTGGACATTGCTCCGGAGACGATTATCATTACAAGCCCTCATAGCATTATGTATTTCGATTATTTTCATATTTCTCCGGGAAGCGGTGCAAAGGGAAACTTCGGACAGTTCCGTGCTTCTTCTGTCAAATTTGAAGAAACTTATGACAAAGAACTGCGGGATAAGATCTGTGAACTTGCTGATGAAGAGGGTTTCCCTGCAGGTATTCTTGGAGAACGAAGCGCGGAGTTAGATCATGGAACCATGGTTCCTTTGTGGTTTATTCGAAAGAAGTATACCGGTGGAAAGATCATTCGTATTGGTTTATCCGGACTGGGACTTATGGATCATTATCGTCTTGGTGAAATGATTCAAAAAGCGGTGGAAGAAACCGGACGAAAGACAGTTTTTGTGGCAAGTGGAGACTTATCCCATAAGCTTCAGGAATACGGACCATACGGCTTCGCACCCGAGGGACCGGAGTATGACAAGCGTATTATGGATGTGGCGGAGCACGCAGCTTTTGGTGAGATGTTTTCTTTTGATGAAAATTTTTGTGAAAGGGCAGCAGAATGCGGTCATAAATCCTTTGTGATTATGGCCGGTGCACTGGATGGCTATGATGTAAAAGCAAAGGTATATTCTCATCAGGATGTGACCGGAGTAGGATACGGAATCGCATCCTTTTATCCGGAAAAAGAAAACGAGAATCGAAGATTTCGCATCGCTTATGAACACGAATTAAAAGAAAAGATGAAAGGCTTGGCAGAAAACGCAGATGCCTATGTAAATCTGGCGAGACAGACCATAGAAAGCTATATCTTAAGCAGAAAGGCTTTGGAGTTTCCAAAGAATCTGCCGGCGGAGATGTTCCATCAAAGAGCCGGTGTGTTTGTATCCATCCATAAAGAAGGACGCCTCCGCGGATGTATCGGAACTTTCCTTCCTACCACAGAGTGTGTGGCGGGAGAGATTATTCAAAACGCCATCAGTGCTTCTACAAAGGATCCGCGGTTTTCACCTATTACAGCGGAGGAACTGCCGTTTTTGGAGATTAACGTGGATGTATTAACGACACCGGAGGAGATAGCATCCCCTGCGGAATTGGATGCAAAGCGTTATGGTGTCATCGTATCAAGCGGAGCGAAACGAGGTCTTTTATTACCGGATTTAGAGGGCGTGGATACCGTAGAAGAGCAGCTTGAAATCGCAAGACAAAAGGGCGGAATCCGTGAGGATGAAGAAGTAAAACTAGAGCGATTTGAAGTCGTACGACACAAATAGAAAGAGAGAATTTTCATGCGAGCAGTAGTAACAAGGGTGCTATCCGCATCCGTAGAAATAGATGGAAAAGTGGTTTCATCCATTGATAAAGGATTTTTAGTATTACTTGGCGTCCATAAGGATGATACGGAAGCACAGGCGAAAAAGATGGCAGATAAAATCTGCGGTCTTCGTATCTTTGAAGATGAAAATGAAAAAATGAATATCAATCCAAAAGACGCAGGCGCAAAGCTTTTAATTGTAAGCCAGTTTACACTTTTTGCAGATACCTCTTCCAGACGACCGGGATTTTCCGATGCGGCTCGTCCGGAAAAATCCATTCCGTTATATGAACTTGTGATTTCGGAATGCAGAAACCGTGGATTTGAAGTAGGCACCGGGGAGTTTGGAGCAGATATGAAAGTAACCTCCGAAAACGACGGACCGGTTACCATTATTTTGGACGTATAAAGGATGAATGAAATGAATACAATTATTTTGGCATCGGCGTCTCCCAGGAGAAAGGAAATCTTGGAAAATCATGGGATACCTTTTAAAATCGAAGTATCGGATGTGGACGAGTCTCATGAAAAAATGCATCCTGCCAAACTGGTGGAAGAGCTTTCCAAGCGAAAAGCAAAGGCGGTATTTGAAAAGTTCCCGGGCGAGATAGTCTTAGGTGCAGATACGGTGGTGGCTTACGGTGACGAGATTCTTGAAAAGCCAAAGGACGATGAAGATGCATATCGCATGATTTCTTTGTTACAGGGGAACGTGCATCAGGTCTATACCGGAGTGACGATTTGCTCTGCAGAAAAAAAGACTACCTTTTCTGTAAAGACTGATGTATATGTAAAAGAGATGTCGCCCGAAGAAATAAAAGCATATATTTTAACCGGTGAGGGCAGAGATAAAGCCGGAAGTTACGCTATTCAGGGCATTTTCTCAAAGTATATCGAAAAATATGACGGCGACTATGAAAACGTGGTAGGTCTGCCGGGAAAACAGGTGGAAGAGACATTAAAAGATTTTTAAGGATAAAGGAATAGAAATTGACACTCATGGAGTTAGAGTATACGATTTAGATAATTCGAATAATTATAAAGGAGGAGTGGAATATGCCGTTTATTGATTCAAAGATTTCATTTTTTGTAAACAACGCAGTCAAAGAGGAATTAAAAGAAGAGTTGGGAAAACTCATTACGACATTAAATAAGTCGGAAACCTACTTAATGGTGGGAATTGATGACGATTATAATTTATGGCTTGGAGGAAAGAAACTTGAAAAAGGGGCTTATGTATCTGTCAGCCTATACGGAAATGCTCCCAAAGAGGCCTATGATAAAATGACGGAACAGATTTGTGATTTGTTCTCCAAGAAACTGGACATCCCGGGAGATGCGGTGTATGTCACCTATCATCCGGTCAGTGATTGGGGATGGAACGGACGAAATTTTTAATATCATTTAACGGGCTCGGAAGAGCCCGTTTTTTTACTTCTTACGCTTCTTTTTTTACCTTTTATCCCAAAGTGTTGATTATCTTAATTAAGTATGAGAAAGTAGTTCTCGGAGAAAAATCTTACTTAAAAAGAGGAGGAAATATGTTAGAAAATATTTTGGAAGGAATGGAGGTCTGCTTTGATGATAGCGCACAGTCGATTCTTCGTTCTCAAGAGAATCGTGAACGACGTGTGGTATTAGAACAGGGTGTCCTTGTAACAAATGTGCGCTCGGAAGAGCGTGGCGTATGTGCAAAGGTGTACAAAAACGGTGTGAATGGTTTTGCATCTATGGCGCAGTACGACAAAGAGGCAGCACAGCAGGTGTTAAAGGCTGCTACGGAGAATGCTTCTTATTTAAGAAAGTATGCAAAAAGCGAAAAACCGATGTTTCCTGCATTACCGAAGGAGATGGTAAATTCAGAACGATTTATCATTGATTTTGAACAGAAAAAGATTGTAGATCTTTGCAAGGAAGTTGATGATTATATCGTAAAGAACTGTCCGAAGATTACCGGTCGCAGAGTGTTATATCATGAGGATACCATGGAAAAGTATATTCTAACTTCGGATGCGTCAAAGGGTCACGTAGCATATCCGAGAACAAAGGTGATGATTGTCCTTCGAATGGAAGCCCTTGACGGAAGTACGGTAGAACTTTTTAACGGTGTAAGCGGCTTTGGGCACATGGATGATAACTATGCGGACAGAAGTGTGTTATTCAAAAAAGTAGACGAAATCTATAAAAAACTTTGTGATAAGGCAGAAGGTGTCTACACTGAAGCCGGATATAAGACCGTAATCTTAGATCCAAACGTTGCGGGAATGATTGCCCATGAAGCAATCGGTCACACTGTAGAGGCGGACCTTGTTTTGGGTGGTTCTGTTGCAGGACCGAATTTAAACAAACAGGTGGCTTCCGAAATGGTGAGCATCGTAGATTTTGCCCACACCTATAACGGAGAACGCGCACCGCTTCCGGTGTACTTGGATGATGAAGGTGTAAAGGCAAAGGATGCAATTTTGGTGGAAAACGGTATCTTAAAAGGCTATATGCATAACCGTGAATCAGCCCTTCACTTTGGAGTGGATGTAACAGGAAATGCGAGAGGAAATCTTTTCTCCGACGAACCGATTATTCGTATGCGAAACACGGCAGTACTGCCGGGAAAAGATAAACTTAACGATATGATTGCCTCTGTGGAAGACGGATATTATCTGTTGAATACCGGAAACGGACAGGCGGATTTGACAGGAGAATTTATGTTTGGAATCACCTGCGGATATGAGATTAAAAACGGAAAACTCGGTCGTGGTATTTTGGATACTACGGTTTCCGGAATTGCTTTTGATGTTTTAAAAACAGTGGATATGATGTCGGATGAAGTGACCTGGCACGCAGGTGGAACCTGTGGAAAGATTCAGAATATGCCGGTTGCCATGGGTGGTCCTGCGATTAAATGCAAGATTAATATAGGAGGACGATAGAATGAGTGACATGAATAAGATTACCAAAGCCTCTGATTATATTAAAGGCTTGCTGGAAGAGAAGAAAGATGTAAAGGCACAGTATGAGGTGTCAGAACTTGTTACCAAAGAGATTTCTTATGAAAACGGAGATTTTTCACTGTTCCGTACCCTCTTTGATAATGCAGTTACTATCAAGGTAATTGCTGATAAAAAGAAAGGTCAGACATCTACCAACTCCTTTGATGAAGCGGTATTAAAAGAGACCTTTGAAAATGCACTTTTATCTGCAGAGTCCGGAACGTCGGATGACTGTTTTGATATTGCACCAAAGAATGAGAAGGAAGAGTTCTTACTTGGGGATTTGGAGCCGGATATAGATAAGCTTATGCAGCGTGCCAGAGAGTTTGCCGATGATGTGGAAGCAAACTTTAAAAACATTTTGGTTATGAAAATGATTTTCCAGCACGTAAGAAAAGATACTCTTTATCGAAATACAAGCGGTTCCGAAGATACGGTGCATTCCGGAAGTTATGCATTTTTGTTTGAGTATGCCGGAAACGATGGAAAAAGCACCGCCGGTATCAGCTTTACACAAGTGGAATTTAAGGATTTGGATATACCGCTTATGGAACTCGGACGCATCCGAAAGGATTTGGAGGAGGCGGAAAACTCAATTTATCCAAAGCTGGTGGAAGGAAAGTTTGAGGGAAAGGTCATCTTTACGCCTGCCTGCTTTAAGATGGGATTATATGTCTGCGGTAATATTGCACTTTCTGATTCCGTTCTTATTGATAAGTCGTCTCTCTGGTCAGACAAACTGGGCGAAAAGGTGGCATCCGAGAAGTTAAATATTTCCGTAAAACCATGGGATGAACGGATTGTTGAAGGCGAAGTATATACGGAAGACGGATTTCGAAGCAAAGACTTTGAACTCATTACGGATGGTGTATTAAAGAGTTACTTTACCACCCTTTACGGTGCCAATAAGGCAGGAGTAGAACGCGCATTAAATACAAGCAAAGCTATTGTTGTGGAACCGGGTGAAATTACCTTTGAAGAAATGATAAAAAGCGTGGACAAGGGACTTCTTGTGGGAATGATTTCCTGCGGTATGCCGGGGGTAAACGGAGAACTTTCCGGTGTGGCTAAAAACGCATTTTACATTGAAAATGGCGAAATCAAACATGCCGTATCGGAAACCATGGTAAGTTTTAACGTGGTTAAGATGTTTAATGATATCGTTTCCCTGTCAAAAGAAGTAGTGTGCGACGGAAGCAGTGTGATTCCTTATGCATGTGTGGATCACATCACCATTTCCGGCAAGTAAGAAAATTGACAAATCCGTAATTGCGGATTAGAATAAAGTCGAGGAGAAATCTTCGACTTTATTTTTTTAAATCAATAATCCGTAATTACGGATATGAGGTAAAGACTATGGCCATCAGTGAACGCATCTTTGAACTTATGAAGGAAAAGAACCTGACACAGAAGGAGTTTTCCAAGCGGGCACATATTCCGGAAAGTACAGTCAGTGACTGGAAGAAAAAGGGGAATACGCCAAGCGCGGAAAAACTTGTAGATATAGCCAATGCGCTGCAGATTTCAATTAACGAATTGCTGGGCGAGTCGGTCCCGAAAAACGATGGGACAGACTATGTTCTTGACGGAGAAGAAGAAATGCTTTTGGAGATGTATCGTAATCTTTCTGAGCAACAGAAAAAGAGATGTCTTTTATATTTCCAAAATCTCTCATCTGTTAATGGAGAAAAAACAGCAATATCCGAACCTAAAAAAATAGGTGAAGTGGCGGTGCCCGACACCGAGTTTTTGCTGCAAAAACAGTTAGCCTATAAGCTTCGAAGATTGGCACGATTGGATCGCATCAAGTTGGATGAGAGTAAGCATGCATCCGGTCGGAACTTACATCTTTTTAAATACTTGGATTATCTCGGAATTGATAAATTGGAATATTTAAGAACGTATCTTGCCAACATTCAGCCATTTATGATTACGGAGATGAATTCTCAGGAAAAGTTTGAAAATGCCATATGCGTTTTAGACCAATTTTACAGAATCTCTGTTTATATCAAGGTGGATGCCACCAAAGAAGAGGAAATCATCGTTTCCTTCCACGAGAATGAGAAAAATGGCATCGCAAAGAAAAACCCGATTTTTCCAAAGGATAACTATGTATATGTCTTTGCGGAATCTCTGGGCAGTTATGTAATCCCGACGGACAGTTATACCATTAATCTTTTGATTACAAGAGGTGTATCTACATTTCCCATTAATGTTCCGGCTAAGAAGTATGACGAAGATGGGTTCTTGGTGAACTACACCTATATCAATAATGCGCTTACAGATATTGCAAACCAATACTTGGAGGATTTGTATTCTGCAGATTTAGATTTTTCTGCAATCGAGGTATTTTCTTCTTTGCAACAGTTATCTTTTACGTCCTACGGACATGATTGCTTTTCCAATATTTCATTATTGATTGATAGTATTTTAATTCAAACGGATGCAAATGCAAAGATGATTTCGGACGGTGCGCTTTGTATATATTGTAATTCGCTGGATCTTTTGGAGTCCGATAAAAAGGAACTTATATCTACACTGACAACCAGATTTGAAGTGAATTCTTCTCATGCGCTACCGGAAATCTTAGAACGAGTAAAAATGAATATTGCTTAAAATTGACGAGGAGGAATGGTATGATATATAATACCAATAAGAAGAGGGTTATCCTAGATACAAATGTTTTAATTGCTGGTTTACAAAGCAAGCAAGGAAAATCCTACAAATTGCTTCAAGCACTTTATGCAGGAAAGTTTTGTGTGTTGATATCTGTTCCGTTGGCACTTGAGTATGAAGCACTTTTAAAGAAAAAATTGGACAGAACGGTTTTTGCGGAGGAGCATATAGAAGGCTTTGTTGATTATTTGTGTAAAATAGCCGAACATATCAAAATCTTTTATTTGTGGCGACCATATTTAAAAGATGCTTTTGATGATCATGTGTTGGAATTGGCAATTGCTTCTAATTGTGATTATATTGTTACTTATAATTTGAAAGATTTTAAACAGTCAGAGAAACTTGGAATTAAGGCAATAACCCCGGCTGAGTTTTTAAAAATATTAGAGGAGGATTAATGCATGAGTACATTAAGTATTAGAATTCCGAATTCTGTACATGAAGCGGTAAAAGGATTTGCTGCTGAGGATAATATTTCTATCAATCAATTTATATCTTCCGCGATTATGGAAAAGATTACCGCATTGGAAACAGAAAACTATCTGGAGAAACGAGCTGCAAAAGCAGATAAAAATGCGTTTAAAACGATGCTGGATTTGGTTCCGGATATACCTGCTGAAGAGTTTGATAAATAGAAAAAACTATAGGGACGACTTTTTAGTCGTCCCTATTTTATTGCAGACTTCTTTTTGATAAAATATAAGAAGTTTTGGAAATGAGTAATTGCATAAAAATGCATATTATTTTTTGTGTAAAGGAGAAGGGAAATGTTAAAAGAGGGAAAAATTGTAATGGGACCGGATGCATCCGGTGCAGATGTATGGATTGAGCCAAAGTTAGCCAATCGTCACGGTATTATTTCGGGTGGGACCGGAAGCGGAAAGACAGTGACCTTAAAGGCTATGGCAGAAAGCTTTTCCGACCTTGGAGTGCCGGTATTTTTGTCAGACGTCAAAGGTGATATCGGAGGCATGGTAAAGGATCGCATGCATCCTGCTAATTTTTGGGATATTTACGGTAAAAACGGAATCCCGCTTCGTACGACGATTTCAGAAATGGGACCGCTGTTACTTGGAAGAATTTTAGACTTATCCGATGTGCAAAAAAGCGTGCTTTCCGTGGTATTTAAAATCGCGGATGATGAGAATTTGCTTTTGATCGATACCAAGGATTTAAAGTCCATGCTTGCATATGTGGCGGAAAAAAGTAAGGAATATGAGCTGACTTACGGAAAGCTTTCAAGTCAATCGCTTACCGCAATTACAAGGGCAATCGTTGCTTTAGAATCCGAGGGTGGCGATATCTTCTTTGGAGAGCCGGCATTATCTGTACAGGACTGGATTTCTGTGGATACAAACGGCAAAGGAATGCTTAATATCTTAGATGCATCAAGCCTTATTAATTCTCCAAAGTTATACTCTACATTTTTACTATGGATGTTATCCGAACTCTTTGAAATCCTTCCGGAAGTGGGAGATTTGGAAAAGCCGAAGATGATCTTCTTTTTTGATGAAGCACATCTCATGTTTAAGGATGCACCAAAGGCCTTGGTAGATAAGATTGAACAGGTGGTAAAACTCATTCGTTCCAAGGGTGTGGGTGTGTATTTCTGCACCCAGAATCCAAAGGATATTCCGGATGGAGTGTTAGCACAGCTTTCCAATAAGATTCAGCATAACTTATCTGCCTATACTCCGGCAGATCAAAAGGCAGTAAAGGCCATTGCACAAAGCTTCCCGGTAAATGAGGAGTTTGATACCTATGAGATCATTTTAAACCTTGGAATCGGTGAAGCCGTAGTTTCTTTCCTGGAAGAAAACGGTGTTCCTTCTAAGGCAAGAAAGATAAAGGTTACTATGCCGGAATCCGCAAAGAATTCTTTGGATGTTTCAGAGCGCGACGGCATGGTAAAGGGAAGTATCCTTTACGGAAAATATGCAACTGCAGTGGACAATGAATCTGCCTATGAATTTTTGATGCGTCGTGGTGCACAGGCAGCTGCAGATATGGAAGAACAAAAGCAGCTTGCCGCTGCGGAAAAAGAAAAACAAAAAGCGGATAAACAGGCAGCATCCGCAAAGAAACGTGCTGTGAAATCCGTAGGAAATACAGCAGCGGGGACCATTGGACGTGAGCTTGGAAAAGAAGTAGGAAAGAATTTCGGAAGCTTTGGAAAACGCCTTGGCGGAAACTTGGGAGCCAGCCTCGGTCGGGGAATCCTTTCTACTTTGCTGAAAATGTAACATGATAGATTACGAGATTATTTACAGTAAAAGAAAAACCATATCCATAGAGATTACACCGGACGGAAAGGTATTGGTACGCGCACCGAAGCGTGTGCCGGAACAAGAGATAAAAGGCTTTTTGGAGGCCAAGGAAGCGTGGGTGTTAAAACACCTTAATCGCATACAACAGGAACAGGAAAAACAGGCAGCAGTTGAACCGCTTTCTGCAGAAGAAATAAAGGCGTTAAAAGAATCCGCAAAGTTCTATTTCCCGCAGAAGGTAGAAGAGTATGCACAGCTTATGGGAGTGACCTACGGGAAAATAACCATTCGTTTTCAGCACTCTTTGTGGGGAAGCTGTTCCTCGAAAGGGAACTTAAATTTTAATTGCCTTTTGATGCGCCTGGCACCGGAGTTAAGAGACTATGTGATTGTGCATGAACTGTCCCACAGAAAACATATGGATCATTCGGCAGCCTTTTGGAAAACCATGGAAAAGATTCTGCCGGATTATGCGATACGAAGACAGAACTTAAGAGAAGAGGGACATACTCTGATGTTGTCCGCCAAGAAAACCAAGGATGAAAAGAAAGAATGCTATACTTACATCCTTCGCTGTGCGGACGGTTCTTTGTACACCGGCTATACCACTGATTTGACGAATCGTATCAAAGCCCACAACGAAGGGAAGGGTGCCAAGTATACACGTCTTCGCAGACCGGTGGAGCTTGCCTATTTTGAAACTCATCCATCCAAGGAAGAGGCTATGCGACGGGAAGCACTTATCAAGCAAATGACAAAGAAAGAAAAAGAAAAGCTTATTCTGTCATTTGACAAATAATATCCACATTTTTTGTGCTGTACTCGATTTGCTCGGAGAATCTGCGAATGCGCTCTAAGGTATCCCCAAAGTATGCATCGGTAATAAAAATAAAATCCGTGCAACGAGTGGCATAGGTTAGAAGTAAATCCGGATCGGATATGGATTCTAATTGTCGATAACAAATGTATTGAAACAGTCTTTGATAGCGAGCGCTGTCGAAGGCTGTTTTATATTGCTCTGCTTTTTGCAGAACGCATTCTTTTTCCTTTACCAGAGCCTCCATTTCTTTTGTCCAGTTTTCGTCGATGGGTTCTGTTTTTTGAAACAGGGTCAAAAGAGAGGAAACATACGAGACTTCTATATTTGGAGCGTATGTTTTTTCCTGCGCAAAAAAGGAAAACGTATCGGAGGAGTTTCCTTTCGCTTCGTTTAACACAAAAAAGCGAAGGGGACTGTCTTCTTCCCAAAGCAGTTCGCAGACCTTTTCACAGCTAAGACCCACACCGGCCAACTCGTATTCGTTATAGTCTTCAAAAAATCTGGGGTGCAAAGCGCAGATATCGCAGAGAGAGTCTTCCCCAAGGGTAAGAATCATTTCACACAAGTTGTCATCCCGTAAAAACGGACATCTTTCATCTGCAGTCAAACGGAAATGCGCACCTTCTTCATCCGTAAAGATATTTTCACAGATCTTTTTTCCAAAGTCGGAAGTAAGGGAGTTGTAGTAGGAAAAAGAGGCTTCATCCACATCAATTTCCCAGCCCTTGCAGCAACTGTGTCTGCATGCACCGGCTTTACATTCGAATTTTTCGTAAAAATCAGGTAGAACGGTTTTCATAGGTTTTCCTCCGCAACTGATTATAATACAAGATTTGACAGGATAATAGAAAAACTCTTTAGATGCGGAGGAATTCGTGATAAAATACATACTCGGAGAATATCTCCGGAAGAAAGATGAAATGAAGAAAAAGAGGGGTTAAATGGAATATAAAGAGCTTATCAAAAAGAAGAATCATATCTTTATTATCACGTTATTAATCTGTATTGTTTTAAGATCGGTTGCAAATGCTTTTTTTGTACCGATTTCAAACATGTTTGCCATGATTGTGGCAGGGGTGGTTTTGACCGGTATCTTATACGGTTTATCTAAAATCATTCCACCGATTCCAATGATGTATTTAATGGTACTTGTGATGACTACCTTGTGTGTAATGTTAATGGTCGCCTTTCCTTGTACCACCAACTTCTTAATGTTTTATCTGGCCATCTTTATGGTGGTCTTGTATGAGGATATTAAGCCGATTGTCGTGCAGTGCATCTTATCCGGTGTCGGAATGATATGGGCGTATGTAACCTATGCCGATCGTTTGGCAGAGACCTGGAGTAAAGATGCGCTTGTAATGTGTGTGGTTTATGTAATCAGTGCAATGCTTATTTATATTTCCCTTTGTCGTATGACAAGAGCGCAGTTTGCAGTATTGCAGGAGACCAGTAAAAAGAGCGAGGAAGAATCCCAAAAGGCAAATGAACTTGTTGCGGAGATTTCCAAATCCGTCGGCGTGTTAGGCGAGACCAATGAAAAGATTTCCGATTCCATCGGTGTGACGAATCAGATTTCTTTACAGATTGCAGAGGCGACAGAGGATGTCAGTCGCGTAACCAATACGGAAGCAACCGATGCAAACGAAATCCGTATGATGGTGGCAGAGAGTGTATCTCAGATTGAAATCGTGGAAAAATCTTCATCCGACATGGGAACTGTTGCAGGGGACGCCAGCACAATTGTAGACGAGGGCGGACAGAAGGTATCGGAGCTTTCTTCAGAAATGGTTTCCTTAAAAGAAAAAATGGACAACGTCTCTGAAACGGTAAAGAAATTAAATGAAGCAACAAATGAAATCGTAAGTATTTTGGCAACTTTGGATGAGATTACTTCTCAGACCAATCTTCTTTCTTTGAATGCAAGTATTGAGGCAGCACGCGCCGGCGATGCCGGAAGAGGATTTGCGGTTGTTGCAACAGAGATTCGAACCTTATCCGAGAACTCCGCAAACTTTACCTCTGAGATTCATAGCATTATCGATGGTGTAAATGAACAGACAAAGAATGTCTTTAAAGAGATTGAAGAAGGCATGGGTATGGTGGACACATGCGTAAATCATGCTACTGATGTGGATGAGTCCTTTGATAAGATTTCCGAGCATACAAAGAAAGTATACGAAGAAGCAAAGAATATCGAGAACCAGGCAAAGACCCTTTCCGAACTTTTGAATCATACACTTGGAAATGCAGAAGATATTGTGGATCATATTAACTCCACATCCGCTGCGATGGAACAGATTACAGCAAGTGTTTCCAACTTAAACGGCAATATTGATATGGTTGTGGAAGGCCACACCAGTATTGACTCCATTACAAATTCTTTGCTGGAAGCTTCAAAAATCGAAAAAGAAGAGCAGTAAAAAGGTACTATATAATTCATCGGATTCCTGTGATAAGGTAAGTTCAGAAATAAGAAAACCCTTATCAGAAAGGAGAAAAATCTATGAAAAAAAATATAAGAACGGTTTTGCTTGGAGAGTTACTTCTTTTGGTGGCAGTGTTTGCCTTTAATGTCATTGTAACAAGCGGAGTACAAGGATTTAGTTGGTATTTGGATATTCCATCCATCGTTTTAATGTTTGTATTCCTAGTTCCGGGACTTATTATTATGGGGGAATGGAAAAACTTTTTAAAAGCGTTTTCTGTCGGAATCAAACCCTATAGTTTGCTGGAATTAAAAAATATTATCGGCGCCATTGGTGTGGCTCAAAAACTTGTGGTTTGCTCCGCGTTGTTTTCCATTATCATTGCGGGAGTTGCAGTTTTGGGAAGCTTGAGTGATATATCTACGATAGGACCGAATCTGGCGATTTCTTTCCTCTCCGGATTTTATGCTGTAATTATTGAGTTCTTTTTGCTTCCGTTAAAACTGAATGCGGAAAAGCGAATGAACGAGGAAATGGATTTCGAAGATGAATGAGAGCATAATCTCAAAAAAGAAATATCTAGAGGTTGCTAAGAACTTCGGATTTACAAAGCGCGAATTAGAACTCGGATACTTAAAGGTATCCGGGTTTTCTAATCGTAGAATTGCATATATGCTGGGCATTTCGGAGCAAACGGTAAAGAACCATTTTACGCATATCTATGAAAAAGCTTGGGTTCCCGGAAAGAAGGAATTTAGGAAACTGTTTTTATAGGTGAGAGTATGAGCGAATTAAGATTGTGCCACGCATCCTGTGCGGATCAAAATGTGGATGCGGTGGTAAATGCAGCAAACAGAAATTTATGGGAAGGCGGAGGCATCTGCGGTGTTGTTTTTTCAAAAGCAGGGTCTCGAGAACTAACCTATGCCTGTGAGAAATATGAGACTCCGTTAAAAGATGGAGAAGCGGTGATTACGCCTGCATTTAAAATGACAAATGCAGAGGCAATCATTCATGCCGTGGGCCCAAACTTTGCCGTAACTCCCGATGCGTTTCAGGAGCTTTTTGATGCGTATTATAATTCGCTTGTTGTATTAAAAGAGAATGGCTATCATAGCATATCCTTTCCTTTGATCAGCTCCGGAATCTTTGGCGGAAGATTGGAACATCCTGCGAAGGAATCCGCGAAGCAGTGCATTCGCGCGTACGAGAAGTTTACATCCGATTATCCGGACTATAATGTACAGGTGTTATTGTGTGCTTATGGCGCAGGTGAAATGGCAGAAGCGGAAGAGGAGTTTACAAACTATGAGTAAGAAACTGGCTGTAGTATTTCCGGGAGCGGGATATCATTGTGATAAACCGCTTTTGTATTATTCAAAGAAAATAGCGAAGAATAAAGATTATGAAATCATAGAAGCGGATTATGATTTTCGCGAATTTGTAAAAAACATAAAAGAAGATGCTGAAGCGACACAAAAAGCACTGGAGTTCGGATTAGAACGAGTAACCGAACAGTTAAAGGGTGTGGAATTTAATACTTATGATAGAGTCGTGTTTATTGGAAAAAGCATTGGTACGGCTATAGCAGCAAAATACAGTAAAGCATTTGAAGTTGATGCAGAGCAAATAGTTTTTACGCCGATTGAAGCAACGTTTTCTTATCTAAATCCATGTGATGGATTTGTATTCCATGGAACTGCAGATCCACTTTGTGATACAGATATGTGTGTGCAACTTTGCGAACAAATGTCACTTACCTATGCAGTGATTCCGGATGCAAATCATTCCCTTGAAACAGGAGATGTTGCTACCGATTTGAAAAATATGGAGAGAATCATGTCTATCGTAGATAGCTTGATGTAGATTTATGAAAAATACGACACTTTGTTACATTAAAAAAGATGATAAATATCTTCTTCTGCATCGAACGAAAAAGAAAGACGATCCGAATGAAGGAAAATGGATTGGTGTGGGCGGACATATTGAAGAAGACGAAAGCCCGGAGGAGTGCTTACTTCGAGAAGTAAAAGAAGAGACAAATCTCACCCTTACTTCTTATCAGTATAGGGCATTGATTACATTCGTTTCAGATGTATATGAAACTGAAAATATGCATTTGTTTACAGCGGATGCATTTGATGGTGAATTGGATTATGCTTGTGATGAAGGTGAATTGGAATGGGTATCAAAGGATAAGCTTCTTGAACTTCCTATGTGGGAAGGAGATAGAAAGTTTCTGCCGCTGATAATTGATGAAACGACAGAGTTCTTTAAAATGGAGTTGGTATATAAAGGTGATAGTTTAGTGGATTGTAAAAGGGTTTAATCGTTATATGGAAAACTATAAGTATTTTCAAAACACAAAATGTGAGTATTTCCCCTGCCATAAGGTAGAGAGTACGGATGACTTTAACTGTCTGTTTTGCTATTGCCCACTTTATGTGCTTGGAGAAAAATGCGGTGGGAATTTTATTTATTTAGAAAATGGTGTGAAATCATGTGAGAATTGCACATTTCCGCATAAGAAAGGTAATTACGATTTAATCATTGATAGACTAAAGGAGATATAGGATGATTTCAGGTGTGCATCATATTGCAATGAAGTGCGGGACAACGGACAAGAAATGCAGTCGGACCCGGTGTATCCATTCCGAATGGCATTTTGCTATGGCCCGTTAGGTGAAGAAGTAGAATTCTTCTGTGAGAAATAGTGGAGATTGAAAATGTATTTAATCAGTGCTTATTTTGATGATAATTCATCAAAGACAATGCAGAAACTGATAGATGAGATATATGCGACGACGGGTAACGATTTTATGATTCGAAACCAAGTCCCTCCACATCTGACACTGTGTGCGTTTGAACAAAGAAGTGATGATACTGCAAAGAAACTTTTTGCTGAAATAAAAGAAAAGTTGTCTTTCGGAGAAATTGAAATTGTAAGTATTGGCGCCTTCTTACCTTACGTTCTCTTTGCACAGGCGGTCACAAATGAATATCTGTTTAACTTGAATGGTTCAATTGTTCGTGTACTTGAAAAATACGAGGATACAATTATCAATCGCTTCTATAAACCGTATGCGTGGATGCCTCATATCACATTGGGAAAGACACTTGAGCAAGAACAGATGCAGAAAGCATTTGAGGTTTTACAGAAGAACTTCACACCATTTAAAGCAGAGATTAAGTCGTTTGGATTGGCAAAGCCAAATCCCCATAAAGATATAGAAATTATTAGATGAGGAAAAAGTATGCAAGAATTAGTAATTCATGGAATCTATAAACACTTTAAAGGAAAATACTATCTGGTGGAGGATGTCGCCTTAGATTCTGAGACTCAAGAAGAAATGGTGGTGTATCGCAAGCTTTATGATGATGGCGGTTTGTGGGTACGTCCAAAAGAAATGTTTTTGTCCGAAGTAGATCATGAAAAATATCCGGATGTAAAACAAAAATATCGATTTGAGTTACAAAAGGAGATTTAGAATGATTACTGGTGTACATCATATTGCAATGAAATGCAGTCAAATCCCGTATATCCGTTTCGAATGGCATTTTGCTATGGACCGCTTGGCGAGGAAGTAGAATTCTTTTGTGAAAAATAGTATGGAGGCTCTGGGAAAAGATTCCCGGAGCATTTTTATTATATTATTGACATGAATGAAAAAGGAATCTAAAATGTAACTATAAAATAGTTACAAAGAGGTGCGACTTGAGTAAATTTGAAAAGGCAAAACAGAGGTTATTATCAAAACCATCCGATTATACATTTACAGAGTTGAGATATCTTCTTGGAAAAATGGGCTTCGTAGAATATCAAAAGGGAAAGACTTCCGGGTCGCGAGTGAAATTTTACAGAGCAGAAGATAAAAAGATTATTATGGTTCACAAACCTCATCCTGAAGATACGATGGATAAAGGTGCAGTTCAGGGAATTATTGATTATTTAAAGGAGATTGATGAATTATGACAAAACCAACCAACATTTTAGAGTATAAAGGATATTATACGGTTATTTCTTTTAATGTAGAAACAAAAAAATTACGCGGAAAAATTGAAGGAATCAATGATTATGTTGACTTTGAAAGTGATTCCATTGAAAACGTTGAAACCGATTTTCAAATTGCAGTAGATGATTATTTATTGTTTTGCGAAGAGGTTGGGAAAGTGCCTGAAAAGGAATATAAAGGAGCTTTCAATGTCCGTATTCGCCCGGAATTACATAAAAGACTTGCGGCATATGCAGATGCGATGGGAGAATCATTAAATTCTACAGTGCAAAAAGCGATAGAAAATTATCTAGCAATGTAGATTGGTTTTACAGTTTTATTGTCCATCGCAGCATTGTCTGCATGATGAGGAAAAAGTTCATTATGAAACACCTTTAGGCGTTCTAAGTCGGGAGCAGATATCTCCCGGCTGTTTTTATATTGGTGGGCAAGTTCCGGATTCGCTATGAGCCCGCGACCAAGCATTTTTGGAAAGAAGGAAAGCCGGTTGCAGAGCCGAAAAAAACTGTGTAAAATAGGAGAGCGGAGGGGTGGGGTAATGAATCTGGATTATAATATTCTTCTTGAAGCGGCGGTAATACCGCTTGATATCATTCTTTTGATTTTTTTCCAACTGAGATATAAGAATCGTTCAAAGGTAAATGTTGCTTTTAAACATCTTGCGTTTTTTGTGACGATAGCGACGATTGTTGACGTTATAACCGCTATCGTTACCAGCGCACATGATGCTGTGCCGAATGCCGTGCATTACATTTTTAACACGATGGACTCCATGCTTGCCAGTACGACATCGATTGCCTTTGTTTTATATGTTTTTGCCTATGTAAAGGGCGAGTTTAAACTGCAATACTTGGTTATGCAAGCGCTTCTTATTATAAATTTTGCGCTTCTTCTGACGAATCCGATTACGCATCTTGTGTTTGAATATGATGAAAAAGGAAACTATATCCATAACGTTCTTTTTGTACCGGTAGCATACGGATTCCCGATTTTGTTTTTTTTCATCGGGTGCGTTTATATGTTTGTTCACTGGAAAAACTACAAAAACAGTCAGATTTATTCCATGATTGGAGCTATTTTTGGTGTCGGAACGCTGTTTTTGCTACAGATGTTTTTCTTCGATAATGTTTTGATTACGTTTTTTGCGGCGTCTTTGGGTGTTTTAATTATTTATGTTTCACTTGAAAGTCCGGATTATGAGAGACTCCTTGAAACGATGGAACAGCTACGTGAGTCTCAGGCAAGAGAGGCTGCTGCGGTGGCAAAGGAGCGCCTTTCAAAGGAAATTATGCTTGCTTTATCCCAGGCGGTAGATGCAAAGGATCATTATACAAACGGTCATTCCGCACGTGTTGCAAAGTATGCAAAAGAACTTGCGAAAGAACTGGGAAAGTCGGAAAAGGAATGTGAAGATATTTATTCTTTGGGACTTTTGCATGACGTTGGAAAAATCGGCGTGCCGGAAGAAATCCTTAATAAAAAGGGAAAGCTTACCGATGAGGAATTTGCGGAGATAAAGAAGCATACGGTAGCCGGATATAATATTTTAAGTACCATTACGGAGATTCCGGGTCTTTCCACGGGAGCCAGATGGCATCATGAACGCTATGACGGAAAGGGCTATCCGGATGGCTTAAAAGGTGAAGAAATACCGGAAGAAGCACGGATTATTTGCATCGCGGACTGCTATGATGCGATGACGTCAAAGAGGGTTTATTCCACTCCTAAATCAAAGGAAGAAGTGCGTACGGAAATTATACGATGCAGCGGTACACAGTTTGATCCTAGGATAGCGGAGAAGATGATTGCGTTGATTGATGCAAACATTGTATGATTTCATTCTTGACATTTCCCTTCATATTTTGTATTTTGTTTAGGCAGGTTTTTTGCCCTGTGCTTCGATAGCTCAGTTGGTAGAGCACTTCACTCGTAATGAAGGGGTCGTCGGTTCGAGTCCGATTCGAAGCTTAAGTAAATACCCGTATCTGAAAAATCGGATGCGGGTATTTTTTTTGTTTTGTCAAAACCACAAAAAAATCGCATCTGTTGACAACTATAAGATACGGGTGTATTATAAGTGTACTAGTATGACTAATACACATAGGACGACGTGGAACTACGTGAAATAGGAAAACGAGAAAGGAGGGCCCATATGCAGATTATTAATTTCCAGGACAGCCGACCGATTTACGAGCAAATTGTGGAATACTATAAGCATCTGATTCTAATCGGCGCAATGGAAAGTGATGAGCAGATGCCATCGGTGCGAACGCTGGCCATGGACTTGGCGACGAATCCGAATACCGTGCAAAAGGCATATGCCCAGTTGGAACGAGAAGGTTTTATTTACACAGTAAAGGGTAGGGGAAATTTCGTGAAAGAGAACACAAATCTGGTGTGTGCCAGGCAGGATGAAATATGTAATAAGATTTTAGATTTGTTAAAAGAAGCGAGGGAAATGGGCCTAAATCCCAAAGACATTTTAAAGAGCGCTTCGGAAAGGATGGGAAATGATTGAGATTAAAAATGTAAGCAAATCCTATGATGAGATTTTGGCACTTTCCAATCTTACCTTATCCATGCGCGAAAAAGAGGTCTTTGGTTTGGTAGGAACCAACGGTGCCGGAAAATCCACTTTGCTTCGTATTATGTCCGGTGTGTTAGAAGCGGACAAGGGTGAAATCATAATCGACGGGGAAAACGTATATGATAACCCGAAAGTAAAACGTGAACTGTTTTTTATTCCGGATGATGCCTATGTGTTCCCTAATTCCACACCGAATACCATGGCAGAATACTATGCGCATATTTATCCGAGGTTTGATAAAAACCGCTTCCAATATTTGCTTCAGAATTTTAACCTAGACGGAGACAGAAAGATTCAAACTTTCTCCAAGGGTATGAAAAAACAGATGTTTTTGATTTTGGGAATCTGTGCAAAGACCAAGTATCTGTTTTGCGATGAAACCTTTGACGGATTGGATCCTGTGATGCGTCAGGCGGCAAAGAGCTTGTTTGCAAAGGAAATGGATGAAAGAGGGCTTACTCCGATTCTTACCTCCCACAACCTTCGTGAGCTGGAAGATATTTGTGATCACGTAGGACTTTTGCATAAGGGCGGCGTGGTGCTATCCCGTGATTTGGCAGATATGAAATTAAACATCCAAAAAGTTCAGGTGGTATATAACTCCGAAGAGGACAGAAGATTAGCAGAATCCAAGCTCAGCATTTTACTTCATGAGGTTCGAGGTCGTGTGCACAGTTACACGGTTCGTATGTCGGGGGCGGAACTGGAAATGATTTTTGACCATGTGGATACACTGCTTTACGAAACATTACCACTTACACTAGAAGAAATATTCATCAGCGAAACGGAGGTGATTGGCTATGACATTAAAAACATCATCCAAGACTAAATCCACGCAGGGATTTATTTCCAGAAACCGCTTATGGCTGATCTCTTTGTTTACTTTAATCAGTTTTTTAAGCTATGTGGTTTTCTTTTGGTTTAGCGTATATGACCACGGGTATCAACCGGATGCTTCGGATGTGGGATATGCAAGAAGATTGGCAGGTCAACTTAGAACAACAGTTACGTTTTGGCTTTCCTATCAGAGTTTTTCTACGATAATCGCCTGCATATACGGATTTATGTTGGGTGTAACGAGCTTTAATTATTTATACAAAAGCAAAACTGTGGACTTTTATTTTTCTATGCCCAAGAAGAAGATGGCATACTTCTGTGAGGTTTGCGTAAATTCTGTTTTGATTTATACCATCGTAAGCGCAGCATCCTACTTTGTAAGTACGTTGATTGCAAAGGCGGTGGGAGCTCCGGTGGATGGCGCGTTATTAGGCGTTATTGTTGACGGATATGTGGCGAATTTCTTCCTGTTTTTATCTATATATGCCATCTGCATTTTTGCACAGACGTTGTGCGGACATACCTTTATCGCCATTATGCTGGCAGGATATTTTCTGGTGATTGAATTGGCGGTCCGTGGAACCATTGGTTTTTTGGCCAGCGTTTGCTTTGAAACAGATAGTTTGCATGGAGAATATCTCTTAGGAAAGAATATTTTCCCTGTTATTACTTCTCCCTTGTACAACATATTCACAGCGGCGGGTGCATCCCTATATGTAAAGGATGCACTGATTGCTGTCGTAGCCTTTGTACTGGCATTTATTTCTTACAAGCATTACAAGGGAGAATTTGCCGGAAAAGCGGTGGTGTACAAGGGAGTGCGCTACTTGATTAAGATATCTTTGGCGTGTATGGCAGCGATTTGGGTTGCATACTTTTTCCTTGCGCTTTCCGAGCAGACTCTTTATACGACCACAGGAAAGGTGTTTGCCGGTTTGGGAGCATTACTGGGAGCAGCCATTATTTCCGGCATTGCAGAAATTGTATTTGCCTTTGATATTCGTGCAATGTTCAAACGTTTTTGGCAGATGCCGATTTTTGCGGCAGCAGCACTTGTTTTTGTGTTTAGCTTTGGCTTTGATTGGTACGGATATGATTCTTATGTACCTGAAGCAAAAGACGTAGCGGATTGTGCCATTGCTCTTTCCGGGGGAGCGCAGAATCAATATATCATTAAAAACGGTAAATTTACAGGTTCAAATGCTACCGGATATGCAGAGGAGTATATGCATTTGTCTTATACCAAAGAGGTGCAGGAAGTGGCAACCGTTGGTATGAAGAAAAAATCGGCGAGCAAAGAAGCGGAAAGGTTTTCGGCAAAAGGGCTCATTTATGAGGAAGATTCTTACAGCCCGTATAATTATGACGTAACCATTATGTATCGCATGAAAAACGGAAAGACCTATCGGAGAAATATTATTGTCCCGTACGACATGGATTCAAGTGTATTAAATTCAATTCTCGGTTCCGATGAGTATAGGCAGGTGAGCTTAACGTTGAATACTACGGATGAGCTACGCAAGATTTCGGAAGGATATAATTGTATAGAGTTTTATGATGCGATAAACAAGGATGTTTCCGATGAGTCCATTGATGAATTCTTTGCGGCATATCAGAAAGACTTGAAACATTGGAATTACAGCGTAGCGGCCTTTGAGCCGATTTTAGGAGAGGTCTACTACTCCAAGAATAAGATGCTTTCTCCGGAGGAAATGTACGAAATGTATGGATACTTTGAGACTGATTCGGAGGAGAATGAGCAGATTGTATTCAATTTGGGCTTCCCGGTTTATGAAAGCTTTACATGTACCATTGCTTATTTGGAAAAAAATGGTCTTTACAATACATACATGATAAACAATCCTGCCGTAGAAGATGTGGCTTATATCGAAATCCAAAAGGATGATATTACCAGTATCAGTGGTGATTCCTGGCAATATGGAGATGGTCAGCCGGAGCAGTTCTTTATCAGTGATCCTGAGGAGATGAAAGAGGTACTTTCTGCTGTGGAACCTGCGATAGGAAAGACCTATCCTTACCACTGGCATTGTACTAAAGATTATGATTCGCGTTATACGGTTTACATTTACTTGTATGAAAACACGGATGGATGCTACGAACGCTGCTTCTTAAGAGGACAGGTTCCGGAGATTCTATCACAGTACGAAACTTCAACATACTAATATGTGACAAAGGAGACACAGGGACGGTTCTTGTGTCTCCTTTTTTGCACACTTTTTTTCTTTTGTCTATGGATATTTGAATTTCGTTTTCTTAAAATGTCTTAAGAAAGATTTTTGGATGGAAATAAAAATGACAGAAGATAAACGAATTTATACGCTAAGAGAAGAAACACCGGCCAAGGCGGTATTAAAACTGGGACTTCCGCTTGTAGCAGGCATGTTTATCATGGTGCTATACAATATGGTGGATACTTATTTTATCGGAATGCTGCGGGATGATTATCAGCTTGCGGCAGTAAATCTGGCGTATCCCGTGATGATGATTTCTATCGCGGTATCCAATATGATTGCCACCGGTGCATCGTCTTTGATTGCAAGAAGTTTGGGAGCACAGAATGAGAAAAAAGCAAATCATACACTAACCATCGGATTTGAATTTACAATCATCGGAGCACTACTTGTAAGTGCAATCGGCTACGCCTTTCTCAATCAAATCTGCGCAGGTCTTGGTGCAAAGGAAAACACGTTTCTTTATACAAAACAGTATGTCGCGATTATTTTGCTGGGTACCATTTTTACCATGGGAAATTATACCCTCGGACAGCTCCTTCGAAGTGAGGGCTCCGTACGGTATTCCATCGTCGGCATGGTGGTTGGAACAGTTGCAAACATTGTTTTAGATCCGATTTTTATCTTCGGACTTCATATGGAAATTCGGGGTGCGGCAATCGCTACAATTCTTGGAAATGCACTTGGAATGTTTACTTCACTTTTGATTTATATCAGCGGCAAATCACTTCTTAAACCGAGCTTAAGTATGTTACAGCCAACGGGTGAGATTTTGCGTGAAATCTTTTGGGTAGGGATCCCTGCAACATTAGAGACCCTTCTTACATCTGTGGCATATATTATTAATAACAACCTTGCGGTATCCTATGGCGAACTTACAGTGGCAGCAGTGGGGGTATCTCAAAAGATTATGACAATCGGAACCTATATTTATCAAGGTCTTGCCACAGGAACACAGCCGATTATGGGATACAATTACGGAGCAAAGAATTATAAGCGTATGCTTTCTGTACTAAAAAGTGGAATCCTGCTGTTAAGCTCGATTGAACTTTGTGTCATGGCAATCTTTGGCATTTTTGCACCGCAGTTGATTGGCATTTTCTCCGATTCACCGGAGGTAATTGAAAACGGAATTCGAGTACTTCGGGCAAATATGTGCATTCTGCCGTTTGTGGGTGCGATTTCCATGAGCCGTATTTCCTTCCAGTCCATGGGAAAAGCGCAGTATGCCTTTGTGATTACACTTATGCGTCAACTTTTTCTATATGTGCCATTGCTTTTAATCTTAAACCATACGCTTGGATTCTTTGGAATGATCTGGGCGCAACCCATTACGGAAGTGATTATGATGATGGTATCTGTTTCTATGCTTGTAAATATGATTCAAAAATTGATGAAGAAATGCTAAAATTATAATTGTTTTTTTTATGAGGTTTTGGGAATAAGGGGTATGAGAGAAATAATCAGCATATTGATATATTATTGGCCAAAGCTTATTGCAGCAACCTGGTTTGCAATTACAGGCTTGGTGATAATCAAAAAATCACGCTATGCAAAAAAGGATGCAAATGTTGTTTTATATTTCATTGCATTTTTCTTTACTTCGAGCGCATTATTTTCTATTTATGCAGAATGCTTTGCGAACGCCCTTTACTTTAGGGTAATCGAAAAATACATAACGCTGTATCAAACGCCGATTATGTATGTTTTGTACCAGATTTTTTGGGATGCGTTTTTTGTGTTCGCAGGTGGAATGATTTTTTCACAGCTTTCCGGAATGAGAAATTTTATGGGCGCTGTACTTTATATGGAATTCGTTTGTAGTGAAAGACTCGCTTCAACGATTTCGTTTACGGCACCGGGATATTTGGCTGTATTTATTCTGATTCAGTTTGTGCTGTTTATGGTACAGCGAAAGGATTTTCCGTACACGCAGCGATTAAATGCAATCGAGTGGAGACGAATCTTCGTATATCTGATGGGCTTGTTTTATATTGTAGATATTTTGTATGGCGCGGATTTTTTCTTCCCGGAACTGGATACGGACAATATAAATCTTCCCAATCTTTTGTGGCTGGATTCCGTTGCGATTATTTCCGGTATTCTTGTTTTAGGTTACATACGAATCAGTTTTGCGGAAGCGAAGCAGGAACACAAAAAGCAGGAGTATCAAAAACGACTGCAACACAGCCAGGAAGATATCATTGTTTCTTTGGCGGAGATTACGGAGGCAAAGTCCGGTGAGACCGGTCAGCATATTCGCCGTGTGGCAGAATACAGTAAGTGCCTGGCAAAGCATATTTTAATCGATGCATCGGAAGTGGAAACCATTCGTGTGGCAGCGATGATGCACGATATCGGAAAGCTGATGGTAAGTCAGGATATTTTAGATAAGGCCGGAAAATTAACGCCGGAAGAATATGCAATCGTAAAAGAACATTCCGCATTCGGCTGGAATCTTTTAGCCAACTCTAAGGGCGAAGTTATGGAGATGGCCAGAGTGATTGCATTAGAGCACCATGAACGTTGGGATGGCGGCGGATATCCGGGCGGCTTAAAAGGAGACGAAATCTCTATCTATGCGCAGATTGTATCTGTGGCAGATGTATATGATGCATTAACGAGCAAGCGCGCCTATAAAGACGCGTGGGATCCGGATGATGCAAGAAAAGAAATTGTAGCTCAGCGTGGAAAGCAGTTTGCACCCCGTGTGGTAGATGCCTTCGTTTCTTGTTACAGCGAGATTGAAGAAATCCGTAGGCAGTACGCGGATGCAGTATAGAAATGAGGTGAATCATTATGTTTGATGCAAATAAAGAAATCGAGAACGTAGTGGATTGGATTCAGGAGTGGTTTTCTGCAAACGGCCCGAAGGCAAATGCAGTCATCGGCCTTTCCGGCGGAAAGGATTCGTCCATTGTAGCTGCACTTTTGGTAGAGGCACTTGGAAAAGACAGAGTCATCGGTGTAATGATGCCAAACGGTGAGCAAAAGGACATTTCGGACTCCAAGCAGATCGCAGAGTTTTTGGGAATTAAAACCTATACCGTAAATATTGCACCGTACTACGATGCAGCACTTAACAGCTTTGCTTCGGATTTGCCGGATTTATCCATTTCCGAAGATACAAAGATTAATCTGGCTCCCCGTCTTCGCATGGCGACACTCTACGCAGTGGCACAGTCTCTTCCAAACGGTGGACGTGTGGCAAATACCTGCAATGCTTCTGAGGATTATGTGGGATATTCTACAAAGTATGGTGATGCAGCCGGAGATTTCTCACCGTGTTCTGACTTTACGGTTACGGAAATGCTTGCCATCGGGGATGCACTTGGGGTTCCGACAGAGCTTGTTCATAAGACTCCGTCCGACGGATTATGCGGCAAGAGTGATGAAGACAAACTTGGATTTACCTATGCGATGTTGGATTATTACATGGAAACGGGAGAGTGCGAGGATGAAGTGATTCGTGAAAAAATCGACCGTGCTCATCGTTTAAACCTCCATAAGTTGGAAGTCATTCCGGCTTACAGAAGAAGATAGTTTGGCGTTTTCTTGGAAAGTATATTAAAAACTGCATATCAAAAGATTTATAAATCGTCCGGACATGTGATCTGGGCGATTTTTTCTATGGTGTGATGCATGGCATCGGCGATTTCTGTATCCGATGCTTTGTAATACATCTCTTTTCCGTTGCGGTTGGATGTGATAAGACCTGCCGCTTTTAATACACGCAAATGATGAGAAACTGCAGGGGAGGACATATCTACAGAGTTGGCAATCTCCACAACACAAGCTTCCGTATGACACAGCAACCAGAAAATGCGCAAACGGGAGGTGTCCCCCAGCTGCTTCATGGCCTCTGCCACCGCTTCAATGGTTTCAATGCGCGGCGCGTGAACGCTGTAGGTTTCTTCAATGTGATGATGATCATGTTCTTTTTTTATTGCCATAACATCCTCCAAATCTAAACCGTTTTTACGATTTGTTTGTTTTATTATAACACAACAATTAAATAATTGCTTAATCTTTTAAAAACCCGTTGACAAATGAAAAGTTCGGGAGTATCATCAAGTTAACGATTAAACAATCGTTTAATCGAAAAGAAGTGATAAGTTAATTTAAAAGGAGACCTATTATGAAAAAAACATACAAGATTGATGTAGATTGTGCAGCATGTGCAAACAAGATGGAAGAAGCAGCAAAAAGTACTGCAGGTGTAAAGGATGCGGTTGTAAACTTCATGGCGCTTAAGATGAAAGTGGAATTTGAAGAAGGTGCAGATGAAAACGTGGTTATGCAGGATGTACTTGCAAACTGCAAGAAAGTAGAAGACGACTGCGAAATCTTTTTATAAAAAGGGATAGATGACAGGAAAACTTGTCGCCGAGGGAAATGTTATGAACAAAAAGCAAAAGAAAAATCTCATTCGAATTATCATTGCACTTATTATGGTTATTGCGTTGGCACTGCTTCCGAAAGTGGGAGTAGAACTTACCGGTGTTCTTCGCTTTGTGCTTTATATGGTGCCTTATGTGATTGTGGGATATGACATTTTGATTAAGGCATTTAAGGGAATCAAAAACCGTCAGCCTTTGGATGAGTGTTTGCTTATGGCCATAGCAACCATCGGAGCCATCGCTTTGGCACTTTATGAAAGAAGCGGTGATTATCTGGAAGCAATCGCGGTTATGCTGTTTTATCAGATTGGAGAATGGTTCCAAAGCTATGCGGTGGGCCGCAGCCGAAGAAGTATTTCCGATTTGATGGATATCGCACCGGACTATGCCAACATTGAAGAAGAAAACGGACAGCTTTCCCAGGTGGATCCGGATGATGTGGAAATCGGAACCATAATTGTTGTAAAACCGGGGGAAAAGGTACCGATTGACGGAATCGTGGAAGAGGGAAGTTCTTCTTTAAATACCTCAGCCTTAACCGGAGAGTCTGCTCCTCGTGATGTAAGCACAGGGGATGAAGTGATTTCCGGCTGTATCAATTTAAACGGACTTTTAAAGATAAAGACAACCAAGGAATTTGGAGAGTCCACTGTTTCCAAAGTATTGGAAATGATTGAGGATGCCTCTTCAAGAAAATCACAGTCCGAAAACTTTATTTCAAAATTTGCCAGAGTATATACGCCTGCAGTGGTACTTTCTGCACTGGCGCTTGCTGTTATTCCGCCGATCGTGCTGGCACTTATGGGAAATAGCCCTATGATTGGAACCTGGATTTATCGAGCACTTATATTTCTTGTAATCAGTTGCCCTTGCGCCTTGGTTGTAAGTATTCCACTTTCCTTTTTCGCAGGAATTGGTGGAGCCTCACGACTTGGTGTTTTGGTAAAGGGATCTAATTATCTGGAAGTGTTGTCTCAGACAAAGACGGTGGTATTTGATAAAACAGGAACCCTGACCAAGGGTATTTTTGAAGTAGACGCTGTTCATCCGGAGGATGGGCATACCTGTGGAGAAAACTCTCCCAAGGATTGCATAGAGGGAATTGATGCCGAAAAACTTTTACATCTGGCAGCCCATGTGGAACGTCACTCCACCCACCCGATTGCAAACTCCATTCGGGTTGCTTATCCGAATGAAGCGGATGATTGTAAGATAGAAAATGTGGAAGAGATTGCCGGTCACGGAATCGTTGCTTATGTAAACGGTGAAAGAGTTGCCGTTGGAAACGGCAAGCTCATGGATAAAGAAGGGGCAACCTGGCATGAATGTCATAAGACCGGAACTACGCTTCATGTAGCAATCGACGGTAAATATGCCGGACATATCGTTATCGCAGATGTGATAAAACCACACAGCGCACAGGCCATTTTTGACTTAAAGAAAAACGGTGTGGCAAAGACTGTAATGCTGACCGGAGATATGAAAAAAGTGGCGGATAAGGTAGCCGGCGAGCTGAACTTAGACGAAGTATACAGCGAGCTTCTTCCTCAGGATAAAGTGGCAAAGGTGGAAGCACTTTTGGCAGAAAAGAAGTCTAATAAGGATGTGCTTGCCTTTGTTGGTGACGGCATCAACGATGCACCGGTACTTGCCAGAGCAGACATCGGAATCGCCATGGGAGCCATGGGCTCTGATGCGGCCATTGAGGCGGCAGATGTAGTCTTGATGGATGACGATCCTTTAAAGATTGTTACGGCCATTAAGATTTCAAGAAAGTGTCTTCGTATTGTAAAAGAAAATATCTGGTTTGCCATCGGAATCAAACTTGGATGCTTACTTTTAGGTGCTTTGGGAATCGCTAATATGTGGTTTGCAATTTTTGCGGACGTGGGAGTCATGGTGCTTGCAGTATTAAATGCCATCCGTTGTATGTTTGTAAAAGGCGCAATTCCGGAAGAGTAGGAACCTTTAAAATATGGTATAATGGTGTGCCGACGTGTGTCGGTACACTTTTTTATTAAGGATAACGAAATGACAGACAGATATTTGTTGGTGGCGGTGGCTACCGGTGAAGAAGATACAACATGGAAATCTTTGGAAGAGTTAGCACTTCTGTTGGAAACTGCGGGGGGAGAAACAGCAGAAAGCTTTGTGCAAAACCTGGCCCATCCGGATCCGGCCACCTATGTGGGAAGCGGAAAAGCCAGAGAGTTAAAGGAGATGGTGGATGCCTTTGAGGCAGATGGAATCATTTGCGATGATGAGCTTTCTCCCACACAACTTAAAAATTTAAGCGAGATTTTGGACTGTCGCGTGCTTGACAGAACACAGCTTATTTTGGATATTTTTGCACAGCGTGCTACCACCAGTGAAGGAAAGATTCAGGTGGAAATGGCACAGCTTCAGTATCGTATGTCCCATCTTCGCGGCATCGGCCGAGATATGTCCCGACTGGGTGGTGGTATCGGAACCCGTGGCCCCGGTGAAACCAAGCTGGAGACGGACAGACGAGCCATTCAGCGCAGAATCACTTCTCTCCGAAGAGATATTGAGAGCATGAAAAAGGTGCGTGAGACCACCAGAAAGCGCCGTAGTGACGGAAGAAACATGGTGGCTGCGATTGTGGGCTATACCAATGCGGGAAAATCTACGCTTTTGAATCGTTTGACCGGGTCGGATGTGTATGTACAAGATCAGTTGTTTGCTACTTTGGACCCAACCACAAGAATCTGCAAACTGCCGGAAGGAGAGGAGATTTTGTTTACAGATACCGTAGGGTTTATCAGTAAGCTTCCACATCAGCTGATTGATGCGTTTAAAAGTACGCTGGAAGAGGCAAAGTATGCGGATGTAATTATTCATGTCGTGGATGGAACCGATGAAAACGCACAGATGCATATGGATGTAGTGTATAAAACGCTTTCGGATTTGGGCGTGACCGGAAAACCCGTGGTGACGCTTGTTAACAAAACCGATTTACAGGAAGAACCCATAAAGTTTTTGGATCCCCGTGCGGATAAAACGATTTATATTTCTGCAAAGACGGGAGACGGGATTGAAGCGTTTTATGAAGAGTTGCAAAATATTCTTCGCGAGGGACGTAAATTCATCGACGAAGTGATTCCTTATGCCGAGGGAAGTCGTTTGGATTCCATTCGAAAATTCGGACAGATTCTTACGGAAGAGTATATGGAAGAAGGCGTACACGTTACGGCATACATTGAAGAATAAGATATACACGTTACATCATATATCGAGAAATAGGGGGTATCTATGTACAAAGCAAATGAAAATCGATACGAAACAATGAAGTATAATCGCTGTGGAGATTCCGGACTTTTACTTCCTGCGGTCTCTTTCGGACTTTGGCATAATTTCGGAGATACGGGTAATTATGACAACATGGTTAAAATGTGTGAAACTGCATTTGATAACGGAATCACCCACTTTGATTTGGCCAACAATTACGGACCGGAAGCGGGTAGCGCGGAAATAAATTTCGGAAAGATTTTAAAAGAGTATTTCTGGCCTTACAGGGATGAAATGATTATTTCCACAAAGGCAGGATATACCATGTGGCCGGGACCTTATGGAGACCATGGAAGCAGAAAGTATTTAATGGCATCTCTGGATCAGTCATTAAAGCGTATGGGCCTAGAGTATGTAGATATCTTTTATCATCATCGTCCGGATCCGGAAACACCGCTGGAAGAAACCATGACGGCGCTTTGTGACATTGTGCGAAGCGGAAAAGCGCTTTACGTAGGTCTTTCCAACTATGATGGCGCACGAATGGAAGAGGCTTCTAAACTGCTTCATGAGATGCATGTTCCTTTTGTGATTAATCAGAATCGATACAACATTTTTGATCGTGCGGTGGAGGAAAACGGGTTAAAGGATACGGCAGGTCGATTAAAAAAAGGAGTCATCTGTTTTTCTCCTTTGGCTCAGGGAGTGCTGACCAACCGCTATCTGGAAGGAATTCCGGAGGACAGTCGTATCAAAACCGACGGAAGATTTTTAAAGGCAGGCCAATTGACCGAAGAAAAGCTTTCTGCCGTAAAGGCGCTCAACAGAATAGCAACAGATCGTGGCCAGACCATGGCGGAAATGGCGCTTGCATGGGTGTTAAAAGATGATGTGATTACGAGCGTTTTAATCGGTGCATCTAAACCCGACCAGATCTTGGACAATCTGAAAGCAATTGAAAATACGTCATTTACAGCGGAGGAATTGTCCGAGATTGACCGACTGTATAAAAGCATAAACCAGTAGAAGGGTATATGGGTGCATGGAGTTTAAGACAACCATAGATAAAATTCGAGAGGATGCCTATATTTCCAAAGATATTTTGGAATATGTGCTATCCACGGATAATAAAGAGGATGAAGCTTATTTGTTTGCCACTGCAAGAGAGGTGGAGGATAAGTTTTACGGAAAAGAGATTTTTCTTCGCGGACTCATTGAGTTTACCAATTATTGTAAAAACGATTGTTATTATTGCGGTATTCGATGTGGTAATAAAAAAGCAGAACGGTATCGTTTGACGGAAGAAGAGATTCTTTCCTGTTGTGACATGGGGGAAAAGCTGGGATTTCGTACCTTTGTGTTGCAGGGGGGCGAGGATCCTTATTTTACGGATGAGAAGATCTGCAACATTGTACGTGAAATAAAAAAAGCCCATCCGGATTGTGCCGTGACCCTTTCTATTGGCGAGAAATCAAAAGAAAGCTATCAGGCCTATTTTGATGCGGGGACAGACCGCTATTTGCTTCGCCATGAAACCGCAAATGAAGCGCATTACAAATCCCTTCATCCGGACACCATGTCATTGGCTCATCGCAAACAGTGCCTATTTGACTTAAAGGAAATCGGATATCAGGTGGGCTGCGGAATCATGGTGGGAAGTCCGAATCAGACCTTGGATTGTTTGTATGAGGATATTTTGTTTATGCAAGAGCTGCAGCCTCATATGATTGGAATCGGACCATTTATTCCCCATGCAGATACCCCGTTTGCAAATGAGAATCAAGGCAGTGTGGAGCGGACGTTGCGATTGCTTGCGTTGCTTCGCCTTTTATTTCCGCGGGTGCTTCTGCCGGCGACCACAGCCCTTGGGACTTTGGATGCTATGGGAAGAGAGAAGGGAATTCTTGCAGGTGCCAATGTATTGATGCCGAATCTTTCCCCTCGAGAAGTAAGAGATAAGTATTTACTTTATGATGGCAAGATTTGCACCGGAGACGAAGCAGCAGAGTGCAGGGACTGCCTAAAACGCCGTATGGAAAAAATAGGCTATAGCGTTTCAGAAAGCCGCGGGGATTTTCTTTTTGTCGAAAAATATAAATAGTTGTATAATAACAAACAGGTAGTTTTAAAAGCAGGGAGGAGAGTTGCTATGAAAAACGGACGTAAAGAAAAAACTAATTTTTTTCAATCAATTTCTTTTCAAAACATTGTTGTTTATGTTGTCATTTTAGTTGCATTTTTTGCTTATGTTATTATTAGCAAACAGGCATTAAACAGTGTAAAGTCACAGGCACTTATTGCCAGTGAAAATGAGTTAAACTGCGCAATGGAAACAGCTGCACTAAAGCAGGACATTGCTCAGATATCGGCAGAAGTCAACAAATGTTTGGGACAGTTTGAAGGCGGAAATCCGATTGGTGAAAGTGACTTTGCGGATATGGACGCAGCAATTGCGGACGCAATGACTCGATTGGATTATCTGGATCAGAGCCTTTTGATTGATAATTTACCGGATGGTAAAGAACGTGTCGCGAATGCCCGTAGCAGTGTGGAGGCCTTCGTTGAGACAGCACAGAACCTGAAGGGTTGTGTTTTAAAACAGGATTTGCCGGGGGCGATTCAATATGTCACCACGGATTACGGTACAAGCTTAGTTGCTGCAAGAGAAGCAATCGCTGCTGTTGATGAGGGCGTTTTATCCTTGAGTGAAGGATTTGGAACGTATCTAAACGGATATATCCAATCTGTTTCCTTCAATGGATATGTGGTTATGGGTATTGTGGTTGTTATTATAATCATCAGCTTCGTTCTTTCCTTTGTACGTATTAATAAAACGATTACCGGGATTTCTTCTGAACTTGGAACAATCATTACAAATATTAATAACGGCAAGGGTGATTTGACCGCACGAATTACTACAAAGACAAAGACAGAACTTGCCAGCATCTCTGATGGTATTAATCAATTTTTAGAGACGCTTCAATCGGTAATTAAGGATGTAAAAGACGGCGCTACGGTGCTTACTTCATCGTCTGACAGCATGATTGTAAAGATTAAAAGTGCTTCCGATAATGTTACAAGTACTTCTGCAGCAATGGAAGAACTTGCAGCATCCATGGAAAATGTTGCGACCACAACCGGCAATTTGACGGATCAGTTGTCCAATGTACGTGCTGCAACGGATGAGATTGATGCCGAAGTTAAAAACGGAACGGTAAAAGCAAACGAAATCAAAGCTTCTGCAGATGCTATCAAGAAAGAAGCAACCAGCAAAAAAGAGAATACCGGCACGAAAATGGAAGAACTTTCCAAAGTTCTCGAGGTATCTGTAAAAGAGTCTGAACAGGTAAATCAAATCAGTGATTTGACAGATGAGATTTTGAATATCGCAAGCCAGACGAACCTGTTAGCTTTAAATGCTTCTATCGAAGCAGCCCGTGCCGGAGAAGCAGGTAAAGGCTTTGCTGTTGTTGCGGATGAAATCAGTACATTAGCAGCAAATTCCCGTGAGACTGCCGGAAATATCCAGGAGATTTCAACACGAGTAACTGCTGCAGTAAAAGAGTTATCAGACAATGCGGTTCAGGTAATTGACTTTATTAACCAAAACGTTTTGGCGGATTATGATGCATTTGTGGATACCGGAGCCAAATACGAAGAGACTGCAGAACTGATTGAAAATATGTTGGGCAGTTTTTCTGAAAAAGCGAAAAACTTAAATGCAGTAATGGATGAGATGTCCGACCAGATTTCAGTGATTTCAAGCTCGGTACAGGAAAGCTCCGATGCGATTACCATGTCTGCAACTGCATCTACGGAAATTGTCGGTGAGATTCAGGGTATTAACGATGCGATGGATCAGAACAACGACGTTACCAAGCAGTTAAACGAAAGTACGCAGAAGTTTGAAATTGTATAGTTATTATTTCGTATTTGTTGGAAGATAATTAAAAATTGGAACAGCTATTTCGAGAGAGATAGCTGTTCTTTTTTTATTAGCACTTTTGAATTGTGTATTTGGAAATCGGGAGAAAAAGACCGGATTACAAATGAATCATTTAGAAAAATGGATTTATGATAGTAATTTAAAATGGTTTTTCCTGACTTCAATAAGACCGTCCTTTTTCATTTTGCCAAGTTCTTTTGAGAGAGCACTGCGCTCAAGATTAAGATAATCTGCAAGCTGTTGGCGGTCAAAAGGGATGTCAAACTCCTTGCTTCCTTTTTTCAGCGATACGGAACTAAGGTAAACCATGACACGCCCGCGGATCGTCTTTGGGGATGTATGGAAACTTCTCCCGGATAAGTGCAGATTTTTGTTGGCGGATATCATGAGTAGATTAGATATCAGCTTAAAGCACCATAAGTTCATATTGGATTTTAGTTTTTTCAAACTGCCGACCTTAAAAAAGAGGATTCGGCAGTTTTCATTTGCTCTGACATCAACTAAAAGAGGCTCGTTCTCAAGCAAGGCATAGGTTTCTGCAAAAAAGCCACTTTCTTCGACATTACTTAGGATTGTCCTGTTTCCCCACATATCATTGCTTTCTATTGTTACACTGCCGGAAAGTACAAGTCCTAAGGAGTCCGTAATATCTCCTGCACGCAGGATGAATGAATTCTTCTCATATGCTTTTTCTATAGCGCATAGCTCACTAAGAGCCTGATTTATTTCATCGGGGGTCATCCCGTTAAAGATGATGTTTTCTTTTAGCATATCGTTATCAACACTCATACAAAAAGTTTCTCCCAAATTTAAAAAATGTGGTTATAACAACATAATTTCATGTTGAATCATACTATACTTGCATCATGAAAACAAGGAAAGGAATGGTGCAACGATGGTAAGACAGATCATTCATATTGATGAGGAAAAATGTAATGGGTGTGGTATATGCGCAAATGCCTGCCATGAAGGCGCAATTGATATTGTAGATGGAAAAGCAAAACTGGTAAGAGAAAATTTTTGTGACGGCTTTGGTGACTGTCTTCCGGGATGTCCAACAGGAGCGATCACTTTTGAAGAAAGAGAAGCACCGGCTTATGACGAAGAGGCAGTAAAGAAAAGTCAGGAAATAAAGGCAAAGGAGATGGAAAAGATGAATGGTATAAGAGAAGCAATGTATGAACATCATGAAGGTGGATGTCCCGGTTCAAGAGCAATGTCTTTAGGAAATGCAGGAGTTGCAAATGAAGAGAAGGGCTCATCATTTGCTTGTAGTAAGCCAGTATCAAGGCTTATGCAATGGCCCTGCCAAATAAAGCTTCTTCCCACAAAGGCTGATTTTTACGATGGCGCGAAGCTTCTTATTGCAGCAGATTGTACAGCCTATGCTTATGCAAACATGCATGAGGAATTCATGAAAGGAAAAGTTACGCTTATCGGGTGTCCGAAACTTGATGACGTGGACTACTCAGAAAAGCTAACTGAGATAATATCCGGGAATGACATAAAGAGCGTGACGATTGTAAGAATGGAAGTTCCTTGCTGTGGCGGATTGCAAAGAGCCGCAGAGAAAGCTCTTAAAGATAGTGGTAAGTTTATTCCTTGGCAGGTTATAACCATATCTCGTAATGGAGAAATATTGGTATAGAATTATAATACGAAATCAGCAGGTTATGTTAGATAGTGACCTGGCTTTAATGTATCAAGTTGAGGACAGTTATTTCGAAAGAGATAGCTGTTCTTTTTTATTAGCACTTTTGAAATGTGTATTCCTTACTGGATGAGGATTCTGTATAATTGAAGACAGAGAAATTAACAAAACGCAGTTTGTCGTACTCTTGTGAAAACCTCATTGCATTGCATATTGGGAAGCAGTGCAAAAGATACAAAGGAGCTTAAGTGTTCCTTGGCATATTATTGAAAGGAGCGGTTATGGAATATGTTTATGTAACAAAAGATAACCTCGAAGAGGAGCATATTTGCTGCG
>DAIMGJ010000016.1:0-51513 GCA_036723975.1 Lachnospiraceae bacterium
CTGCAAATCTTTTGTACTTTATGATAAAGGATCATCCATTTGCTGATGGTTGTAAAAGAATAGCTGCATCTCTTTTTTTAGAGTTCTTAGATAAAAACGATGCGTTGATACGAGATGGGCAAAAAGTTATTAGTGATGGAGCTCTCGTTGCTATTACACTTATGATTGCAGAATCGAATCCGGAGGAAAAAGATATCATGACAACATTGGTCATGAATTTATTGAAGATGTAGGCAAATCCATATTTGTCGAGCTAATTGAATATTGAACGTAACATAGAGCAGTTATCTCAAATTGAGATAGCTGCTTTTTATACTTGCTTTGCTAAAGCGCGTTGCACTGTCTTTTCGAGATGGAAGACGAATAGAATACCCAGGGTAGAGAAATAAATAGAAATGTGGTAATATACAAAAGTCTGCGACCATTGTGTCGCATATGATTGAAAAACAAAGTACAATCAATACTTTTAGAAGGAGATATAGAAGAAAATGAAACTAGGAATCGTAGGTTTACCAAACGTAGGTAAATCAACCTTATTTAATTCACTTACAAAGGCAGGAGCACTTGCTGCGAACTATCCCTTTGCAACCATCGACCCGAATGTGGGCGTGGTAGCAGTACCGGATGAGCGCTTGGAAAAACTTGGGAAACTATATAACACCAAGAAGGTAACTCCCGCAACCATCGATTTTGTAGATATTGCAGGACTTGTAAAGGGTGCATCCAAGGGCGAAGGTCTTGGAAACCAGTTTTTGGCAAATATCCGAGAGGTAGATGCGATTGTTCATGTGGTTCGTTGCTTCGAGGATACCAACGTAGTACATGTAGACGGAAACATCGACCCTGCAAGAGATATCGAGACCATTAACCTGGAGTTGTTATTCTCTGACTTGGAGATTATCGATCGTCGTTATCAGAAGATTTACAAACAGTCAAAGATGGACAAGACCCTTGCAAAAGAGGTGGCCTTGATTGAACGTTTAAAGGCACATATGGAAGCCGGAAAGATGGCGAAGCTTTTTGAAGTATCCGAAACCGATGAAGACGAAGCTATCTGGTTTAACTCATACAATCTTTTGACTGCAAAGCCTGTAATCTATGCTGCAAACGTAGCAGAAGACGATATGGCAGATGACGGTGCTTCCAATCCGCATGTTGCGGCAGTTCGTGAAATCGCAAAGAACGAGAAGTCAGAAGTATTCGTGGTTTGCGCCGAGATGGAGCAGGAACTTTCCGAGTTGGATGATGAGGAAAAACAGGTCTTTTTAGAGGACTTGGGAGTAGAGTCTTCCGGACTTGATAAGCTTGTAGCTGCAAGCTATTCGTTACTTGGACTTATGAGCTTTTTAACTGCCGGCGAAGATGAGTGCCGTGCATGGACGATTAAGAAGGGTACCAAGGCTCCACAGGCAGCAGGAAAGATTCATACCGACTTCGAACGTGGATTCATCAAAGCCGAAGTTGTTAATTACAAAGATTTGTTGGAGTGTGGTTCTCTTGCTGCCGCTAGGGAAAAGGGAATCGTAGGTATGGAAGGAAAAGAATACGTGGTTCAGGACGGAGATGTAATCCTTTTCCGTTTCAACGTGTAAGGCAAAACAGCAGTAAAACAAATATCTGATAATTGAATTTTAAAAGATACAATATTTAGAAAACAAATTTGACACTTGGTTGAAACTTGTTTATACTAAATGTTGTATCTTTTTGCATTTTATATGCTTGATTTAGGGGATTTTGGAGGAGAAATCATGAGATGTCCATTTTGCGGTAGTGATAATACCCGAGTAATTGATTCCAGACCGGCAGATGATAACAATTCTATCCGCCGGCGTAGAATGTGCGATGATTGCGGTAAACGCTTTACCACATATGAAAAGGTTGAGACAATTCCACTTATCGTTATCAAAAAAGATAATGTACGTGAACAGTACGACAGAGCAAAGATTGAAGGCGGTATTTTACGTGCCTGCCACAAACGTCCGGTATCCGTTGATACAATCACAAAGATTGTAGATGAAGTGGAAACAGAAATCTTTTCTTCTGAAGAAAAAGAAGTTTCTTCCGATCGTATCGGTGAGATTGTTATGGAAAAATTAAAGAATGTAGATGCCGTAGCATACGTACGTTTTGCGTCCGTTTACCGTGAGTTTAAGGATGTAGAGACATTCTTGGACGAACTAAATAAGATGTTAAATAAATAGATTTGTTTTTCACAAGGGGTTAAGTTTTCCGTCTTCTCTCCGATATCTTAAGTGAAGAGGGAATGGAAATCATCTTTTGTTGAAAGGGAATTCAAAGTATGAACGTTTCAGGAATCAGACCTTATTCAGGTTTTTACAATGTAAACCGTATATCCTCTGTTCGTAGCGAAGCAGTTGTCGAAGAGCCAAAGGAAGCGGCTTCTGTTGAAGAAGCAAAGGTTGAGCGTAGCGAAGAAAGCATCGCAGCAGCTCGCAGCAAACAGACCTTTGGAGCATACGATTATGCAGAACAGTATCGCCCCACAGAGAGTTTTGAAAAGAATTCTACAGGTAGCGATCTTCGTTCTTTGGATGTGGAAAAAGCCATTTCCGATATGAGAAAAGATCAGGCGATTCATCAGTATCAGTTCTTCGTTGGTGAGAAGAACGGTGCGGAAGCTGCCGAGACAAAGGCAGTACGTGGAGCAGAAGACTTCGCATTATAATTTGAAAGTTTAAAACAGTCCCGATGGGGGCTGTTTTTTTGTGTAAAAATACAAGTAGTATGTTTACTGTAATTCTGTTATAATCTCACGTGTTGTGAGGGCATACGTTATGAAACATTATTTATATCCCGATGATTACATCGATTCGGTGTATGAGGTGGATTTTGAAAAACTGTATAGCGAAGGTTACCGGGGAGTCATCTTTGATACGGATAATACTCTGGTACCCCATAATGCACCTGCGGATGAGAGAGCAAAGTCCTTTTTTAAGGAATTGTCTGAACTGGGATTTCATACCCTGCTTTTATCCAACAACAAGGAGCCAAGGGTAAAAAGTTTTAAAGAGGCTGCCGGCGTTGAATTTTACATATATAAGGCCAATAAGCCTTCTGTCACCGGCTATGAAAAAGCTATGGAGATGATGGGGACAGACAAAGAAAACACGCTGTTTGTGGGAGACCAGATTTTTACGGATATTTGGGGCGCCAATCGTACCGGAATTCGTACGGTGATGGTAAAACCGATTTTAAAATGGAAAGAAGAGATTCAGATTATCTTTAAACGCCTGCTGGAAGCAGTGGTGCTTTTGGGATATGCCATATACAGAGCCTTCGGCGGGGAAGTTAAAAAAGTTCCGCTAAAGGAAAATGAAAAAAAGATTACCGCATAAAAACAGAGCTAGAAAAGAGGATAAACATGAAGATTGCAATCGGAAATGACCACGCAGCCATCGAACTAAAGAATGTGGTAAAAGAGTACTTGGAAAGCAAAGGTCATACTGTAGATGATTTTGGCGCCAATGAAAACAAAGGAATCAGCTATACGGTATTTGGTGAAACTGTTGGTGAAAAAGTCGCAAGCGGCGCATATGATTGCGGTGTGTTGATCTGCGGAACCGGCGTTGGAATTTCCATTGCCGCAAACAAGGTACCGGGGGTTCGTGCCGGTGTTTGTTCCGAACCGACAACAGCGCGATTAATCAAAGAGCATAACAATGCCAATATCGTTGCTTTTGGAGCACGTATCGTTGGAGAAGAAGTGGCGAAAAGTATTATTGATGCTTATCTTGGCGCTACTTTCCAGGGCGGCAGACACGAGGAACGTGTAAATATGCTGACAGAAATTGAGAAAAAGTACAGAAAATAAGGTATAAGACCGGAAAGACAGGGGACGGTTCTCTGTCCTCTGTCTTGCATTTTGTGTGAATTTAATGTAAAATATAAAAAGTTATTTTGTTTATTTAGGAGGAACCAGAAAATGATCGTAGCCGGAGATTTTAAGAACGGTGTTACTATTGAATATGACGGAAAGGTTTGCCAGATCGTTGAATTCCAGCACGTTAAACCTGGAAAGGGCGCAGCTTTCGTTCGTACCAAATTAAAAGATATCGTTAACGGTGGTGTAGTAGAAACTTCCTTCAGACCGACTGAAAAGTTCCCGCTTGCACACATTGAACGTAAGGATATGCAGTATCTTTACAATGATGGCGATCTTTACAACTTCATGGATGTTGAGACTTATGATCAGATTGCTTTATCCGCAAGTGATATCGGAGATGCATTAAAGTTCGTTAAAGAAAACGAAATGTGTAAGGTTTGCTCACACAAGGGTAAAGTATTTGCTGTTGAACCACCACTTTTCGTTGAATTGGAGATTACCGATACTGAGCCGGGATTCAAGGGAGATACAGCTACAGGTGCTACAAAGCCTGCAACTGTTGAGACCGGAGCAACTGTTAACGTTCCGTTGTTCGTTAACCAGGGTGATATTATCAAGATTGATACAAGAACCGGAGAATACTTATCTCGAGTTTAATGAGGTTTGGCTTTATGGATTATACAAAACTACCTTTATCCGAAATATTGCGGGAAAGAGAAGTCTTTGTTATTTTTGATGAAGAGTTTCAAAAGGAAACTTGGCTGAACGTGACAGCACTCCAAGGATCCGAGAGTACAATCGAAGATTTATATAACGATGGAACAGTACCGGAAGAGGTATTAAAACGCATCGAAAAAAGAATCAAAGAAGAGTTGAATCTGTAGAAAGAGTCATCGGCATATTTGCCGATGGCTTTTTTTTGTTCGCTTTGATATAATTTTTAAAATCACATTTTGGTGATGAAGGGAAAAGATTATGAAACAAAAAGTTCACGAGATGAAAATGGCTTCGCCAAAGATGGCGGCCACTTCCTTTGAAGTAAGAAACAAAGCGCTTGAAAACATCGGTGCGGTTTTGAACCGGAATAAGGAAGCGGTTTTTAAAGCCAATCAAAAAGATTTGGATGCCGCCCGGGAAAACGGTATTTCCGAAGCGGTTTTAAAACGATTGAAATTTGACGAGGGAAAGCTTTCTTCCTGCATCGATGGATTAAAGCAGTTGACGGCATTGCCGGATCCGGTTGGAAAAAAGCAGCTTGTTCGGCAACTGGATGAGGGGCTTTTACTACAGCGCGTGTCCTGTCCCATCGGTGTAATTGGTGTGATTTTTGAAGCTCGTCCGGATGCGCTGGTGCAGATTTCCTCTTTATGTATTAAGAGCGGAAACTGTGCGGTTTTAAAAGGCGGAAAAGAAACTTCGGAAACCAATCGCGTTCTTTTTTCACTGATCAAAGAAGCGGCAGTAGAGGCGGGGATTCCTTCTGAGGCCTTGCTTCAGGCGGAGGCGCACAGTGAAATCGACGAGCTTTTGGAATGCGATAAAGACGTGGATTTATTGATTCCCAGAGGCTCCAATGCCTTTGTGTCTTATATTATGAATCACACAAAGATTCCTGTGATGGGACATGCGGATGGCATTTGTCATACCTATGTGGACAAGGATTGCGATATGGAAAAATCCATTCCCATCGTTTTGGATGCAAAGACCCAGTACACCGCAGCCTGCAATGCTACGGAAACCCTTTTGGTACACAAGGATATTGCAAAAACATTTTTGCCGAGGCTGAAAGAAGCGCTTTCTGAGGCAAACGTGAAAGTTCGCGGAGATGAGGGAGTTTCAGCGGTGATTTCCGTGGAGCCTTTGACCGAGGACGGCTACGGAAAAGAGTATCTGGATATGGAGCTTTCCGTAAAGATTGTGGACAGCATTGAGGAGGCGGTAGAGCACATTAATACCTACGGCTCTCATCATACGGATGCGATTCTTACGGAAAACAAGGAGGCGGCCGAATACTTCATGCAGATGGTGGATTCTGCCGGCGTTTATCAAAACGCTTCCACACGATTTGCAGACGGATTCCGTTATGGATTCGGCGCGGAAGTGGGTATCTCCACCGGAAAGATTCATGCCAGAGGCCCGGTTGGGTTGGAGGGTCTTATGACCTACAAATACAAACTATACGGAAGCGGCCAGACAGTAGGCGATTATGTTTCCGGACAAAAAACATTTCATTTTAAAGATCTTTAGAAATCTCATCAAAGCTTCATATGTGCATGTGGAAAGGAACCTGTAACAGCGTTCCTTTCCTTTGCGTACGAAAATGGAGGAAAATGATGAAAAGTATGGTGTATACACAGAAGGTTTCGTTAAAGGGATGTAAAAAAATACTTGTAAAAGTAAGTGACAAAGAAGAAAAGTATTCTGCCGAGCCGGAGATTATGCGGCGCTTGATAAAGACCGGGTCTCCGCTTTTTCCGGAAATCTATGGAATAGAGTCTCGAGGAAATCAAATTTTTATGGTAGAAGAATTTGTTTATGGAATTAGCCTGGATGGTATTCTTCGGGGAAAGGGACTTCCTATCGGTTGGGCATCTGAATTTACGGCGGCTGAGATTACGGAGATTGGAGTGCAGGTATGTCGTGGGCTTCGTGTACTTCATGGCATAAATCCTCCCGTCATCCACGGGGATATCAAACCGGAGAATATTTTGCTAACTTCCCGCCATCCAATTTGTATAAAAATAATCGATTGTGACGACGGTTTTGTTTATCGCCCGAACACTTGCTATGCAGTTGTAAAGGGAACGCCCGGCTTTTGCGCTCCGGAGCAGTCCGCCGGTGCACCCTGCGATTTTACCGTAGATATTTATGCCCTCGGCCGCACGTTGAAGTTTTTACTCTATGGTTGCTCGCGTGGCTCATGGCTGAAGAGAAAAGCATTGAAAAAGATAATCAAGCAAGCTACAGCTGAACCTATAAAAGAGAGATATGTAACAGTCCGGGAAATGGAAAAGGAATTAAGAAGGATGAAATAGTTATTTCGTATTCTTGTTTATAAAATTACTTTTATATTTTGAGTATACAATCTTTTGGCTGGAGTAGAGTCCGTAGTAGCCTGACACCATGTAACTTAAAGCGATAGCCAAAAGATAGTAAGGTGCTCCATCCATGCCAAAGAGTTCAATACAAATCAAAAATGCGGAAATCGGTGAGTTTGTAACTCCGCAGAATACCGCGCCCATTCCGATGGCGGCGCAAAGGGAAGGGGAAAAGCCGATGAGTGCTCCAAAGGCACTTCCAAAGGAAGCTCCGATAAAAAAGGAAGGAACGATTTCACCGCCTTTGTAGCCGGCACTGATACAGATTGCAGTAAAGACAATCTTAATCAAAAAAGCGAAGTGATGTGCATTTCCTTCAATGCAGTCCTGAATCAAATCCACTCCGGCGCCGTTGTAGGTTTGTTTGTTCATGCCGATAAGAAGCGTTAATCCAAGGATAAGTGCCCCCCCGATAAACGCCCGAAGATAAGGGTTTTTAAACCATTTTTTTCCATAGTGTTCCGTGGCTCTTAAGCTGATACAGAAAAGAATACTTACAAGTCCGCAGAGGATGGCAAGTATCGCAGCTTCCACTCCGTTTATCACACCAAATGCAGGGATGCTGGTAAGCTCAAATCCTGCAGAGGGTGCGCCAAGAAAGATACCGACGCCGCGTGCCACAAAGGATGCAATCACACAGGGAACCAAAGCGGCATAGTGCATAATTCCAACAGAAACCACTTCCATAGGGAAAATAGCAGCTGCAAGAGGTGTTCCGAACAAGGAAGAAAATACGGCGCTCATACCAACCATAATCATGGTTTTCTTATCGGTCTCGTTAAACCGAAACAGTTTTCCAATACTGTTACCGATGCTTCCTCCAAGTTGTAAGGCAGCTCCTTCACGTCCCACGGAGGCTCCCACAAAGTGAGAAAAAATCGTGGAAATAAAAATCAAAAATCCCATTCGCTTTGGAATGTCATCATCCGACTGAATGGCGGAAAGAACCAGATTGGTTCCGCCGTCATTGTCGTATCGGCAAATGTGATATAAAAAGCGAATAATCACCGCTCCCACGGGCAGCAAAAACAAGACATAAGGGTAACGCATACGAAAGGCGGTAACGTCCTTGATGCCATGATAGAAAACTGCGCCGATGGCTCCCAAAATCAGTCCCACTACCAAAGAAAAGACAATCCATTTTAAAGTGGTAATAGAGCGCTCTTTATTGTGTTGTAATTTGTGCTTTAAAAGTTCTTTATCCATAACAAAAATCCTTGAACAAACTTTATCATTTTGTGCGCATAAAAACAAGAAATCTTTAACATGCAAGGAAAATGTGGTATATTATTCTAGCGAGTTTAGTGCTTGCTAAAAAAGACGAACGAGGGAAATAATGGGGAATTTTTTTGAACAATTTAGCGTTAATAATATTTCTGTTAAAGATTTTAACAAAGCGACCAAACAGTATATAAAAGATAACGAAGACTTTGTTGCACTTTCCAATCGTATGCTTTTAATTCGTGTATCTTTTATCATAGAGTGTATGATGGCAATCTATTATGTTCTGTCTTTAACCGTGTTTGCATCATGGAATGTATCTCAGTTTTACGCTGCCAATCTAATTGCCAACGGTGTTTTTCTGGTATTTTTTGTAATGCGCTACTGGAAGCGTGAGGCACCTATGAAAGAAACGATTTGGGTGTGTCAGTTCTATCAGTTTTACATCATGATGTTTTTGGCAATCATCAGTATTTTACCTTTTGATATGGACAGCCCGGCTGTTTATTTTGCACCGCTGGGAATTGTGTTTGCAGTCTTGTTTATCATTCCCTGGAGATATTTAATGGGACTGATTTTCACGGAATGCGGCATTATGATTGGTCTTAGTTACTATTTCAAGTCTCCGGATATTTTTTCCATCAATCTGTTTTCAACCATTGTAGCGTGTTTTGTATTTTTATATATTGCCCGAAGCTTGTATGAGTTTCGTATTTCCGAAAGTATTGCCCGCGGCAAATTAAAGGATATGGCCGGTATCGATAAGTTGACGGGGCTTTACAACAAAGGCCAGATGGAGACCCTTTGCCTGGAGTTTTTCGAGAATCCTACTCCAAATGCCACTATCCTGATTTTGGATGTGGACAATTTCAAAACCATCAACGATACCTTTGGACATCAGCAGGGGGATTTGGTGTTAAAGTCCTTTGGAAGGATTCTTAAGGAAAATACTTCGGAACATGATTTTGTGGGACGAATCGGCGGCGATGAGTTTATGATTCTTTTGACGCAGGTTGCCTCACGAGACCAGGTAGAGCAGTTGGCAGACCGGATTATCGAAGGGGTGCATCGGATTATGGCGACGGAGTTAAAGTACCATTTCTCTTGCTCTATCGGTATTGCCATGCTGGATCCGGAGTGGGGACTTACCTATGACAGACTTTTCTCCAATGCGGATCGCGCATTATATCAAACGAAAAAAAGCGGCAAGGACAACAAGACTTTCTTTACAAAGCAGTTGTTGGAAGATGATAAATTTAAATCTGTTTTGATTGTGGATCCTATGCGGGTTTCAAGATCCCTTTTGGTATCCTGCTTAGAAGGTCGCTTCCGTGTGTACGAGGTAAACAACGGTCAAGAAGCAATCGAGTTAATCGATGGCAGAAAGACAAAGGTGGATACCATTATTTTGAATGTGGAAATGTATGATCACGATATGCAGGAACTTTTGAATCAGATGAAGAAGCATGATGTGGAGAGAAAGAAAGTATGTTTCCTGGTAAAGAACAAGAATCAAGAAGTAAACTTGGATATCAAGGGATTAAACGTGGAGTATATCTTCAAACCTTTTGATCCTTCGGAAGTATTGAAACGAGTGGAAAAAGAAGTGTTGGGAGAACGGTTTGGTTTTTAGAAAGGTCGTGGGAGTATGAATGAAGTTTATGCAAAGTTGGTAAAATGTTTGGAATGTGTTCGTGCCAAGACGGACTTTGAACCGGAAGTGGCTTTGGTACTTGGCTCCGGCTTAGGTGATTATGCGGACACCATGAAAGTAGAATGCACCGTTGATTACAAAGATATTGAGGGATTTCCGGTATCTACCGCTCCGGGTCATGTGGGACGATTTGTTTTCGGCTATGTAGGAGACAAAAAGGTGGTCTGCATGCAGGGTCGCGTACACTATTACGAAGGATACGAGATGGAAGATGTGGTACTTCCGATTCGTTTGATGAAGATGATGGGCGCAAAGATTTTATTCTTAACCAATGCTTCCGGTGGTATCAAAACCGGATTTAAAGCAGGAGATCTGATGCTCATTACCGATCAGCTTTCCTTTATGGTTCCTTCGCCCCTTCGCGGAGAAAACATCAAGGAATTTGGTGTTCGCTTCCCGGATATGAGCCATATCTATGATTTGGATTTACAGGAAATTGTTAAGAAGGTTGCTTGTGAACAAAACATTCCTCTTCAGCAGGGTGTTTACATCCAGACCAAGGGTCCAAACTATGAATCACCTGCAGAAGTGAATGCTTGCCGTATGATGGGGGCAGATGCCGTTGGTATGTCTACCTGCTGCGAAGCATTGGCAGCAAATCATATGGGTATGAAGATTGTTGGCGTTTCCTGTATTTCAAACTTGGCAGCGGGTATTTCTCCGCGCCCTCTTTCGGAAGAAGAAGTGATTGAAGCAGGAAAGGCTGTTTCCAAAAAGTTTACTGTGCTTGTAACAGAATCTATTCAGAGATTTTAAAAAGGAGATAGGGGGACGGTTCTTTTGTCTCCTAAAAAAGAAGGGGTATACATGAATACAAAGTTTACGAATGCAAGGATTTTAAGAACTGATGTGAATAATCATAAGTTTTCCATTGAATCAGGAGAACTTTGGGTAAAGGGAAATGAGATTGTCTATATCGGTGACGGAAAAGAAGGCACCGCTGCATTGGCAGATGAAACCTGGGATCGCGTCATTGATTGTGAGAAAAATCTTTTGATGCCGGGATTTAAAAATGCCCATACCCATACGGCGATGACGTTTTTGCGAAGCTATGCGGATGATTTGCCGTTGCAGGATTGGTTGTATCATCAGATTTTTCCGAATGAAGCAAAGCTTGTAGAAGATGATGTGTATTGGCTTAATATTCTCGGTATAATGGAGTATTTAACCAGCGGTATCACATCAAACTTTGATATGTATTTCTTCCCACCGAAGAATGCACAGGCATCTGTAGATACCGGCTTTCGTACGGTACAGACTTCCGGCTTAAATAACTTTGGCGGAACCTGTGAACAGGTGGAAGAAAACTATCATATCGTAAATGAAATGAGTGAACTTACCAGCTTTATCATCGGTTTCCATGCGGAATATACGACTTCTATGGAACTGATGGAAGGCGTGGCAAAGCTTTGTGATAAGTTAAAGAGTCCTATGTTTATGCATAACTCCGAGACAGAGCTTGAAGTAAAAGAGTGCATTGAGCGTTGGGGTAAGACACCGACACAGCTTACAGACTCTCTGGACATGTATAAGTACGGCGGTGGCGGCTATCACTGTGTATGGATGGACGACAAGGATTTTGAAATCTTTAAAAATAAAGGCTTGTATGCGGTAACGAATCCGGGCTCCAATACGAAGCTTGCCAGCGGAATCGCACCGATTACCCGCTATTTAAAAGAGGGTATCCATCTTGCACTTGGTACTGACGGACCGGCTTCCAACAACTGTTTGGATATGTTTCGAGAAATGTTTTTAATGACGGGCCTTGCCAAGCTTCGTGAAATGGATGCGGCAACGGTCCCTGCAGAGGAAGTACTTTATGCGGCTACCTGCGGTGGTGCACATGCCATGAGTCTTCCGGAATGCGACAGCTTAGAGGTAGGCAAAAAGGCAGATATCATTTTGATTGATTTGATGCAACCAAACATGCAGCCGGAAAACAATATTGTAAAGAACATTGTTTACTCCGGAAGCAAGCAAAACATTAAGCTTACCATGGTAAACGGAAAAGTATTGTACGAGAATAACCGTTTTGATATCGGATTTGATCCGAAGGAAATCTATATGAAAGCAAATGCCATTATCGGTCGTATGAAATAAGTTTTTTCGATTTTTGGGGAGTTTAATATGACGGAAGAAAAGCTGTATGAGTTGGCGCTTGAAATTGCAACAAAAGCCCATGCCGGTCAGGTGGACAAAAGCGGCGTGGACTATATCAAGCATCCTGTGGTAGTGGCTTCTTTTTGTAAGAATTCAAGAGCCAAGGTGGCGGCACTGCTACATGATGTGATTGAGGATACCTCTGTTACTGCAGAGGATTTGCGCAGGCAGGGAATCGAAGATGATATTGTGGATGCGGTGGTTTTACTTACCAAGCCGGATGCGTTTGATAAAGAACGGGATTTGGATGCTTACTTATCAGCGATAAAGAAAAATCCCATTGCCCGAGAAGTAAAACTCTGTGATTTGCTCCACAACATGGATCCGAAGCGCACCATGCCCGACATGCAGTGGAAAGCCAGAAAAAATGCAGAGTACTACGATCAATTTATGTATTTGTATTTAGAATAATCTCAAATATTTTTCATGAGGAACGATGAAAAGATTACTTTCGATAGTATTATGTATATTTCTTTGCATGCCGCTTTGCGGGTGTGAAAAAATCGGGAATACAAAAGAATATTCTACAGAGTTTTTTGCCATGGACACCTATATGTCCATGACCGCTTACGGCAAAAACGCAAAGGAAGCAGTGGAGACAGCCAAAGCAGAAATCCTTCGTCTGGAGCAGCTGCTCTCCACAAATATTGCAACTTCGGAAGTTGCACAGGTAAATGCCAACAGCGGAGGCGTGGTATCGGAGGATACCGCTTCTTTAATCGAACGTTCCCTTTTTTATTATGAACAGACCGATGGAGCCTATGATATAACCATATATCCTTTGGTGTACGAATGGGGCTTTACCACAAAAGACTTTCAGGTTTTATCCGAAAGCCGTGTGGAAGAACTTCTTCCTTTGGTGGGAAGTGATAAACTGCATCTGGAAGGTGAAAAAAAGAATAAGGTTGTCTTTGATCAAGAAGGCATGATGATTGACCTTGGGACGATTGCAAAAGGCTATGCATCCCAAAGAGCCTCTGAGATTTTTAAAGAATACGGTGTGGAAAGCGGACTGATAAATCTTGGTGGAAATGTGCAGCTCGTTGGTGCAAAGCCGGATGGCGACGATTGGAGAGTTGCGATTCAAAAACCGGACAAGGATGCTCCGGATACTGACTATATCGGTACCCTTGATGCATCGGATTGTGCGATTACAACAGCCGGAGGCTACGAACGATATTTTGAGGAAGACGGTGTGATTTATCGACACATCTTTGACCCGGCCACCGGATGTCCTACAGAGAGTTCTCTAAAGTCCGTATCTGTGATTGCAAAAAACGGAGTGGATGCGGATGGATATGACACCGCACTTTTTGTCATGGGTTTGCAAAATGCGGTTTCCTTTTGGAGACTTCATCAGGAGGAATTTGATGTGATTATCGTTGGAAGCGACGATACGATTTACGTTTCGGAGAAAATTTCCGATAAGTTTAGCGTAAATGGAGCAAATTACAGGGTTGAAGTGTTGTACTAAAACCTTATTTTGTTTATGACCATCTTTTCTTTAAAGCCGGTGAATTATCTGCTTATTGTATATTGATTTTCCCGTTTGATTGGAGTATTCTGTTAGACGGATTTGGGGGTCAAAGTTCAAATCCGCAGTTATTGATGAAATAGTTAGGAGATTTCATATGAAGAAAGTAGAAGATTATATTCGTACCATTCCGAACTTTCCGGAAGAAGGTATTATGTTCCGTGATATTACCACAGTACTTGGCGATGCAGACGGATTTAAACTTGCCATTGATGAGATGACAAAGTTGTTGGATGGTGTAGACTTCGATGTAATCGCAGGAACCGAGTCCCGCGGATTTATTTTCGGAACACCCCTTGCATATAACTTACATAAGCCTTTCGTTTTGATCAGAAAGAAAGGTAAGCTCCCGTACAAGACAGTATCTCAGGAATATGATTTGGAGTATGGCACAGCTGAGATTGAAATGCATATTGATTCCGTAAAGGAAGGCCAGAAGGTTGTATTGGTTGACGATTTGATTGCAACCGGCGGAACCATGGAAGCAGCAGCACAGCTTGTAGAAAAGCTTGGCGGCGAAGTGGTAAAGATGCTTTTCTTGTTAGAACTTGAAGGCCTTGAAGGTCGCAAACGCCTCGAGAAGTACGACGTCGGCAGCGTAGTAAAATACCCTGGAAAATAAGATATGAATCCAAAGGTGATGGAAAAAATTCCATCACCTTTTTTGTTTAGTTTATATTAAGAACGCAGAATATTTTTCGTAAGAGGCGCTTCTTTGGCGCCCGTCGAAAAAGTATTCTTCGTTCTTTTAATTATTATAAAAAAATTACTTGCATCGAGTTATCATATATGATAACATTGAGACAGTTGAGGTGTGTGAATATGAACAAGCGATATGCAGACGGGCAAGCTCCCGCGGCCGCATTGAGCGCCAGAGAAGAAGTGGCGGCTCAGGTGTTTCGCGCAAGGAAGGAAGCTCATTTGACCCAGCAGAATCTTGCGGATCTGACCGGGACAAAAAAGTCGAATATCTCTCGTATGGAAAGCGGTCGGTACAATCCTAGTTTGGATTTTCTTGTGAAAGTCGCTTCATCAATGGGGAAGGAACTTAGCGTCAAGCTACAGTAGGGAGTATGAAGAAAAAGATTAAAATGGGCAAGAACATAAATCAGGATGTGGTTTTATGTCGCACTACCAGCTTTCATGCCGGTAATGTTGCTACGAAAAAATTGATGGAAGATTCCATTTCATTTAATAAAAACTGGAAGAGAATTCCTTTTTTCTTAAGAGATCGTTTCAGAGGTGCTTCTGAAATCTGTGTTATTTCCATTAACAGAAATGAATACGCGGCTGCACGCCGCTCCATTGACTGTCTGGAGTACAAGATACGCAGACGGTTGCGGTTAAACGTGCTTTAAAATTGTTATTTAACTCTTTTGTTTTGGTGTGAATACTTTAATATGAAGGCCTCGGGTGCGATTCCTACTCCGCATCCGGGGTTTTCGCATTTTTGTAACAGGTGTTTACTTCTCGTCACTTTCAATGAAAACCATTCAATATACACGTGAATTTTGTACAAGTAATTACCTTCTTCGTGTTGAAATTTCCCCTTAAATACTTTAATATAGTAGAGAACATCTTGCCGGCTTGGCAGTCGTTTGGAAAAGGAAAAAGGAAGAAAAGAAGATGACATTTCATATTGGCGTGATTCAAGGCGACGGAATCGGACCCGAAATCGTTACAGAAGCATGTAAGGTTTTGGATCAGGTCGCCTTAAAATACAATCATACATTTCATTATACCCAGATTCTAATGGGAGGATGCTCGATTGATGCGTGCGGAGAGCCTTTGACAGATGAGGCGATTGAAGCAGCCAAAGCATCTGATGCGGTTTTGATGGGTTCCATCGGTGGTAATACATCTACATCCCCCTGGTACAAGCTTCCACCCGAAAAACGTCCGGAAGCAGGCCTGTTAAAATTGCGCAAATCTTTAAATCTATTCGCAAATTTACGCCCGGCATATTTATATGAAGAGTTAAAAGAAGCCTGTCCTTTGCGCGAGGATATTATTGGCGACGGCTTCGATATGATGATTATGCGCGAACTTACCGGTGGCCTCTATTTTGGAAAACGTGAGACAAAAGAAGTGGACGGCGTTTTAACCGCAGTGGATACCCTTACTTATAATGAAGAGGAAATTCGTCGAATTGCAAAGCGTGGATTTGATATTGCCATGAAACGACGGAAAAAGGTTACCTCTGTGGATAAGGCAAATGTTTTGGATTCTTCCAGATTGTGGAGAAAAGTCGTGGAAGAGGTGGCCCGTGACTATCCGGAAGTTACCTTGGAGCATATGCTTGTGGACAATGCCGCAATGCAGCTGGTGAAAGATCCAAAGCAGTTTGACGTGATTTTAACCGAGAACATGTTTGGAGATATTTTATCGGATGAGGCTTCTATGGTGACAGGTTCCATCGGAATGCTTTCCTCTGCCAGCCTAAATGAAACAAAGTTTGGCCTTTACGAACCCAGCGGCGGAAGCGCACCGGATATAGCAGGAAAAGGAATCGCAAATCCTATTGCAACCATTTTATCCGCAGCCATGATGCTTCGCTACAGTTTTGACTTGGATAAAGAAGCGGATGCCATTGAAAATGCAGTAAAGAAAGTTTTGCAGGACGGCTATCGTACCATTGACATTATGCCCCAAGAAGACAGCAAGAAGCAGAATGTCAAGCAGGTTGGAACATCGGAGATGGGAAATATTATCTGTAGTTATATAGAGTAAATTCGCATATTTAAAATATGTGTAGTAGTTAAAAATGGAGGAAAATTATGATTAGTGATAATGCACGATGCGGCATGCAGCAGGCACCGGCACGAAGCCTTTTTAATGCACTTGGCTTTACAGCCGATGAAATGAAAAAACCGATGGTGGGAATCGTTTCTTCTTATAATGAAATCGTTCCGGGCCATATGAATATTGATAAGATTGTAAACGCTGTAAAACTCGGTGTTGCGGAAGCCGGTGGTGTACCGGTGGTATTCCCGGCAATTGCAGTTTGTGACGGTATTGCAATGGGACATGTAGGAATGAAGTATTCCCTTGTTACCCGTGATTTGATTGCGGATTCTACCGAGTGTATGGCGATTGCTCATCAGTTTGATGCGCTTGTTATGGTGCCAAACTGTGATAAAAACGTACCCGGTCTTTTAATGGCGGCAGCCCGTTTAAATATTCCGACCGTATTTGTTTCCGGCGGTCCAATGCTTGCAGGAAGGGTACAGGGACATAAGACTTCCCTTTCTTCCATGTTTGAAGCGGTTGGACAGTATGCTGCAGGAACCTTGGATGAAGAAGGCGTTTTGGAATATGAAAACAAAGCATGCCCCACTTGCGGAAGCTGCTCCGGTATGTATACCGCCAATTCCATGAACTGCTTAACAGAAGCACTTGGTATGGGACTTCGCGGAAACGGAACCATCCCTGCAGTTTATTCCGAGCGAATCAAGCTTGCAAAGCAGGCAGGATATGCAGTTATGGACATGTATAACAAAAACATTCGCCCGAGAGATATTATGACAAAAGAGGCGATTTTAAATGCCCTTACCGTAGATATGGCACTTGGATGTTCCACAAACTCTATGTTGCATTTGCCGGCAATCGCTCATGAAGTTGGATTTGACTTTGATATTTCCTTTGCAAATCCGATTTCCGAAAAGACACCGAACCTTTGCCACCTTGCACCGGCAGGCCCGACTTATATGGAAGACTTAAACGAAGCCGGCGGTGTATATGCGGTAATGAAAGAACTTGGCGACATCGGACTATTGAACTTAGACTGCATGACAGTTACCGGAAAGACCGTTGGCGAGAACATTAAAAATGCTGTTAACCGTAATCCGGACGTGATTCGACCGGTGGACAATCCGTATTCTAAGACCGGCGGACTTGCGGTATTAAAAGGAAACTTGGCTCCGGACGGATCTGTTGTAAAACGTTCCGCAGTCGTAGAAGAGATGATGGTACACGAAGGACCGGCCAGAGTATTTGATTGTGAAGAGGATGCAATCGCAGCCATCAAGGGTGGAAAAATCGTTGCAGGTAATGTGGTTGTGATTCGTTATGAAGGCCCGAAGGGTGGCCCGGGTATGAGAGAAATGTTAAACCCGACTTCAGCAATCGCAGGAATGGGACTTGGTTCCACCGTAGCACTGATTACCGACGGACGTTTCTCAGGGGCATCCCGTGGAGCTTCTATCGGACACGTTTCTCCGGAAGCGGCAGTCGGCGGACCGATTGCCTTGGTGGAAGAGGGTGACATCATTGCCATCGATATCCCAAACATGAAGTTGGAATTAAAAGTCTCCGACGAGGAACTTGCTGCTCGCCGTGCGAAGTGGCAGCCGAGAGAGCCACGCGTCACGACCGGCTACCTCGCCCGCTACGCTGCTATGGTTACCTCAGGAAATAGGGGCGCTATCTTAGAGATAGGTAAATAATAGAAAAATCGTATTATCGATTTTTCGTTAAGAATATTTTAGAAGGAAGATTACTATGCAACTTAACGGTTCAGAAATCGTCATCGAGTGCCTGAAAGAGCAGGGCGTTGACACCGTCTTCGGTTATCCGGGTGGCGCGATTTTAAATCTGTATGACGAATTATATAAGCATTCAAATGAAATCAAACACGTACTGACATCCCACGAGCAGGGGGCATCCCATGCTGCGGACGGTTATGCGAGAAGCACCGGAAAAGTTGGTGTGTGTTTTGCAACATCCGGTCCCGGTGCAACAAATCTTGTTACCGGTATTGCAACTGCGCATATGGATTCGGTTCCTATGGTAGCCATTACCTGTAACGTAGGGGTTTCCTTGCTTGGAAAGGATAGTTTTCAGGAGGTGGATATCGCAGGTATTACCACACCGATTACAAAGCACAACTTTATTGTAAAAGACGTGGAAAAGCTTGCACCGACCATCCGCAGAGCATTTCGTATTGCCCGTTCCGGAAGACCGGGCCCGGTTTTAGTGGATATTACAAAGGATGTTACGGCTGCAAAGACCACATATAAAAAAGAAATCATTGAGTTTCCAAAGCCAAAGACGGAAGGTATTACAGAAGAAGCACTGGAAAAGGCGGCAAGCCTTATTTCCAAATCGAAAAAGCCATACGTTTTTGTGGGCGGCGGAGCCATTATCAGTAATGCATCCAAGGAGTTAAAAGAGTTCGTTGAGTTGATTGACGCACCGGTTTGCGATTCCTTGATGGGAAAAGGTGCATTCAACGGAGAGGATCCTCGCTATACCGGAATGCTTGGTATGCATGGAACAAAGACCTCCAACTTCGGCGTCTCCGGATGCGATTTGCTGATTGCAATCGGAACCAGATTTTCCGACCGCGTCCTTGGAAATCCAAAAAAGTTTGCACATCAGGCAAAGGTTTTACAGTTTGATGTGGATCCGGCGGAAATCAACAAAAACGTGGTAGTGGATGCGGAAGTAATTGGGGATGCCAAAGAGATTTTAAAGGCATTGATTCCAAAGCTGAAACAACAGAATCATTCGGAGTGGATGAAGCAAATCAAGGAAATGCAAAAAGAATACCCGATGACGTATGCACCGGGATTTTCCGGCCCTTATGTTGTGAAAAAGATTTATGAAAAGACAAAGGGCGATGCAATTATCGTGACGGAAGTCGGTCAGCATCAGATGTGGGCGGCTCAGTATTACAAGTATAAATCTCCACGTACGTTCTTAAGTTCGGGAGGCTTGGGAACCATGGGATACGGCCTTGGCGCTGCGATTGGTGCAGCGGTAGGAAATCCGAAAAAGCAGGTAATCAACATTGCCGGCGACGGGTGTTTCCGTATGAATATGAATGAGATTGCTACAGCGGTTCGCCAACAGCTGCCGCTGATTGAGGTAGTCATGAACAACCACGTACTTGGAATGGTTCGCCAGTGGCAGGATTTGTTCTACGAGAAACGTTATTCCAATACGACATTAAATGATGCGGTGGATTTTGTGAAGTTAGCGGAAGCCATGGGAGCCACGGCTTACCGTGCAACAAACGAAGCGGAGTTTGATGCAGCTTTTGAAAAAGCCCTAAAAGCGAAGACACCGGTTTTGATTGACTGTCAGATTGATTCGGATGACAAGGTGTGGCCAATGGTAGCACCGGGTGCACCGATTAATGAAGCCTTTGATGAAGAGGATTTAAAGAATAAGAAAAACTAGTTGAAAAGGAAAGGGAGAAGTATCATGGCAAGAGTTTACAATTTCTCAGCAGGTCCTGCGGTTTTACCGGAGGAAGTGTTAAAAGAAGCAGCAGAAGAGATGTTGGATTACAGGGGATGCGGAATGTCCGTTATGGAGATGTCCCATCGCTCGAAAGTATATGACAACATCATTAAAGAAGCAGAGAAGGACTTACGTGATCTTCTTTCGATTCCGGACAATTATAAAGTGTTGTTCTTACAGGGGGGTGCGTCACAGCAGTTTGCGGCAATCCCTATGAACCTTATGAAAAACAAAAAAGCAGGCTATATCTTAACCGGTCAGTGGGCAAAAAAAGCCTATCAGGAAGCAAAGCTATACGGTGAAGCAGTAGAGCTTGCAAGCTCTGCAGATAAGACGTTTTCTTACATTCCGGATTGTTCCGATTTGCCCATTACCGATGATATGGACTACGTTTATATCTGCGAAAACAATACCATTTACGGAACAAAGTATAAGACACTTCCAAATACCAAGGGCAAGGATTTGATTTCTGATGTATCTTCCTGCTTTTTGTCAGAGCCTATGGATGTGACAAAGTACGGTATTGTTTACGGTGGTGTTCAGAAAAACATCGGACCTGCAGGTATGGTCATCGACATCATTCGCGAAGACTTGATTACCGATGATGTGCTTCCGGGCACTCCGACCATGTTAAAATTTAAAACTCAGGCGGACAATGATTCCCTTTACAACACACCGCCATGTTACAACATCTATATTTGCGGTAAGGTGTTTAAGTGGCTTAAGAACATGGGCGGCTTAGAGGTAATGAAGCAGCGCAACGAAGAAAAAGCTGCCATCCTTTATGATTTCCTGGATCAGTCCAAACTCTTTAAGGGTACGGTTGTAAAAGAAGATCGTTCCTTAATGAATGTTCCTTTCGTAACGGGAGACGAGGAACTTGACGCGAAGTTTGTTGCAGAATCAAAGGCAGCAGGCTTGGAAAACTTAAAGGGACATCGTACCGTTGGCGGTATGCGTGCATCTATTTATAACGCCATGCCAAAGGCAGGCGTAGAGCGCTTAGTAGAATTCATGGACGATTTTGAAAAGAAGAATCTTAAATAATGATAGTTTTAAAAAGAAAATTTGCATAGGAAACAACTCTCGTAGGACGTCCGCAACGCGGGCACTTAACGAACGAAGTGAGTTTAGTACCCTTGCGTGAGGACCACGGCGATAGCGAATCCGAAGAGAGTGTTTTCTATGCAAATTTCTAGAATAATAAAGGAGAGAGAAAATGTTCAATTATTATAATTTGAACCCCATCAGCAACAAGGGCACGGATTTATTTACCACAAATTACAAAGAGACCGAGGATGTAAATGACGCGGACGCCATTTTGGTGCGCTCCGCAAAGATGCATGACATGGAGTTCTCCAATAAGTTGATTGCGGTAGCCCGTGCGGGAGCGGGAGTCAACAACATTCCGTTGGATAAATGTGCCCAAAAAGGTATCGTGGTATTTAATACTCCGGGTGCCAACGCCAACGGTGTAAAGGAGCTTGTGTTTGCGGGAATGCTCCTGGCCAGCCGTGACATTATCGGCGGATACAATTGGACCATTGAAAACAAAGACGATGCCGACATTTCCAAGAACATGGAAAAGGCAAAGAAGAATTTTGCCGGATGCGAAATCGAAGGAAAGAAGCTGGGTGTCATCGGACTTGGTGCCATTGGTGTAAAGGTGGCAAACGCAGCCGTACATCTCGGTATGGAAGTTTACGGATACGATCCTTATATTTCCGTAAATGCTGCTTGGAACTTGTCCAGAAGCGTAAAGCATATTGCAAACTTGGAAGACATCTATAAAGAGTGTGATTACGTTACGGTTCATGTCCCGCTTATGGATGAAACAAAAGAAATGATTAATCGCGATGCCATTGAAAAGATGAAAAAAGGCGTTGTGATTTTAAACTTTGCAAGAGATCTTTTGGTAGATGAAAAGGCAGTCCTTGACGGTATTTCATCCGGAAAGATTAAAAAATATGTATCTGATTTTGCAAACCCAACCACTGTTGGTCAGCCGGGAGTCATTACCTTACCTCACCTTGGCGCTTCTACAGAAGAAGCGGAAGACAACTGTGCGGTGATGGCGGTTCGTCAGATTATGGACTACATGGAAAACGGAAACATCAAAAACTCCGTAAACTATCCGAACTGTGACATGGGTGTTTGCCAGACTGCAAGCCGTGTGGCAATTTACCATCACAACGTAAAGGGTGTTATCGCCCAGTACACCACCATCATGGGTGATGCGGGCATTAACATCGCAGACATGAACAATAAAACAAAAGGGGATTGGGCATATGCGCTTTTGGACTTGGATGCCCCGATTACCGAGGACGCAGTAAAAGCACTTGAGGCAATTGAGGAAGTTGTCCGGGTACGCGTGGTAAAATAGCATAAATATAGAAAGGGCAGGGAGACTTGCCCTTTCTTTTAAGGAGTGAAATATGGCAGTAATCAAACCGTTTTTGGCAATCAGACCGGCAAAAGATAAGGCAGACAAAATCGCTGCACTACCTTATGACGTTTACAACAGAAAAGAGGCCTGCGAGGAAGTAAAAGATAAACCGCTTTCATTTTTGCGAATCGACAGAGCGGAGACAAACTTTTCTGATGATGTGGATACCTATGATGAGCGCGTGTATAAAAAAGCTCATGACCTTTTGTGGGAAATGGTGGAAAAAGGAGACTTTGTTAGAGAAGAGACTCCTTGTTATTACATCTATGAACTTACTATGGATGGCCGCACGCAGACGGGAATCGTGGCAACAGCTTCCATTGATGATTATGCGAATAATATAATCAAAAAACATGAGAATACCCGTGCGGAAAAAGAGGCGGATCGTATCCACCACGTGGATACCTGCAATGCTCAGACAGGACCGATTTTTTTGGCATACAGAAACCGTAGCGATATCGATGCGGTGGTAAGTCGTACGAAAGAGGGCAAAGCCCTTTATGACTTTACATCCCCGGATGGCATTCGTCATCGTGTGTTTGTAATTGACGGAGCCAACGACATTGCAACGATTCAAAACAGTTTTGCGGGCTGCAATGAAATCTATATTGCAGACGGACATCACAGAGCGGCTTCTGCCGTAAAGGTGGGATTCAAACGCCGAAAGGAGCATCCGGAGTATACCGGAGAGGAAGAATTTAACTTTTTCTTATCTGTTTTATTCCCGGAGCAGGAGCTTAAGATTTTAGATTATAACCGCGTGGTAAAAGACTTAAACGGCTATGCACCGGAAGAATTCTTAGAAGAAATCGAAGAGGTGGCAAATGTCATAGATACCGCAGAAGCGGGAGACGGAAAGGCTGTGCCGGACAAGATTCGTCCTACGAAAAAAGGCGAGTTTACGATGTTACTCGATGATGTTTGGTACTTATGCAGCATCAAAGAGGAACTTTGTGTAGAGGATCCGGTGGACGGCCTGGATGTGGCACTTTTACAGGACCTGGTATTAGAACCGATTCTTGGCATCAAAGATCCAAAGACGGATAACCGCATCGACTTTGTGGGCGGCATCCGCGGATTTGAAGAACTCTATCGCAGATGCCACAGTGATTGTGCGGTCGCATTTGGTATGTATCCGACGCAAATCACGGAACTTTTTGATGTGGCGGATGCCGGACGTTTGATGCCGCCAAAATCTACCTGGTTCGAACCCAAGCTTCGTAGCGGCTTATTCATTCATGAAATCTAAAAAGCGGCCCCAACGGGCCGCCCTTATTTATAGTTATGCCAGCAAATCCTCTGTGCCACAGTTGAGTGCTTTTGAAAGAGCAATCACTGTGGTGACAGAGGCTTTTTTTATGTCTTTCGCGCCGATTTCGTATTGTTGTATGGAGCGCAGATGAACGCCGGATTGAGCGGCGAGCTCCGATTGAGAAAGCCCCAGACGTTTGCGATATTCTTGCAGACGATTGATAGCATTTTTTTTGAGAAACTTAGCATCAATATAATCTACGGTTTTTCGCTCATCTGCCTCGTGAAACGGATGATATTTTTTTAATAATTCCTCCATAGAAACCACTTTTTGAATGGCCTGAAAGGTTTTTCCTGTATGCCATTGATAATAGGCTAATATCCAACCAACCCAATATTCGGGTGATGGAGGTGTGTAGAAAGTGCGAATATCACATTGTGGGTATTCTCCGTATATTCTTTCGTATACATCAAAAGCAATTTCGTGTCCGGATTTTCCGGCAACGTATTTGGGATTTCCAATTTCAAACTGGTGAGCAATTCCGGAAACGATAAACATATGCATAAAATCATCTAAAGACAAATTCAACTCTTCGGATGCGCATTGCATGGCGTTTCCAAGAATTTGCATAGCATCGTATAGATATGTTTCGCTATAAGAAGTCATATTAGTTCTCCTTTCGCACCAGGTCAATCAGGTATGTTCCGTCACTTGTTTCACTAAGCATTTTCTGGTAGTCATGTCGTGCCTTTTTGTCTCTTGCGCTTTTTAGAGGAAAGTATTTGTTATAATCAACAAATTCGTTATCCTTAAAGCTTAAATTAGTAAATTCCTTTTTGCTATTTAAGAAGTATTGTTCTCCAAGTTCTCCGAGATACATAGCTTTTTCTAATTGTTCAACGGTAATTGTGTTGGTAAGAAAAGCTTTTGCAAAACTAAAATAGGAATCATCGGCACGATATCCGATGATGACATCATAGTTGTCTATATGAATGGAATACTTTTTTGTTAAATAATCATATCCTTGCTGTACGATAGGAGCGGATAAATCAATACGTCGATGTTGCAGTAGAAGAGTAAGCCAATGCAAAACCGAATAGTCGTCGTCATTTAAATTTAGAATGTTTAAATGACTTAGATTCAGCACATAGTGATTTACATATCCGTTGTGCTCTTCATTAACAGCCCATTCTTTTGCGAGTTCGATATGTTGCGTGCAATAAAATCCTTGCCCATAATCGTTATAAATTTTTCCACCATCTTTAGTTGGCGCTTTTATTATTTTTTCCGAGCCGTGATATAAATCTATCTTCATACTATTTCTCCTATAACTCTCTGGAGTTACCTTTATTATAACTCTGTAGAGTTATGATTGTAAACCTTCGTTTATTGAATGTCTGAATAAAAGGCGTTATAATCATCTAAAGTATGTAATTCCTACCGAAAGTGAGGTGTTTATATGAGCGAAATTTTAATTAAATCGATAAAGACGCCTTCGTTAAATGAACTTTCCAAGAGGCTGGATAAGGCACAGGAATGGGCAAAGAGTGTAGGTTTACAGGAAGAAGATATTAAGGATGCAATAAAGACCGTTAGACAGAATAAGAAAGGCTAATCATGATAGTTATTTGGATTGCGACGGTTGCGCTGTGTGTGTTTGCCGCATGGTTTATGCATGAGCGCATTAAGGGGTATTCAAAAAAAGATGTGGTGCTTAAGGTAGTATGTTCCGTTTGCTTTTTGACGGTGGGCATGGTGGCCTTTGGAATGCACAGTTCCAAAGCCGGATATCTGCTTTTAGCCGGCGGGGCACTCGGTGCGCTGGGTGATTTCTCCTTGGGTGTATCCCATATTAGAAAGTCGGAAAAGCGTATCTGCATGGTCCTTGGATTCCTGGGATTTGGTGTCGGACATGTACTGTATTGCTTGGCCTTAATTGAGAGATATGGCGATTGGATTACGATGCCGTATTATGTGGTACCTGTGGTACTTGCGGTTTTACTGGCAGCAGGCCTTGGTATTTTTAGAAGAAAACTGGGCCTTCATTTCGGACGATTGATTCCGGTGGTGCTTACCTATGTGTTTATTTTAGGCTTTTCTGTATTCTTTACGGTAAGCTTAAATATCGCCAATGAATTCCGCCGCATCCAGCTGTTAATCTTTGGCGCAGGCATTGTTTTATTTATCATATCCGATATGATTTTATCTCGCATGTACTTTGGAAAAGCGGAACGTTCGCCGGTGGCTGTAATAGCAAATCATGTGACCTACTATGCGGCACAGTGGCTTATCGCTTTTTCTATTCTTTTTGTATAAAATCTGTTAAAATGAAACGTGGTGTTTTTGAAACGCATCACGTTTATTTTTTTTGTAAAACTTAATGAGGATGGACAAAAATGGAAAAAACCTGGTTTCTGGTTCAATCCATTTCGGATGGATTGTTAAAAGACTTAGACGAGGGAACACTCCGCAGTTGGTTGGAGACGGTGCTCCCGAAGGTACTGGCATTTTTCTGGTGCGTGGTACTGGCACTGTTAGCCTACTTTATCGGAGTGAGAGTCATTAATATGTTCCGAAAGGGCGTAAAAAAGGCTTTGGTGCGGCATGACGCTGAAATAGGCGTACAGCAGTTTATGGATGCCATGGTAAAAATCATCGGTTATGTGGCTTTGATTTTTATCGTTTGTCGCGTGTTTGGTGTGCAGACGGCTTCTTTTGCGGCTGCCCTTGCTTCCATCGGTGTTACCGTTGGCTTGGCCTTGCAGGGTTCTTTGTCGAACTTTGCCGGCGGTGTTTTGATTTTGATCTTAAAGCCTTTTGTGGTGGGAGATTACATCGTTGAGGATACGCATAAGAACGAGGGAACGGTTGTAGAGATTTCCATTTTCTATACCAAACTTTTGACTCTCGATAATAAAACTGTTGTTATTCCAAACGGTGTGTTGGCAAATTCATCGCTTACCAATGTTACAAACGCGGACAAGCGTATGGTAAACCTGGTGTTTAGTATTTCCTATGACGATGACATCAAACAGGCAAAAGAAGTCATTCGTAAAACCGTAGAGAAAATCGACGGAAGATATGACGATGAAATCAAAGTGTTCGTAAATGAGTTGGGAAGCTCCTCCGTAGACATCGGAGTCCGCTTCTGGGCTCCAATGAACAACTATTGGGCTATTCGCTGGCAAACCCTCGAAGACGTGAAATACGCCCTCGAAGCAGCTGGCATGACCATTCCATTCATGCAGGTGGACGTACATAAATATAAGAATTAATTAAAGATGGTATTCCCGACGCGAGCAGGGGAGGGACCATCCCCGAGGGTAAGCGATTCAAGCGGCCGAGGGAGATGGGGGGGTGCCCTGCGGGAGGAGGGTAATCATATAAAGAAAGGTTATATAATATGCGAGATATACATGAAAGTTACGATTTAATAGGAAAAACCGGATTGGGCGACATCCATTCGGTGGGCTATGTTTTAAGACACAGAAAGAGCGGTGCCAAGATTTGTTTAATCGAAAACGATGATGAGAATAAGGTCTTCTACGTAGGCTTCCGTACGCCGCCGTTGGATTCCACCGGCGCAGCCCACATCTGCGAGCACTCCGTTCTTTGCGGTTCCAGAAAATATCCGGTAAAGGATCCGTTTGTGGAACTTGTAAAAGGTTCTTTAAACACCTTTTTAAATGCTATGACTTATCCGGATAAGACCGTATACCCGGTGGCAAGCTGCAACGATGTGGATTTTAAAAACTTAATGGATGTTTACATGGATGCTGTTTTTTACCCGAACATCTATGAACACGAAGAGATTTTCCGCCAGGAAGGATGGCATTATGAAATGGAGGATAAGGATTCTCCGCTGACCATCAATGGTGTGGTATATAACGAAATGAAGGGTGCATTTTCTTCTCCGGATGATGTATTGTCCCGTGAGATTTTAAACTCCCTTTATCCGGACAATGCTTATCAGTATGAGTCCGGCGGCGATCCGAAGGTGATTCCTACATTGACTTATGAGACCTTTAAGGATTTCCATAGACGCTATTATCACCCGGTAAACTCATTTATATATCTTTACGGAAACATGGATATGAATGAGCGTCTGGATTATTTGGACAGAGAGTATTTATCCAAGTTCGATGCCATTGAACTGGATTCTCATATCGATTTGCAAAAACCGTTCCGGGAGCCGGTGGAACTTACCAAACAGTATTCCATCTCCGAAGATGATACGGAAGAAAACAATACCTATTTGTCCATAAACTATTCCTTGGCAACCGTGTTGGATCCGGAACTTTATCAGGCGTTTGATATTTTGGATTATGCGCTTTTGAATGCTTCCGGTTCTCCGCTGCAGAAGGCACTGATTGATGCCGGAATCGGCGTGGATATTCAGGGTGGATACGACAGCGGAATTTACCAGCCGTATTTTTCCATTATTGCAAAGGGTGCAAATACCAAAGACAAAGGCCGCTTCTTAAGTATCGTTCGCGGAACCTTGGAAGAGCAGGTGAAAAACGGAATCGATAAAAAGGCTCTTTTGGCAGCAATCAAATCCGCACAGTTTAAATTCCGTGAAGCAGACTTCGGTCAGTTCCCCAAAGGCTTGATCTACGGACTTAATCTTATGGACAGCTGGCTTTATGATGAGACCCAGCCTTTTATGCATTTGCAGGCCATTGAAGTATTGGATGACTTGAAAAAGAAAGTGGATACCGGCTATTTTGAGGATTTGGTAAAGAAATATTTCCTGGAAAACAACCATTCCACCATCCTTACCCTTGAACCGAAGAAGGGCTTAACCGGTGAGGAGGAAAAAGCATTGGAAAGCGCTTTGGAAAAATACAAAGCGGATTTGTCCGATGCTCAGATTGACGAAATTGTTGCATTTACCAAGCACTTAAAGGCATACCAGGATGAGCCTTCTTCTCCGGAAGAGTTGGCAAAGATCCCCATGTTAAAACGTGAGGACTTAAAGCGCGAGATTCGTCCGCTTTACAACAATGAGTACATTTATCATGATGTACATTTGGTACACCACGATATTTATACCAATGGAATTCATTACTTAAATCTTTGCTTTGATGCAAGCGGCATTAAAGAGGAGAATTTATCTGCATTGGCTTTTTATGTAAAGATTTTAGGCCTTGTGGACAATGAAAAATATGACTATGCCACCTTTGCCAATGAAGTAAATCTGGTAACCGGCGGATTGACCAGCGCGTTAAACATTTTCCCTATGGATAACGGCGAGTTTAAGTTTGTAAATCAGGTACAGATTCGCTACTTGTACGAGGATGCGGCAGAAGCATTGGAACTTTTAAAACAGATGATTTTCCATTCCAAGTTTGATGACAAAAAGCGTTTGTTTGAACTGTTGCAGATGGAAAAATCACAGGTTTTGGTTCGTATTAACAATTCCGGAAATGCGGCAGCTTCCATGCGAGCAGCTTCCTATTATTCCAAGGGTGCGAAGGTTACCGACGATATCAGCGGAATTGCTTATTATGAATACTTAAAGGATTTTGAAGAGCATTTCGAAGAAAAAGCGGATGACTTTATTAAGCTTTGCTGGGAAATGCAAAGAAGAATTCTTCGCCCGGAAAACCTTACCGCTTCCACCACGGGTGACGGTCAGGCACTTGCTTTGGCAAAACTTGAAATCCCGGGAATTTTGGAAAAGTTATATACCAAAGAATTTCCGGAAGAACACCTGGAAGTTCATTGCGTAAACAAAAACGAAGCCTTCAAGACTCCGGCACAGATTCAGTATGTTGCCAGAGCCGGAAGCTTTAGAAGAGCAGGATTTGAGTACAGTGGAGCAATGAAGATTTTAAAGACGGCTCTTTCGTATGATTACTTTTGGATTAATATCCGTGTAAAGGGTGGGGCTTATGGATGCCATGGAGCATTTTCAAGATACGGAACCATGACGCTTTCATCTTATCGCGATCCGAATCTTCGTGAGACCAACGAAGTCTTTGAGGGTACGGATACATACGTTAAGAACTTTGACGTGGATGAACGCGATATGACAAAGTATATCATCGGAACCGTAAGCGGCATGGATACACCTCTTACCCCATACCAAAAGGGCATACGTTCCTTCAGCGCATATATGTCAGGCATCACTGCCGCGTGTTTGCAAAAAGAACGGGACGAGGTAATCGATGCTACGGTTGACTCCATTCGTGCACTGGCACCGGCCATCCGTGGTGCATTAGATCAGGGGTATATTTGTGTCGTGGGAAATGAAAATACCATTGAAGAAAATAAGGAACTGTTTGATAAAGTAGTTAGTTTATCATAGGGGACAAATGAACCGTCCCCCTGTCACCTTTAAGGAGGATTATGAAATCAGGATTTGCAACCTTAATCGGTCGCCCGAATGTGGGCAAATCAACGTTGATGAATCATTTGATTGGTCAAAAAATAGCCATTACGTCCAACAAACCGCAGACCACCCGAAATCGCATTCAGACGGTTTATACCGACAGCGACCGGGGACAGATTGTGTTTTTGGATACGCCGGGAATACATAAGGCAAAAAACAAGCTTGGAGAGTACATGGTAAATGTGGCAAAGTCCACCATGAAGGACGTGGATGTGATTCTTTGGCTTGTGGAGCCGGACAAAGAAGTGGGCGGAGGCGATCAAAAAATCGCAGAGCAGTTACAAAAAGTGGACGTGCCTGTGATTTTAGTCATCAATAAAGTGGACATGATTTCTCATGATGAGATTTTGGAAGTGATTGCCACCTATAAGGATTTACTTGATTTTGCGGAAATCGTACCGGTATCGGCAAAGACCGGTGAAAGCTGTGATGCTTTAATTGACTCCATCTATAAATATCTGCCGGAAGGTCCTATGTTTTATGATGAGGACACCATTACGGATCAGCCTATGCGCCAGATTGCAGCCGAGATGATTCGCGAAAAGGCGCTTCATGCGTTAAAAAATGAGGTGCCTCACGGAATTGCGGTATCCATCGATCAGATGAAACTTCGGGAAGGAAAGCGCCCGATGTATGATATTGATGCAACCATTATTTGCGAACGGGATTCTCATAAGGGCATCATTATCGGAAAGCAGGGTGCCATGTTAAAACAGATTGGAACCAATGCCCGCTACGAAATCGAAAAAATGTTGGATGCCAAAGTAAATTTAAAGCTTTGGGTAAAAGTAAAAAAAGACTGGAGAGATTCCGATTTCTTAATTCAGAATTTCGGATATCGCAAGGATGAGGAATAATGCCACCTAAAGAAAGTGGCTTTATGAAATGAGGGTGTAGTTTGGATAATCGTGTGATGCTCACCGGTATTGTCTTATCAAGCATGCCGGTGGGAGAGTACGACAAACGAATAACGATACTTACGAAAGAGCAGGGAAGAATCTCTGCTTTTGTTCGTGGTGCCCGTCGCCCCAAAAGTCCCCTTCTTGCAGCGGGAAATCCTTTGTCTTTCGGCACCTTTGAAGCTTATCGCGGCAGGGATTCTTATACCATATCCAAATGTGAAATCGAAAACTACTTTGATACCATCCGCACGGACGTAGAGGCGGTGTGGCTGGCTACTTACTTTCTGGAAGTCTGTGACTTTTACGGACAGGAGGGCATGGATGAAACAGAGCGACTAAAGCTTTTGTATACCGCTCTTCGTGCTTTGGAAAAAAAGCAGATGCCACCGGAACTTGTGCGCGTGGTGTTTGAATTAAAAACCATGGCCCTAAACGGTGACGAACCAAATGTCTTTGAATGTTTGGATTGTGGAAAAACCGAGGACATCGGATTCTTTTCCATGAACAAGCGGGGTTGCGTTTGCCAGGAGCATTTTACAAAAGAGGGTGGCGAAGCCTTAAAGGAATCTGTGCTTTTTTCCATGCAGTTTATTATTGCCTCTCCTCCGGAAAAACTCTTTTCCTTTACCTTAAAAGAGGAGGCCTTTTCCCAGTTGAAAGATATTGTGTTGCGCTACAGAAGACGTTATATGGACCACGTGTTTAAATCCGAACGTTTCCTTGAAAATTAAACGCAAGAATTGTATAATAGTGCGCGATATTATAAGGAGTCTTTATGGCAGAACGAAAGACAGTTCAGAGGAAAAACAACACAAGACGTCCTACGACAACGACGAGAAAACGTCCTGCCGCAACGACGAAGAAACGCTCTACATCGAGAAAGCCGACGAAGAACAAAAACCAGACGCTTTCCCGTTCGACAACACCGCGTACTCCGGAGCAGAGACGCCGGATGCAGCAGAAGCGCCGGGCTCAGATGCTTCGCAGAAAACGAATCACTTTTTTCACATGTTTCTTTGCGATGATTATTGCGATTGTGCTTCTGGTGGTTGTTGTTACAAAAAACATTCACTCCGGTATGGCAAAGTCAAATACCTTGACCTTAACCGAGGAGAATGTTGTATTTGAGGAAGTGACACCCTCCGAGGGACTTGATAAAAAAGAATTGGCTTCTTACGCAAAAGGAGTGGTTTCCGAGTACAACAAAGAAGTCGGGAAAAAGAAGATAAAAATTAAAAAGGTTAGCGAGTACAAAGACAGTCTTTACATAAAGACCGTCTATGAAAATTTAGATGTATACAGCAACTTTTCCGGATACGAAGCATTCAGCGGAACCATTCAGGAGGCACTGGATGCCGGGTATGATTTTTCAACCACCTTTGTGGCGGTTTCCGATGGAAAAAAGGGAGACGTTGCGGATACAGAAACCGTTTGTGCAGACCCTTCCCTTAAGGTATTGATTATTCGCGAGAATGCTACCTTTGCGGTAAACGGAACGGTGCTGTTTGTTTCTGATGAAAATACCACGGTAAAAGATGGCTCTACCATAGTGGCAGCAGAAGGAAATGATAATGCTTCAGCGGCATTGACATATATAATTTATAAATAATAAGGAGAACATCATGGAAAAGACAATGGAAAAAATCGTAGCTCTTGCAAAGGCCAGAGGTTTTGTATACCCGGGTTCTGAGATTTACGGCGGACTTGCCAATACCTGGGATTACGGAAACTTGGGCGTAGAGCTTAAAAATAATGTTAAGAAAGCCTGGTGGCAGAAGTTCGTTCAGGAAAATCCCTACAATGTCGGCGTAGACTGTGCCATCCTTATGAACCCACAGACATGGATCGCATCCGGTCACTTAGGCGGATTTTCCGATCCTTTAATGGATTGTAAGGAATGTCACGAGCGTTTCAGAGCAGATAAGATTATTGAAGACTTTGCGGCAGAAAACGGAATTACATTAGAGACTTCTGTTGACGGTTGGAGCCATGACGATATGGAAAAATTCATTAATGACCACAATGTTCCATGTCCGTCCTGCGGAAAGCACAACTTTACAAGCATCCGTGAGTTCAACCTTATGTTTAAGACGTTCCAGGGGGTAACCGAAGACGCAAAGGATACCGTATATCTTCGTCCGGAAACCGCACAGGGAATCTTTGTTAATTTCAAAAATGTACAGCGTACTTCAAGAAAGAAAGTTCCGTTTGGTATTTGCCAGATCGGTAAGTCTTTCAGAAATGAGATTACACCGGGTAACTTTACCTTCCGTACCCGCGAATTTGAGCAGATGGAATTAGAGTTCTTCTGCAAGCCGGGCACACAGACCGAGTGGTTTGAATACTGGAGAAAGACCTGCTATGAGTGGCTCTTGTCTCTCGGTATCAAAAAAGAGAATCTTCGTCTTCGTGACCATGATCCGGAGGAGTTATCCTTCTACAGTGACCATACAACAGATATTGAGTATGCATTCCCGTTTACCGACTGGGGTGAGCTTTGGGGTATCGCTTCAAGAACCGATTACGATTTGACCCGTCACCAGGAGACCTCCGGACAGCCTATGGATTACTTTGATGATGAGACAAATGAGAAGTATATTCCATATGTTGTTGAGCCTTCACTGGGTGCTGACCGTGTAACTTTAGCATTCCTTTGCGAAGCTTATGATGAAGAAAATATCGGAACAGAAGAAAAGCCTGACATGCGTACCGTTCTTCATTTTCATCCGGCAATTGCACCGGTTAAGATTGGTATCCTTCCGCTTTCAAAGAAGTTAAACGAAGGTGCGGAAAAAGTATACGCACAGCTTTCCAAAAAGTATAACTGTGAGTTTGATGACAGAGGGAATATCGGTAAGAGATATCGTCGTCAGGATGAGATTGGAACTCCGTTCTGTGTAACTTATGATTTCGATTCCGAAAACGACAACTGCGTAACCGTTCGTGACCGTGACACCATGGAGCAGGAGCGAGTAGCAATCGCAGATCTTAATGCTTACTTCGAAAAGAAGTTTGAGTGGTAAAATAGTATAGTTGATATACAAAAAAACGACCACGTTTTTCACCGGGCGCCAAAGAAGCGCCCTACGTGAAAAAGTGGCTCGTTTTTTTGTGTGAAAAAATATGAATCTTCTGTGAACTCTATTGCGGCGGAAACTATTTTGGTGTATTGTGATTTCTGAGGTTTTATGGTTACACTGGGGGAATGAATGATCAATTTCACACGCGAAGTGTGATTTTTTTGTGCATTTTTCTATGCGATTTAATACTCAGGCGAGGATTAATGAAAAATTTAAAGTTTTATGTATTAGTGGTTTTAGCTGTTTTGACGGCATCGGTTGCAGCTGTTTCTTTACTTCGAAACTATGAGAATGATATTCTTTCGGATTTGCAAAAAGAAATGACCTATGAGGTACCGGGGGACGAGGATGCCACACAGATGGCGGTGGACTTTTCTTATTTGGAAAGTGTAAATCCGGATATCGTAGCGTGGATTGACATTCCGAATACGCCCATCAGTTATCCCATCTTACAAAGCGGCGAAGATAAAAAAGAAGATTACTACTTGCATCACAACATAGATGGAACCTACGGATATCCGTCTTCTATTTATATGCAAAAAACAAACGATGCAGGTTTTTCCGATCCGGTAACGGTTTTGTATGGACATAACATGAAAAACGGAACCATGTTCGCGGGACTTCATAATTATGAAAATGCGGAATATTTTCAGACTCATCCGGACATTTATGTATATACACCGGCAAAGACCTTGCACTATCAGGTGTTTGCCACAGGATTGTTTGACGATAGATTGATACTTGATTCTTATAACGGATTTCAAAACGGAGAGGACGTTATGGCATTTTATGAGGAAAGTGTTTCCCCGGCGGATAACGTGGATTATGGGGTGACAGTGGACGAGAATTCCAAGATTCTTGTGCTGTCCACATGCGAAAGGGGACAAAGCGACAAGCGTTATTTGCTGGAAGCTGTATTGGTGGACTAGTTTTTGAAAGGAAACAAAAAGGTTTAGATTGATGAAAAACAGAAAACAATTTTTATCAAAATTGAAAGAAAAGATTACTGCAAAAAGAGTAATCGCCGGCGCACTTGTATGTGCCCTATTTTTAAGCGTATTGCCCGGAGATTTTATCTCTGCGGGGATTGCGAAAGCCGAAGGAGAGTTGGATCCTGCCAATGATGTATCCGCTTCTTCGGATTTAACGATTTATGATGACGAATACGGATTTACTGTAAAAACCACGGACGGACAGAGTATTGTTTTACAAAAAGAAGGCAATACCTATCAGTGGCCTGCGGGCCTTAGCATAACTCAGGTACAATCCATCTCCGGACAGATTGCCTTTACCGTTTCTCCGGGAAGCACAGCAATTACTGCCGGAAAGTACTTTAAAGTAAAGCTTCCGGAAGTGTTTAGCTTTGACAGCAATGTCTATTCCGCAGCACAGGATTGTATGGTGAATGATGAAGGCAGTCTTGTAAAGTTTGGTGAGTTTGTAATAAACAATAAGGAGTTTGTTTTTACTTTTACCAATGCGGATCTTGGAAAGCCAGGCACATCTTTTGAAAAAACTCAGGTGACATTTTCTGCTTCCATCGATACGGAAGTGTTAAAAAACAGCGAAACAAACAGTTTTTCTTTGGCAGGCTCCGGCGGTGGAAACAGCATTTATATTCCTCCGATGCCGACGACGATTTCCGCACTTTCCGAAAGTGTTGAAGTGTCCGATAAGAACGAATTGTATTGGACCGTAACCCTTGGAAAAGATGAAGAAATCGGTGCAGATATTTCCGGTGGAAAAGTAACCATTGGGGTTGAAAAGAATCAGGAATATCAGAATAAGGCATATTTTGAAGATGCGGTAAAAACTGCAATTACTTTTGAGGCAGCCGGTGAAGATGAAAACTTTAATTACTATACCGCGACACTTCCGGAAGGAACAATCCTTTCAAATGATACCAGAAAGATAACCTTCCTTTGCTATCCGACGACGGCTGTTATGTCGCCGACTACAAAGGACGATGCAAAAGTTGTTTTTAACAGTAAATCAGAGTTTTTAAAAGCAGATGCAGCAGAAGGGGAATCCCCGTACACTGCAAATGCACAGTGCGAATTAAAAAGAACTTCCGTTACGAAAACCGGTGAAATGCTTGACGGTAACCGCATGAAGTGGACCCTTACCTTCAATGCCAATGAGGCAAATGTATTTGCAGCTACCTTAACCGATTCCATGGTAGAGGGACTTATCTTTGACCCTTCATACGGCGTACAGATTTCCTACGATGGTGGGGAAGAAACTCTTACCGAAGCCGGAAAATCCTATGACGTGGGAGATGCCAAGGTAGTTTATAACGTTACTGATAACAACGCAAAGGGTGGTCAGGATTTTGCCATCGACTTTAGCGATGTGTTTAAAAAGGCCTATACCATTTCCTTCGCAACTATCGTTTCCGATACTGCTTTTGCAGGTGACAGTGAAATAAGAAATGCTTTGGATGTGGCTGTACGTTATCCAACCGGTGGCGGAAGCGGTAATCCGGTGGATTATGGTGTTCCGGAAGCAGGATTTCAGGTATTAAACGGATTTATTGATATCAAAAAAACTTCGACGACTGAAGAAGTGGAAACATCCGGATATTTGGGCTGGAAAGTACTTCCTACCACAAAGATGGAAAATACCGGATACTCCTCCGCAGATGTCATCATCACCCTGGGTGCTGACGGAGCGCAGGAGTTTGATGAGAGCTCTTTGAAAATCACTTATGACGGCTCTGATTTAGAGTCGACAAAGTATGAGACGGATTACACTACAGAAAATGTATTAAAGATTACCTTTACAGATGCATCTTTGGATTTAAACAAGGTTCAGATTACCTTTAACTCAAAGGCAAAAACCTACTTTGCATCTGCAGCAAAAAAAGATTATACGGCTTTTGCGGACCTGACGCTGCATGCGGAACAGGATTATTCCGCGACACAGGACAAGGCATTTTATTCCGACATTCAGAATAAGATGATTTCCGAAACTGTGGTAGCTTCCTATAGTGATACCAATAAGGAACTTCTTTTTACATTTGATATTGATGTAAACCACAAGAAGTTGGATTTAACAAATGTCCACGTTTTAGATAATGTACAAGACATCCTTCACATTACTTCTGTAAACGATGACGCAACCTATGATTTAACTGTTGATGAGGGAGCAATTCCGGCAGAATATGTGGAAGTAAAGAAGATTATCGCAACAGTTGGTGAGGATGTAAACACTTATGCAAAAGATGACGAAACCCTTGCACCTGTATTAAACGGCACCAATATAGATGTTGCCTTAGGTGCGTTAAATCATACAACGGGAAAAGTCCAGATCGTTGTGGGACTTACCGCTGCAGGAAAAGAAGCCTTAAACGTAGGAGGGGCACTTTCAAAGAAAGTTATCTTTGCAAAGAATTTATCTTCCGTAACATCAGACCAGACTTCTGAGTTTAAAACCGCCGAGATTGTAAGCTCAAAAAACAATCAGATTGCTATCAATAAGGTTGCAGTCAAAGACGGAACACAGGATACGTCAGTTGTTACTTGGGGAATTGATATCAACAGTTTGGGAGCAGATTTGGGAAGCTCCGCAGAAATCGTAGATACCATTCCGGCAGGCTTGAGTTTAAATAAGGATTCTGTAAAACTTTATAAGGTTTCTCACAGTGGAATCGGTACTTCAATCAGCACGGATTATAAGAACGGAGCATCTGCAAACGCAGTTTTGGTGAATGCGTCAGATTACAGAACCACGATAAAGAAAAACCGTGACAATACCGCCACACTGACCGTTTATCTTCCGAAAAACGATAACCACGCTTCTTACGGCTTGGTATATCAAACCGTAATTACCGGTAAGGTTGGAGAGTATTCAAACGAACTTACCATGACGGTAAGTACGGGATCGGAAACCGCAATGAAAAAGGTAAACGTTGGTGCGTTTTCTTCCGGTGGAGTGTCTCGATTTGCACTTCTTACCATGAAAAAGACGGATGCGATTTCCGGAAAAGCGGTTGTGGGAGCAAAGTACGGTATTTTTGAATCGGAACCAGATGCAAATGATGCCGTTTTGTCCCATGATGAAACAAAGGCTTACGATGTAGGATATACCAACACATCCGGAGAGATTACCTTTTTGGTAAAAGCAGCCAAAAAATCTGCAACGAATTATTATGTTTGCGAGTTGGAAGCGCCGGCTTATGCGGACGAAAACGGTGTGAAGTACGATAATGACGGTTTGTATCAGTTAGATAAAACCGTTTATCCAATCAAAGACGTATTTTCCGGTGTTTATTCTATCGGAGCAGATACCACAAACGGTTTTAAGAGCACCAAAGCTTTTACGGATCAGCGTGAAGTTTCAGCAGCAAAAACCGGTACCGTGACATTAACCAACATCTTTAAGGATGAAGGAGAAGCAGGAAAAAGTTCACAGTTCCAATTGTTTGTATGCCCGACAGGTGCTTCCTCCAACAAGGATATTCCTGTTGTGTTAAAACAGACGACAGATGGAGAAAACGGTTCTTATACCTTTGTAAAATATGAGGATAAGGCTAGCGCAACGGCTTCCTATACAGAAATCGGAACCGTAAGTGAACGCTTTGATGATAAGGAAAGCAGAAGTACGGTTACTGTTACCGGCCTTCCCTGGGGAACCTACTGCTTAAAACAGAAAAAAACCGTAGACGGATATTACAGTGAAAAGCCATCCGCTACTTTTACTCTAGAGCAGGATGAACTCGGAAAAGTTACCGTAAAAGACGGTAGCGATACCACTATCACAGATATCAAAACCAAATTGGTGGTTACAGATAACGTTCCTACAAACTATGTCTTAAAGGATGAAACCACCGGAACTGTTGTAGAAACCATTACCGGAGATAAGCTTACAACCACAACCGGACATGTCATCGAAGGTGTACTAATCACGGGACACAAATACAGCCTTACACAAGACCGGGATTCCATTCCGGCAGGTTATAAGGCAAATAGTCAAACGGACAAGAGAACCATTACAAGCTTTAAGGGAAATCAGACCGTTGACCTTACAGAAACCCCGATTACTTTAAGTGTCATCGTAAAAGACCAGGACGGAACTAAGATTACCGACGCCGCAGCTGCAACCTTTAAGATGCAGGATATGAACGGTGCGAAAGTATCCGGTCCGGGATTTGACTTAAACACGAATATTAAAATCGGAGATACCTATACCATCACAGGTCAGGTGTCCGACGCCTATGTATCCGTTGCAGGTGCAAGCGTTTCATTTGGAATAAACTCCGACGGAAGCATAAAGAAGGATGTTGCAAAAACAGGCACATCCATTAAGTCTGCAACCTATGATGCGAAGAAGAACGAACTTACCATCGTAGTTTATAAGATTAAGGGTAACGTTACGATTGAAGATAAGGATCAAACCAATAACGCTGCAATTTTTAACGGAACCTATCATCTTTATACTCAGGATGACGCAGGAAATAAGGGCGCAGAAGTTACCGGATTTACCGCAGTAAAAGATGAAGACGGTAAAACAGAAATCAAAGGACTTCCTGCAGGAAGCTATATTTTGAAACAGGATATTGCTCCTACCGGATATGAGAAAGCAGTGACAGAAGAAATGAAATTTACGATTTCCACTGCAGATATCGATCCTTTGGTAAGCCCGGATACGGTTTCAAAGACTCTTTCTTATGTAAACCCAAGAAAACCGGGAACCATTAAGGTCATTAAGGAAACCACTATCGGAGACACAAATGCCATTAAGGGAACCACCTTTGCTCTTTACAAAGGAGATGCTGACAGCGCAACTGCAACACCATACAAGACAGCTGTTACAAACGACAGTGGTGTAGCACTTTTTGAAAACCTTGATTGGGCAGATAACTATCAGGTAAAAGAGATTGCCGTAGCAGATGGCTATCAGCTAAACAGCGTTGTTCATGACGTGGAAGTCATCGACCGTGACAACCTCTATAGAGATGTTATCGTTTCCGATAAGCCCACCAAAGTTAGATTAAAAACCTTTAAGGCAGAAGTGGTAGACGGAACCGGTAATGATTTGGATATCAAAGCCTTTGGCGAAGAAGTAAGTTATGTGATTGAAGGACGTTTTGTTAACGAGACGGAAAACAAACTTACCTTTACTACAGATAATACCGGTGCATATGAGGTGGCAAATAAGTTTATTGTCGGCCAGGTATATACCGTAATTCAGCAGCCGGTAGAAAAAAGCGCACTTGTTTCTGCGTTTGTAACCTCTTATAACACGGTACCTTCTTTCCGGATTAAAGTGTTGGAAGAAACCGATGCATCCGGCTATAACAAGATTGAAGTTGTGACTGCTTCATCAAGTGCTGCAGCTGCCGACGCAATCGAAGTAACAAACTACTCCAACCGTTTTGAAATTCGTTTGGAAAATGAATCCGGCGAAGCATTAAAGGGCGGCGAGTTTGAAATCTTAAACGAAAATGGTGAGCGCATTAAGGCCCGTTCAAAGATTGACGGAAAAATTTGCGAGACCGATACCTTTGTTACCGACGGAAGCAAAAAAGTAGAAGTTCTTGGACTTGCTCCGGGAAACTACACCTTAAAGCAGATTCCGAAGACGGTAAACAAAGAAAAGATTGATGCTACAGGAACAAAGAGCACTGAGACTTTCCAGTATAATCTGACGCAGGATGGTGTTACTTATGCATTTGGAAATGAATCAGTAGACTTTACATTAGGTACCGAAACAAAGATAGTTAAGGTAGTAAATAAACCGACGGCATTAACCTTTAACGTAAATGCAACTTACTACGAAGACTGTAGTGATAAGCGCGATACACAGGCAAACCTTGAAGGCATTCGATTCATTGTTTTAGACATGGAAAATGAAAGTGTCATCTTTAAGGATCCTGTAACTCACGATTATATTTCTTCCGATGCAACCGGAAAGGTTACTGTTATGGGATTAAAGGTTGGCGCATACCGCGTGATTCCGATGAGTGCTTTGGATATTTCCGATGATGCCTACGACAACCTGGAGATTAAGTCTCAAGAAGAACTCTACGATGAAGAGTACACTGCTGAACTCTTAGAAAAACTAACCGAGTACATGATGGATCCGGAACATAATGAAAAGCCGATTCCTGCCATTACGGATGCATACTTTGCACGTGTGGAAGGCTCTACATTTGAAGGTCTTTATCATGTAAAAGACGGTGTCACAGCTTCAGCTGAAAACAATACCATTGTGTTGGATGTTAAACGTGGCGATATCGAACTTGTAAAGACAGATAAGGATGATAAAGACACTGTTTTGGAAGGTTCGGAATACGGTCTCTACAGAAAGAAAAACTTTGCGGTAACAGATGCGATTCATTATGAAACCTCTGTTGTTGCGGATACTAACAGTTCTGCGGATACATGGGAACTTGTTACAACAGAAACCACGGATGAAAACGGTGCGATCAAATTTGAGGGTGTTGACGTCGGCGTGGAATACCGTATTCAAGAGCTTGCCGAGCCCAGCGGATATCAGGTATCAAAAGATCCGATTTTTGTTCGACTTGCAAAAGACGGAAGCGGAAAGCCGGTATTAGAATCCTTAGATGACGGTAACGGAACCGCAAATGTTGCGGCAGACGGAACCGTAACCTGGTTTGAGCCTCGTTTGAAAGTAGCTGTTAAATACGTGGACGAAGAGGACGGAACTTGCATCGAAGGCGGAACCTTTGAGGTGGTTGAGACCGACTCTCGTATGGAAAAACACGCATGGACAACCGGCGACGACTGGGAATTAATTTCCGGAAAGTTAACCGGTGGCATGAGCTATACTGTGGTTCAGACCTCTGTTCCGCAGGGTTATGAACCGTCCGGCGATACAGTTTTTGTGGCAGAAAAGAGATATGTTTCCGCTACAGATGAAAACAAACCGCAGGAAATTATTATCAAAGCAAGAAGAAAGTCAGCCGAGACTCCGAGCGGAGATTCGACAGGAGAGACACCAAGTGATGGAACACCGAGCGAGATTCCAAGCAATACCCCGAGCGGTGTAACCCCAACCGGAAGCACTCCGGATGCCACACCGAACGGCACAAAATCTCCTAAGACCGGCGATTTCTGGGATTTCTTGTATAGATTCTTTTAAAAATAAAGCGTACAACCGTAATTATGACGGTTGTGCGTTTTTTTTGTGAATTTTTTGTGTTGCACTTAAAATCAATAAGCCTTATAATAGTAGCGCTGAAAAAATTCAATTGATATTTTAGGAGGAAAACACTAATGGCTAACAAGTGGGTATATACCTTCAAAGAAGGTAACATGACCATGCGTAATCTCCTTGGTGGTAAAGGTGCAAACCTTGCCGAGATGACTGAAATCGGTCTTCCGGTACCACAGGGATTTACCATCACAACAGAGGCTTGTACTCAGTACTACGAAGACGGACGTAAAATCAACGATGAAATCATGGCTCAGGCTATGGAAGGCGTAGCTTGGATGGAAAAGGAAAACGGTAAGAAGTTTGGTGATTTACAGAATCCGCTTCTCGTTTCTGTTCGTTCCGGTGCCCGCGCTTCTATGCCAGGTATGATGGATACAATTTTGAACCTTGGTTTGAATGACGAAGTAGTAGATGCAATGATCAAAGGAAACCCGGATCCTGCATTCGAGCGTTTCGTATATGACTCTTATCGTCGTTTCATCCAGATGTTCTCTGACGTAGTTATGGAAGTTGGTAAGAAGTATTTCGAACAGCTTATCGACGAAATGAAAGAAAAGAAGGGTGTTAAGTACGACGTTGACTTAACAGCTGCAGACTTAAAGGAACTTGCTTCTCAGTTCAAGGCTGAATATAAGAAACAGTTAGGACAGGACTTCCCATCTGATCCGGTTGAGCAGTTAAAGCTCGCTATCGAAGCTGTATTTAAATCATGGGATAACCCACGTGCTAACGTATATCGTCGTGATAACGATATCCCATATTCTTGGGGTACTGCAGTTAACGTAATGCCAATGGTATTCGGTAACTTAAATAACGAGTCCGGTACAGGTGTAGCATTTACACGTGACCCGGCTACAGGTGAGAACAAGCTTATGGGTGAGTTCTTAGTAAACGCTCAGGGTGAAGACGTAGTAGCAGGTGTTCGTACACCGATGCCAATCGCTGAGATGGAGAAACAGTTCCCTGAAGCTTATGCTGATTTCTTAAAGGTTTGTGAGACTCTTGAAAATCACTACCATGATATGCAGGATATGGAGTTTACCGTAGAAAACAAGAAGCTTTACATGCTTCAGTGCCGTAACGGTAAGAGAACTGCTCCTGCAGCATTAAAGATCGCTTGTGATTTGGTTGATGAAGGACATAAGACTCCTGAAGAAGCAGTTGCAATGATCGATCCTCGTAACTTAGATACATTATTACATCCACAGTTTGATGCAGCTGCTTTAAAGGCTGCTACACCTCTTGGAAAAGGACTTGGTGCTTCTCCGGGTGCTGCTTGCGGTAAGGTTGTATTTACAGCTGATGACGCAGTAGAATGGGCTGCTCGTGGCGAGAAGGTTGTTCTTGTTCGTCTTGAGACTTCTCCGGAAGATATTACAGGTATGAAGTCTGCACAGGGTATCTTAACTGTTCGTGGTGGTATGACCTCTCACGCAGCAGTAGTTGCACGTGGTATGGGAACATGCTGTGTATCCGGATGTGGCGACATCGCTATGGATGAAGAAAACAAGAAGTTCACACTTGCAGGTGAAACATTTACAGAAGGTTCTGAGATTTCTATTGATGGTACAACAGGTAACATCTACAAGGGAATCATCGAAACCAAGGACGCTGAGATCGCCGGTGAATTCGGACGTATCATGGCTTGGGCTGATGAGTTCAGAACATTAAAGGTTCGTACAAACGCTGATACTCCGGCTGACGCTAAGAAGGCTAGAGAGCTTGGTGCTGAAGGTATCGGACTTTGCCGTACAGAGCATATGTTCTTCGAAGAAGACAGAATCGCTGCTTTCCGTGAGATGATCTGCTCTGATACTGTTGAAGAAAGAGAAGCTGCTTTAGAGAAGATTCTTCCTTACCAGCAGTCAGACTTCAAGGCTCTTTACGAAGCACTTGAAGGTAACCCAGTGACCATCCGTTTCTTGGATCCGCCACTTCATGAGTTCGTACCGACTGAAGAAGCTGACATCAAGAAGCTTGCTGATGCTCAGGGCAAGAGCGTTGATGAAATCAAGACCATCATCGAAGGTCTTAAGGAATTCAACCCAATGATGGGACATCGTGGATGCCGTCTTGCAGTTACCTATCCGGAAATTGCTAAGATGCAGACAAAGGCTGTTATCCGTGCCGCTATTGAAGTTCAGAAGGCTCACGCTGACTGGAACGTTAAGCCGGAAATCATGATCCCATTGGTTTGTGATGTAAAAGAGCTTAAGTTCGTTAAGTCTGTAGTAGTTGAAACAGCTGATGCTGAAATTGCTGCAGCAGGCGTTAAGCTTGACTATGAAGTAGGTACTATGATCGAGATTCCTCGTGCAGCACTTACTGCTGATGAAATCGCTAAAGAAGCTGACTTCTTCTGCTTCGGTACAAACGATTTAACTCAGATGACATACGGATTCTCTCGTGATGACGCTGGTAAGTTCTTAGGAGCATACTATGACGAGAAGATCTTCGAGAACGATCCATTTGCAAAACTTGATCAGACAGGTGTTGGTAAACTTATGGAAACCGCTATCAAGCTTGGTAAGCCGGTTAATAATAACCTTCACATCGGTATCTGTGGTGAGCACGGTGGAGATCCTTCATCCGTTGAGTTCTGCCACAAGATCGGTCTTGATTATGTATCATGCTCTCCATTCCGTGTACCGGTTGCACGTTTGGCAGCAGCACAGGCAGCTATCGCTAACAAATAAGTCGTTTGCAAAATAGCATAAAATCCAAGAAAGGACACCTCAATGAGGTGTCCTTTTTTTCGTTCAGTAGTAAAATAGAAGCGGTAAATTTTTATTGGGTCACGACGAACCGATAAATGACCCAATAAATGACCCAATAAAATTGGATGATCGTGAACAGCAAATTATTGAGTTGTTACGAGAAAAAGAAATAACAAAACTGTGGATAGAAGTATACATTGACATCTATGGATATTATGCTAAAATTATTTTTAATAAAACATATTTTAATAAAAGCAGCTTTAGTAAAGAGAATTATTAGCGGGAGAAATAACTATGTTTATAGGAAGAGAACATGAAATGAGTGTGCTAGAGGAAACATATAATCAGCCAGGTTTCCAAATGACTGTTATTTATGGTCGCAGACGTATAGGTAAATCTACCCTTATCACAGAATTTATTAAGGATAAGAGAGCGTCATATTATATAGCAGCAAAATCTAGCTTAGAAGATAATGTTAAAAAGTGGAGTGCACAATTCATTTCTGATATCGTACCAGAGATGGAGGGTGTAGAGTTTTCGGATTTGGAAGGCTTCTTTAAGTTTGTAGGTAATAGTTGTAAGGATGAAAAAACTGTAATCGCTTTGGATGAAATTCCATATATTGCCGAAGTGGACGAGTCTTTTCTATCAAGATTTCAAGGTGCGATTGATTCAATTCTTAGTAAGAAAAATATATATCTTATTATTAGTGGCTCTGCAATTAGTTTTATGGAAAAAAAGATCTTGAGTGAAAAGAGCCCACTGTTTGGCAGACGTGATAATCAAATTTTTTTAAAACCATTTGACTATCTGGATTCTGCTAAATTCGTGCCTAACTACAATAATGAGGAAAAGGCTATTGTATTTGGTGTAACTGGAGGAGTTGCAAAATACTTAACACTTTTTGATGACTCTGTTTCGTTAGATGATAATCTAATTAATAATTTTTTTAAACCATCCGGTTACCTCTATGAAGAACCATACAATTTGCTTATGCAAGAGTTTCGAACGGTTAACACATACAATACAGTGATTGAGGCGTGCTCAGGTGGAGCAAATAAAGTAAATGAAATTGCTGACAAAGTACATGAGTCGACCGCTGCAGTTTCATATACTATAAAGAATCTTACTACAGTTGGAGTTTTGGCAAAAGTTTCCGCCATAACAGATGAAAAGAACAAAAAGAAGGTTAACTATGAAATCGTTGATGGCATGTATCGGTTTTGGTATAAATTCATACCTAAGGGGCGCGCGGCCATCGAGATGAACCGCGGAGAAGTTTACTATAATACGTACGTGAAGAACAATTTGCATGATTTCATGGGTGAGATTTTTGAAGATATGTGTAGATATTACGTTCTTTCACACGGGCTAGATGGAAAGCTGAAATGCATGACTACAAATGTAGGAAAATGGTGGGGTATGGGACATGATCGTATTCCAACGGATATTGATGTTGTTGGAATTGATGAAATTGGAAAGAAGGCAATTCTTGGAGAGTGCAAGTTTAAAAATGAACAGATAGATAAGCCAGTTTATGAAGACCTGATGAACAGAAAGGGGCTCATTGATAGAAAATACGAGGAAGTTCAGTATATGTATTTTTCGTTGTCAGGCTTTTCTAAGTGGGTTGTTGAGAACGCTGATGCTGAGAAGGTATCATTGCTAACATTAGATGATTTGTATAGCTGAATGCGAAATTCCATTAGGTCATTGCTTACCTCCATGTAAGTACCTTACATAAAAGTGGGTACTTGTAAAAAAGATTGGTACTTGTATAATGTGCCTTAGATTGACAGGAAAATCAATTCAATAAAAGGAAAGGCAGGCAAAAGAATGAAGAAGAATTTAGGCGTAGTACAAGCGGTTTATCCAATGCCGGTACTTATGGTGGCAGCATATGATGAAAACGGCAAGGTGAATGTTATGAATGCCGCATGGGGCATGATCTGCAACGAGGACAGGATTGCTTTGTTTATCGATGAAGATCACAAAACGACACAGAATCTGCTTAAGACAAAGGCTTTTACAGTCAGTCTGGCTGATAAACATCATATGGATGTGGCAGATTTCTTTGGCATTGCATCCGGTAACAAGATGGATGATAAATTTGAGAGAACCGGCTACACCGCAATAAAAAGTGAATTTGTGAACGCTCCGATTGTTGAAGAGTTCCCTGTCGTTATGGAATGCGAGCTGGCTGAAGTGGTTGATAATGAGAGCTTTTACTGCATCGTTGGAAAAATCGTAAATACAGCGGCAGAGGAAAGTGTTTTATCAGAGAATGGAAAAGTTGATCCGGCAAAGTTGCAGGCGCTTATCTTTGATCAGTTCCAGCACGGGTATTATGTTTCCGGCGAACAGGTTGGAAAGGCTTGGAATGCCGGTGCGGGTCTTATGAAGAAGTAAAATGTGAGAGAAAACAAAAAAGTGCCTCATAAAATGTGATTTGTTGGAGAGAGCGTGATGATTAGACTAAGACCATATAAGCCTTCTCCATCATGATAATTGCCTTAAGCCAATGCTGAATCCCTTAATTAGTCGATAATAGGAAACATCACATGAAAACGCCGCTTAAATGCTGCCAAATAGCCATTTTACAATTGACTTCTACACTAAAAGATCGTATATTTTAATCAGCAGAGAACCCTACTGTGAGTGGGAACGATAAAAGCAGAGAACCCTACTGTGAGTGGGAACAATTAAAGCGGTGAATCCTACCGATAAGTGGAAACGATTTAGGGCTGCATTCTTGTAGCCCTATTTTTAGGAGTAATAGATTGAAGCAAGAAAAATTACAGCTATCTAAAGTGCGTGAATTCTATTGAAACGATTCTTTAAGATGCGTTAGAAATCTTTCAGCGATAGGTGTAAACGCCTGATATCTATTCCATGCAATATAGATTCTATTTTCAAGCTTCGGAGACAGTGGTCTGAATACAAGGCCGCTGTCTTTTGACGTATTTACAAGATGTTCATAGGTGAGAAGATATCCCAAGCCTTCCATGGTAAAAATTGATCCGTTGTAAGAAAGGCGGAAGGAACCTTCTAACTGAAGCTCTGAAAATCTGCTTCCGGCCCAGTTTTTAATATCTCCATTCCATGCCTGATCAGAACAGAATAAAGGTAAGCCTACAAGGTCATCCAAACGGATGGCTTTTTTCTTGGACAAAGGGTCGCTTTCCGGAATGATAAGTCCCCAGGTGTCTGCTTGAGGGAATTCGATATATTCGTATTTGCGGATATCAGGTTGTTCTACCAGTACTACAAAATCAAGTAAGCCTTTATCGACTTTTTCAGAGAGCTGCTCCGTATCACCGCTTGTGATGTGATAATGAAGGTTGGGATAGTGCTGCTTAAACTCTTTGATTGAGCGTGCCAGATATCTAAGCTGGTAGGATTCAGCGAGACCGAGATAGAGTTCGCCACCATTGATATCATCCAGAGAAACAAATTCCTGCTCGATTTTATCAGCCATGCTGACAAGATCTTCGGCACGATTGCGTAGCAGAATTCCTTCATCAGTAAGCTGGATACTAAAAGCATGTCTTGTGAAAAGCTTTTTCCCAAGTTCGTCCTCCAGCGATTTAAGCTGTTTTGACAGGGTAGGCTGAGTTACATGCAGAAGTTCAGCAGCTCTACTCATATTTTCTTCTCTTGCCACTGCTAAAAAATATCTTAAAGTTCTAATTTCCATAGATGGCCTCCTCACTATCACGCGATATTCCAAAAGAGAATATCATGATATTCATTATAACCATTAGCGAAGACGTCCACAAGCGCTTACAATATAGATGTCAGAAAAAACAAAGTAGTGAGGAAATCTCATGGATAAAGAAAAACTGAAACAGTGCCTTATGGATACAGGATGTCACGAAGATGCATCAGAAAATATCCTTAAGCAATATGAATCCGGAAGCATGGAAAACATGTTTCGACTTTTGAAAAAAGAGCGTTGCCGCATAATGGATGAATATCATGAATGTGGAAGAAAAATTGATTGCATGGATTTTATGCTTAGAAAAATCGAAAGCGAAATGAACAAGAATAATGGAGGTATTAGAAGATGATTAAAAAAGAAGAATTGAATTTAGTAACAGAGTGGGACAAGACTTTTCCAAAGAGTGAAAAAGTAGATCACAGCAAGGTGACATTTGTGAATCGTTATGGGATTACCCTTGCTGCAGATATGTATGTACCAAAGAATGGGACCGGAAAGCTTCCTGCTATCGCGGTATCAGGACCTTTTGGAGCAGTTAAGGAACAGTGTTCCGGCCTCTATGCACAGACGATGGCTGAAAGGGGATTTCTTACCATTGCCTTTGATCCCTCTTTTACAGGTGAAAGTGGAGGCGTGCCGCGATATATGGCATCTCCGGATATTAATACAGAAGATTTTATGGCAGCGGTGGACTTTCTGTCATTAAATGACAAAGTGAATCCGGACAGAATCGGAATTATCGGAATCTGTGGATGGGGTGGAATGGCACTGAATACAGCTGCTCTTGATACTAGAATCAAGGCGACCGTTGCTTCTACTATGTACGATATGACCAGAGTAAATGCAAATGGATATTTTGATTCTGAAGACAGTGAAGAAGCACGTTTTGAAAAGAAGAAAGCTATGTGCGCACAGAGACTTGAGGATTTGAAAAACGGTGAGTATAAACTTGGAGGCGGCGTAGTGGATCCTCTTCCGGAGGATGCTCCGTTCTTTGTAAAGGATTATTATGATTACTACAAGACAGATCGTGGATATCACCCTCGTTCTTTAAACTCCAATGGTGGTTGGAATGTAATCGGATGTGAGTCCTTTATGAATCAGCCAATTCTTAAATACAGCAATGAAATCAGAAGTGCGGTTCTTATTATCCATGGTGAAAAGGCACACTCTTGTTACTTTGGGAAAGATGCCTATACTAATATGGTAAAGGATAGTAAATATGCAGATAACAAGGAGCTAATAATTATACCGGAAGCAACGCACACAGATCTCTATGATGGTGGAGATAAGGATTACATTCCATTTGATAAGTTAGAGAGTTTCTTTCATGAGTATTTAAAGTAAAAATCGGGAGGCAAATTCACTATGGAAAGAGAAAAAATCGTTCAAACAGCAGGAAGAGATGCACTTGGGAGTTTTGCGCCTGACTTTGCCAGATATAATGATGATGTTTTGTTTGGTGAAGTATGGAATGACATGACATTGGATTTAAAGACAAAAAGCATAATTGTAATTTCTGTGTTTATGGGCAGAGGCCTTTGTGACAGCTCTTTAAAATATCACTTGCTTACGGCAAAGAAAAACGGAATTACAAAAGATGAAATTTCAGCCATTGTTACTCATGCCGCATTTTATGCCGGCTGGCCAATGGCGTGGGCTGTATTTAATATGGCTAAGGAAATCTGGAATGATGATGCTTTAGAACCGGTTTCTGAGAAGTTATATGGTGAATTAAAATGATGTCGAAAAGAATTGTAGCAACACTGGTGGTCTTCTTTTTGTTGTTAACCGGGTGTAAGGCAAATAGTACCGGTGATTTTCAAGAAGATGATGCATCGCAGACACAGTCCGGTGTTGAAACAAATACAAAGGAATCAAAGGAGCAGGCCAAGATGAAAAAGACGGATGAAAGCACACTGGCTGATAATCAGATTCGTGTAACAGTAGGGAGCAGTTCTTTTATTGTGAATCTGGAAGATAATGAAACCGCCAAAGCTTTAAGAGAAATGATTGCGGATGAGGATTTGACTATTTCAGCATCAAACTACGGAGGTTTTGAGAAAGTCTGTCAGTTGGGAAAAACTCTACCACGTAACGACAATCAGATTACAACTGAGGCTGGTGATGTAATGTTATACAGTGGAAATCAGATTGTATTCTTTTATGGCACTAATTCATGGTCATATACGAAAATAGGTAAAGTGGAAGCATCGAGTATCGAAGAACTTGAAAATGTGTTAAGTGGATCAGAGACAGAAGTCATATTAAGCTTAAAATAAGGAGATGGATAATTTGAAAAAGATAGTAATTCTTTCAACAAGCCCTCGAAAAAACAGTAATTCAAATGCATTGGCTGAGGAATTTGCAAAAGGCGCAAAAGAAGCTGGAAACGAGGTTGAAATCATATCTGTAATTGGCAAGAAAATAGAGTTCTGTAGAGGATGTTTTGCCTGCCAGAAGACTGGGCAATGTGTGATAAAGGATGATGTAAATGAAATCGAGCAGAAGGTCCTTGAAGCTGATGTAATTGTTTGGGCTACGCCTATATATTATTGCGAGATGTCAGGACAGATGAAAGTGCTGATTGATAGACTGAACCCTATGTTTACAAAGGATTATAAGTTCAGAGATGTATATTTTCTTGCAGCTGCAGCCGAGGATGATAAGGCAGTCCCACAAAGAGCAATAGAAGGGACAAAAGGATGGATTGAATGCTTTGATAAAGCCAGCTTTCAGGGCTATGTATTTTGTGGAGGTGTAACAGATATTGGCGACATCAAAGAAAAGGAAAGCCTGAGAGAGGCATATGAGATGGGACTTGGCATAATTTAATCTGTATCGAACAAAAATGCGGAATCTTAACAATGAGACTCTGAGGTGTTTTTACTTCAGAGTCTTTTTTAGAAGGATGTGGAATATGAAAACTAAGGCTAAAAAATCAACACAGGAAGAACGTCTTGATTATCTTGTAGAAGAGTTCAAGGCAGATTCAGA
>DAIMGJ010000017.1:0-44976 GCA_036723975.1 Lachnospiraceae bacterium
ACGAGACGACCAAAGTCGTCTCGTAAAAAAGTCTAACTTTGAGGGGTCACCTCAGAACGTTGTCCTCTGTCTCCCTGTTATTTAAGCTTATTTCTTGTAGCCTGTAAGAGCGTTTCCAATGATCTTTCCACCACGTTTGATTACGTATGGAAGAAGCTTGCCGACCTTGTCCTCTGCTCTACACATGTTAGAAGCATCCGGATGATCTCTGTGAAGCTTGATTGCGTCGAATTCGCACTTGGTTGTACAAAGTCCGCATCCGATACAACGGTTCTCATCAACAGTTGTAGCACCACAGCCTAAGCAACGTTTTGCCTCAGCCTTAACCTGCTCTTCTGTTAAGGTAAGACGTAAGTCATCAAAGGTTTCCTTTGCAACTCCTGCTTTCTTACCAGGAATCTGACGTTGCGCGTTATCGAAGGTCTCAAGCTTGGTCTGATCTTCGATGTCGTTCTTATCAAGTTCGATGAACTCTCTGCGATCACGGGCCAAATCAAGTCTGTTACCAGGATGTACGAAACGATTAATAGAAACAGCACCTTCTCTACCACCTGCGATTGCGTCGATTGCAAATCTTGGTCCTGTAAATACATCACCACCTGCGAAGATATCAGGCTCTGCAGTCTGACGGGTAAGAGGATCGGCAATGATTCCGCCGTTCGGGCGAAGCTCAACCTTTGTACCCTCTAACAACTTGCCCCACTGGATGGACTGACCAATGGAAAGAAGTACATTCTCACATGGAATGGTAATGGTTTCAGCTTCATCGTACTTCGGTGAGAATCTGTGATTCTCATCAAATACAGAAGTGCATTTCTTGAATACGATTCCTGTAACTTTACCATTTTCAACTAAGATTTCTTTTGGACCCCAGCCGTTCTTGATTTCGATGCCGTCTTCTTTTGCTTCTGCAACTTCATCTTTTGCAGCAGGCATTTCTTCCGGTGACTCTAAGCAAAGCATGGTAACCTTGGAAGATCCGGCACGAAGTGCGCTTCCTGCAACGTCGATAGCTACGTTACCACCACCGACTACTACGGTATCACCACTTAAGCGGTTTGCTTCATGGTCAAGGTTGATCTTTCGTAAGAAATCAACACCGGTCTGAACACCGATGGCATCCTCACCCGGAACACCTGCAAGACGTCCGCCCTGGCATCCGACTGCGATAAAGAATGCTTTGTATCCCTGCTCACGTAAGCTCTGGATTGTAACATCCTCACCGACGTTAACGCCACACTTAATCTCGATGCCCATCTGTTTCATAACATCGATTTCAGCTTCGATAATATCTTTCTGTAAACGATAAGAAGGGATACCGTTCATAAGCATACCGCCCGGACGGCTTTCTTTTTCAAATACTGTTACAGGATATCCGTCCAAACGTAAGAAGTATGCACAAGAAAGTCCGGCAGGACCTGCACCGATAACAGCAACCTTGTAATCATCTGACCACATACCACCATCATGCTTCTCACAAAGCGGTACATAGCGCTCTTCTTTCTTTAAGTCTAAAGAAGCGATAAACTTCTTAATTTCATCAATTGCAAGCGGCTGATCGATGGTACCACGTGTACATGCATCTTCACAGCGACGGTTACATACAGCACCACAAACCATCGGGAATGGGTTGTCCTGTTTAATAAGCTTTAATGCATCTTCATATCTGCCTTCTGCAGCCATCTTGATGTAACCCTGGATAGCCAAGTGAACCGGGCAAGCAGTCTTACATGGAGCTGTACCTGTTTCATAGCAGTTAATCTTTGCATCATCACGATAGTTGTAGTTCCACTTATCCGGACCCCATTTACGTGCATCAGGAAGCTCACTCTTTGGATACTTCACTTCAGAACCATCCTTCTTGCAAAGCTTCTGTCCAAGTTTGGCAGCACCAACCGGACAAATTTCCACACACTTACCGCAAGCAACACATTTTTCTTTTTCTACATGTGCACGATATGCAGATGCGGAAAGGTTTGGAGTATTGTAAAGCTGTGAAGTACGAAGTGCGTTACATACACCGGCAGCACAGTTACAAATAGCAACGATTTTGCCTTCGCCATCGATATTGGTAATCTGATGAACATATCCGTGACGCTCTGCTCTCTCTAAGATTTCGTAAACTTCTTCTTTTGTAACATAGTGACCGATTCCTCTGTCATCCATGTACTCAGCCATATCACCCATACCGATACAGTAGTCACCGCGGATCTGGCCGGAGCCCTCACCACGCATGGTCTGCTGCTTACGGCAAGAGCATTCGGAAATACCGTATTTATCATACATATCAATCCAACGGCTTAAGTGTTCAACCGGTACGGACTGATTTTCAAGCTCGATAGCCTTTTCAACAGGGATGGTATGCATACCTACGCCTGCACCTCCCGGAGGTACCATCTGTGTAATACCACCAAGCGGAAGCTGTGTCATAAGATTGAAGAAGGTAGCCATCTCCGGATGTTCTTCCGTAACAGATTCCTGCATCATCATAAACTCTGCAGAACCCGGAACGAAAATCGGAAGCTCATAGTGATACTCAAAGTTATCCGGATTGTTCTTACGGTCTTCTTTATTTTCATAATGACGGGTCTGCTCGATAATACCCAAGTAACGAAGGTCGTGAACCATCTTTGTGGTATCTTCTACAGACATGCCGTTTTTCTGTGCAAGCTGTGGAATGGAATACGGTACACGTGTCTTTTCAAAACTTGCCAAAAGAAACTTTACCTGTTCCTTTGTAAGCACACGGTCAAGCAACCAGTACTCCGGATCACGATTGTTAATCTTATTGGTAAATTTCTTAACATAACGGTCAGTAATACGCTTTGCAAGCTGTATTACCAGTTTTTCCTTTTCAGGATCTTCAGCCACATAATTCGGGTCCTGCCAAAAGTCCCATTCGTTGATCATAGGATCGCCCTTTGACATGTCCATTGGTCTTAGATTTTTAACTAAAGCCATGTAATTCCTCCTATTATATATACATAATTTTGTGCAAACAAAATCCCCCCCTATAGGGTTTCCATACTACGTTTATTTTATCAAAAAAAAAGCGGTTTGTATATAAAAAATAACCATTTATTTCCTATATACACCGCTTATTTTGTGCATTTTTACACACTCAAATTTCAATTGTCTTCTAAGGCAACAGGTGTTGCATTAATTAGAAAGGCATCCACACCCTTATAGCTGTGCTAGATCAGTGACTGCTGTGTTTTGAATCATCATTGTTCCATGTTCTTTCAATCGACCGGTTAAGCCATCATCATGAAACATCTGATTAGAATACTCTGCAACCGCAAAAACATTTTTAGCGATTTCCTTTTTCGTCTGTACAAAACTCAAGGATAAGAAATACTCGTCATTGAACTTGTATAAATCTGACGGAATCTCGCCTAAGTGGACCAATGTCTTTGACATGCGAATTGCATCTTCCAAATCATCAAATACCGCCCAAAAAGTCATCTCCAAAGGATCGTCCTCGGAAGCGCTTTCCAGCACTTCCTTTGCCTGTTCCTCATCAAAAGGTACGGGCTGATACGGCTTTGCCTCGGTCAAACCTCCCTTGTGAACGGCACCCTTTTTTTGACTTTCTTGGATAATCATCTCGGAAAAATCTTTCAGTTTATCTTTAAACTGGGCAAGCATAGCCTTGATTGCAGAGTTTTGATCATCGCTGATCATCAGAGAAATATCTCCACCCGGCATAATGGAAAGTTGAACGTTTAGCGCCTCTCCCGTGGTATGGAAATCAACTTCTTCTTTTGCTTCCTGAAGTATATAACGAAGGAAGCCCTCCGCCTTTTCACGGTCGTCCATTAAATCATCCAGTTGGACTCCGTATGCTACCATCTCGTCACGGGAAATTACGCACCGGATGGAGTTCTCATCTAACTTTGTAAATTTCATGGACTCACCTTCTTTCTTTTATATATTATCATATCGGATAGTTATTCCATATTATAAAGAATATGTCAACACAAATCAAATTTTACAATTCCTCATCCTCACGAAAAAATCCGGCAAGGATATCGAAAATACACCAAATAGCACCAAACACCGTGGCACAAAAGAAAACGCGAATAAAACTGTTTAGAAGAAGTCCCCAGGTAATGCTATGGGTGGTGTATCCCACATATAAATTTCGAAGCGGAGCAAACAACAGCCAGTATCCGCAAAGATACAGCCCCAGTAAAGTTCCTCCCAAAGATAACAATAACTCCATTATTTTCTTAAATGCTTTTTTCATTATAAACCTCTAAAAAACCACGTAATATCCGATTGCACCAAGAATAATTCCGGCAGCTGCACCCACTGTCACATCCTTAATAAAGTGGACACCGCCGAACACGCGAATCACTGCAAGCAAAACTCCCAGCAGCATAAACCAGATTCCCAAATCTACCTGCACCTGCATAAATGTCATTCCAATGATAAAAATGGAAAACACATGGCGGCTGGGAAAGCTTTTTCCAAGGGTACTTTTATGGATAATCGGTTCAAAATCATATAATTCGTAGGGGCGCTTGCTGTCGTAAAGCCGACGAAATACCGTAACAATCATAAAAGATACGCCGGGTACCAAAACCGCCTCCGGTAAAAAACTGCTTCGATTTAAAAACAAATAGCCCAATAAAATGGGATAACACAAAAATGTAATGGCGGTAATCAACTTGTCCAATACATTTAAAAGGATGACCAAAAACGTTTTTTGACGAATGCTCTTCGTCATTTTTTGAAATGTTTCTTCTTTCATAGTACCTTCCGGTTTCTGTTTTATTTCTATCTGTATTATACCAAATATAAAGGCAAAACAAAAACGGGTCGCTTCAAGAGCAACCCGTTTTATACTACTGAATCTTCATAGTCTTGATACAAATATCCTTTTCGGATTTTAAATTGGCAAAGAATTTTTCACGAACACTTTCCATATCCTTTCCCAACGCAAATGCCATTTCTTCAAAAAGCTTTCTGCCTGCGGTAGCCATCACCTTTTCATCGGAGGACATGGCCTTTTTTCCGGAGGCCATGCGCATCTGCTCACGCAAGTACACAGTCTTTACCACGGTAGCCAAAGGCACCGGATCAAATTCGGAAATCTTTTCTTTAAAAATATCACCCAAGGTGCGAATATTCTGCTCCGGAATCACAGGAAGCTCCAACACACGATCCAAAAGATTCTGCATCTCTTCCTGACTCTTTACGTCACGAATACGAAGTTTGGATGACACAGGGGTAAGCACCTGTGCGCCTTTTTGGAAAACAGGCTCCAATGAATAATACATCTTTTCAGAGCCCTTACCCTGCAGAGCCTTCTCAGAAATCTCCGCAACCTGGCAAACACCGCTTCCTTCATGCATCAAATAATCGCCAACCTGATACTCGCTCATAACACACACCATCTTTCTAAACGAACAATAAGTATAGCCAAAAGTCTTGGCAAAACAACTATACTAAGGGACAAAAAACTGCGTTTCACCTCATTTTAGAAGTTCCCCCGCAGTTGCTCTGTAATAATACCACAAAAGAGGCAAAAATAAAAGGACACCAAGTGTCCTTTCGTCGCTTTTCACAAATTGTTCACATTTGATTTAAGTAATATTTACCATAGAATAGTTACTCTAAAAAAGTCTCAAATGTATTTTCACCGAGCGCCCGGAAAGCGCTCTACATGAATAATATTTGAGATTTTTATAGAAATTCTCTGCGTATCACTTCCATTAGATTGTGTTTGAGCGATGGGTTATGTTGGATGCCCTGCTCGCAAATATAAAGGACTTCCGCAATGCGTTCATGGCTTCTGCACTTTCCCTTTTCCATATAATCCACCAAATCAAAAATCATATAAAGCTGTGTGTAAAGCACACAATATAAAAATTGGCGAAGGATGTTGTAGTTTTCGTATGCTAGGAAAAACAACTCGTTCATACACCAGGAAAAATAAGACTGATACCGTAGGTAGGCCTCAGGGCACTCTTTTAGCATCTTTCGAAGTTCGGTATCAAAGTATTCATCCACTTTATCCAGATACTGCTTTCCGAAAGTATCAAGATATCCTTTTATCAAATGATAAAACTTCGGCTCTCGCACAGACAGCGCCCCGTAATTAATGCAATCCAACACCATATGGTCGATGGTTTCAATCTTGAAAAAGCAATACGTCGGACGGTTCAAAAGGGCATACTCTCCCTGACACTTCTTATCTAACGTAAGTTCCACCGTATCCGTTTCAGCAAGCTTATCACGAATAATAAAATCATGCTTTCTGTAGATATAGGCATACATCGCCTGCCAAAGGGTAGCCATATCCACTTTTTCAGTCCAAAAGAAATCAAGAAGCTTTTCTTCTTCCTTTTTTAGAAAAGAAAACATTTTTTCGTCTTCGTTTTCGATTTCCCAAAAGACTTCCACATCCATGGTGGCGGGGGAAAATGTTCTTCGCCCCGGATTTTCCACAAACAGCTTTGCAATTGCCGGGCAGGAAAGAACCAAAGTAGAACGGGCTTCTTTGTAGTAAAGCACCGTTTCTCTGGGATAGGTACGACAAACCAAAGGCATCAGCTCCGGCGTGCCGTTTGCCTGAAACTGACAGGTTTTGTCGCTGTTCCAAAAGGGGCAGCGCCCGAACTGTCGTTTAATGATTTTAATGTCTGGGTTTTTGATGTGTTTGCCGATGTGGCTTCTCACGTGACGGCCGTATGAGCCGGGAAGATTTTTATATCGTTCGAATGTCTCATCATCCACCGGAAGCACCCACCCTTTACAACAACTGGTGGGGCACTCCCCTGCAAGACAGTGATATTTTTCGTATAGGTCGGAAATGTATATTATATAATCTTTCATTTTATTGACTGCCCACCTCTGCTCGCGGTGGGAATTTGTTCTTATTTAAAGTAGTGTTACTAATTCGTCCAGTGACGTGCAGACTGCGTATAGCTGTGCTCGCATCTCATCATCCGGTTCTGTGAGGTCCGGAATCATGACCGTAGGGCAACCTGCGCGAATAGCGGAAAGGATCCCGTTGGGAGAGTCCTCCACTGCCATACAATCTGAAGGAGCTAACCCGAGTTTTTCACAGGCATAAAGATAAGGATCCGGATATGGTTTTCCGTGAGCTACCTCGTGTGCACTGATTACTTCGTCAAACTCCTCGTCCAGTCCTGCCATTTTTAATCGTTCTACCGCTTTTTCCAATTGATTGGCGGTAACAATGGCAGACTTTAGATGATGTTCTTTCAAGTATGAAAGAATCTCATGCAAGCCCGGCTTTAACGGAATCCCGTTTTCTTCCAATTCCGCCGCAACTTTTTTTCTGCAAAGAACCCGAACCGCTTCAATATCAACCGCACCATTATGACGCTCTGCAAACATTTTTTGAGCATCGGTATGATTTAAACTGCGAAGATCCAAAGCATCCTCGTAGGAAAACATGGTATAACCCAGTTCATGAGCGGCTTCCTGCCATATACGGTTGTAAATTCGCTCGGTATCCGTCACGGTACCGTCCATGTCAAATAAAACTGCTTTTATCATAATTATTTCACAATACTTCCCTTTAAAGTCTTTACATAATCTTTGATATGAGAAATCATAACCTTTGCGGCAGGCGGCAAGAATTCGTTACTTCCGGTACAGATACCCAAAGTACGATACTGCTTCGGCTCTAAAGGATAGACATCCACGTTCATCTTGGAGGTTTCCAAAATCAGTTCCGGCATAATGGAAATTCCGGCACCGCATTCCACCATGGCAATCGCTGACTGGTCATCTAAAATATGACAGTTGGCGCGAACTGACAAACGGTACTTGGAAAGATAATTAATTACGTCCACGTCACAGGAATCCTGCTGAATAACGAAAGGCTGATCCTTCAAATCTTCCGGTGTCATATACTTTTTATCCTTTGGCATATATCCCTTTGGAACAAGACATACCAGGTTTTCTTTGTATAAAGGTATAAATGGCAATTTCTCATTTGCCTCATCGGAGATGATACCGATTTCGATATTTCCGTTTTTTATCCAGTTTATAACGTCGTCGTAACTTCCCTGAAAAATCTCCACATCAATCTGGGGATACTCCTTTTGGAAGCTTTTTAAAATATTCGGAATCCATGTGAGACAAACCGTATTGGTACAGCCGATACGTACGGTACCTGTCTGAAGTCCCTGCATTTGTGATACTGCCTGTGAAAGTGCATTGTTGGATGCAACAATTTTTTGAATGTAAGGACTTACCTCTTCCCCGGCGCTGGTTAGCTGTACGCCTGTTTTACTTCGAATAAAAAGGGGGAAGCCAATTTCTTCTTCCATACTGGAAATGGAATGGCTGACAGCCGACGGTGTCAAATGCAACGCTGCTGCAGCTTTTGCAAAGGAGCCATTGTCGATAATACTTTGAAAAATCTCATAAGATAATAATGTCATGAATCATCCTCCGTGTTGAGCACCATTCATCATATAAATGAAAAAGTTGAACTTTACTTCACGAAGCTATTTTAGTACAATCTATTCGAACAGTCAATGTTGAGTAATCTTTTTTCTTTAGGCGGTCGAAAGACCGTCTTTTTCCTTTTTATGAATCAAAACCGCCCCGGCGTCATGCCGAGGCGGTTTCGTTTAAAAAAACAGCTTTAAAAATCAGAAAGGTTTTGTGATGTTACATGGCCATGTCCATTTGCTGGATTAAGCCGGGCACTCCGTTTTCATGAAGATAGAATCCGCTTTGGCGTATCATCGCCTTGGAAACATTGTTTTCGTCCGTCAGGTTGAAAGGAGTTTTCTCAGCACGGAGACAGATGGCACCAACACCTGCCTCCTTTAAGGTAAACAGGATATCGTTCCCGTTCTCATCTTTTGCAAAAACTTTCAAGCGGGAGAAAATCTCGTCCGCTTCATCGATCCAACCGTTTCCGTCCAAATCGTAAGTAGCTAATTCTTCAAATCCGTTTCCGGTAAGGGCTCCGAATAATTCGGAACCGTCACCTATGATTCCGTCTCCGTTTTTGTCCAATGCCAAAAAGCCGTTGCCTCCACCTAAGGCGGCCATTTCCTCAGCTTCGCCATCACAATCCAGATCAAAGAAAAATGACTGGTCACTTACACTTGGTACGCTTCCGTCTAAATTGATTACTAAAGGATCCCGGTAATTGGCTACGCTGGGTGAATACCTTTGGGTATACTCCTGATAAAAGCTTCGACTCATTGTAACATCAATTCCAAATTCGATCTCTCTTCCGTCGGCAGTTACGACTTTCCCTGAAGTAGAGAAGGTAGTAGTTTCTGTCTCTTCATAGGTGTATGTATCTTCATAACTGATTTCCGACGAATTCGGAAGCGACCCACCACCGTTTACCAACCGGTTAAACTCGGTATTACCTTCCTCGTCACGAGGCAGTCTCTCGCCAAACAACAAAAGGAATAGATAGTTTAAGGTCTTTAATCGAATTTGTAGTGCGGAATTTTCCAGCTCGGAAACATCCGCTGTCTGCGTCACTCCTCTTGACGCAGAGGATTTTCCGTTGCCGTCCGTAATATTCCCAAGCAGACCGGTTTCTTTATTGATTTTTTGATCTTCTTTTAAACTGTCTAAATTATAGTTTAAGAAACCCAAAAAATCAGAGTTCCCCCATCCCGCGTTGGGATTTTGCCGGATTCCGCTTGCACTATTACCTCCGGATGTGGAAATCCTTGTTGTTCTGGAACTACTTTGGCGATAATATCTCGCACTTTTCATTCCCACATCGCCAGATGCAATAATCATATAATACCTCCCTTCGGGAAGTACCGATTTTGCAAAGCAAAATCCCTTTTTTAATGCAAAAAAATAGCACTTATCGGTTAGGGTATCCATACCCTGACTTTTAAGTACCATCCTGGTGCATCCCATATTTTGTGAAGGATTATGTGGCCATCAAAACCCTTCACAAAATATATCGGAAATGCATCTAAAATCTTAATGCCGATTTTTAAAATTTTTCTTCGATTTCCACTCTCTGGGGAATGGATTTTACAGTAAGCTCATAGCCAATGTAAGTAACAATCAGGCTTCCCAACACAATAAAATAGAAAGAAATCATATTTTCTCCAAGTTGCATAAAGGAACTTAAGAAAGTTCCCGCCAGATTAAATAAAATATGAAGCCCAATGGTCACAAAAATATTGCGGCTCTTTTCGTAAATAATACCGAACACAAATCCAAGTACCGCTGCATAAATTCCCTGTAACGGGTTCATATGCAAAAATCCGAACAAAACCGCCTGTAGAATATTGGCTCCCAAAAATCCGGTAGCCCGTCTGGCGTAGGTATAGGTCAAACCGCGGAAGGTCAACTCCTCCACGATGGGTCCTAAAAAAACAGTATAAACAATCAAAGGCACGGTATAGTTTTCCGCAGAATCCAGGCCGATGTTTTCCATGAGTTTTTCATAGTTCACCAGCCACTGTGGGAACATAGTAGATAAAAAATTCATAAGATAGGTACACAAATACTGCATGCCTACCGCAAGCATCACAAGTCCCGGAAGAATGGTTAAGCGATATCCCTCAAAAACACGTTCCTTTTTAATATCGCTTGCAACTTCTCCCACATCAGAGATGCCGCTGATATGCTGCTTATTATGGCGTAGGCGATAATACCATACAGAAAACCAGATGCCGCAAACAATGGTGTAACAAATGGATACCCATACGGTAAAAGAAGACTCCTGTACGCCCTCCATCCAGGATTCCATAAGTGCAGTATAACTGCCTCCGGAAAAGTTTTTAATCTTATCCATCAGCATAATCTCCATGCCCACGAAAGCCATGGCGTTTTGTACCAAAAATACCGCCATAATCGGCAAAAATGCTTTTGCTATACTGTTTTTTCTCATTTATTCAAAAACTCCTTTAAAGCTTCCAGAGATTCTCTTCCATCATAGACTCCGCTGTCATACAGCGCCTTTGCAATGACGGAATCAATGGAGTAGGTACTCATTTTTTCAACGTATGGTGTATAGTAAACGAAGGCTCTTCCTTCTTTTTCCAGTTTTAACACTTCATCCAACTGCGCATTGTAGACTTCATGTCGATGGTTTAGCGCGTGAACCACCTTGGGTTCCTTGCGAAGGACTCTGGAATACACACGTTTATGCCCCTGAGGTTCCAGACGATAGCCCTTTGGCTTTGACATAATTACAACAAGCTTTTCACAACCCTTATCCAGGGCTCGCCAAACCGGAATGGAATCCGATACACCGCCGTCATAATAACTGTGCCCATCAATTTCCACGGCTTTTGCCGCAACAGGAATTGCACAAGTCGCCTTGATGACGCTGTAATCATTGGGATAAATATCTTTCTTGGTAAAGTAATGGGGACGTCCGGTTTCCACATCGGTAGCCGGGCATTCAAACTCCGCCGGATTTGCCATCATGGCCTCATAATCCAAGGGATCCTTGCCCCCTTCTTCCGTTAACGTTCCGTAAATATAGTCAAGGCCAAAGAGATTTCCGGTTTTTATAAAGCTTCGCACTCCGAAATACTCCGGATCCTTGGAATATTCACAGTAAAAGCGCTTATTTCTTTCCCTTTGCCCCGCTAAATAAGAAGCGGTGTTCGCTGCGCCAGCGGAAACGCCTATACAATAATCAAACGATATATTTTCATCTAAAAAAACATCCAATACTCCTGCGGAATAGGCGCATTTCATTCCTCCGCCTTCCACAATCAATCCCGTCTTCACTTTACTCACCTTTTTCTATTAAAACTCCACACTATTGTAACAAAAAAAGGAAATTCTGCAAGTTGGGAGACAGGTTGTTTTCTTTAGAAATTTGTGTAGTACATGGCATTTTTTACAAAAGTAGCCACCGGACCGATATAATACTCTCTTTCCTGAAATGCGGTATAAAGAATCTTGTTTTCATCAATGGTTTCATCGTAGGATTTACACATTTTTATCAATTCCTTGCGAACCACGTCTTGTTGAAACAAGCTTCCACATAGGATTACATAGTCCGGAGAGACAATGGTAATGGTATTTACGATACTTTTTGCAAAAATATCCACCGCATCCCGTATTTTTTCTTCTTTTAGGAACGCCTCTCCAAAGGTATCAATGGTAAAAGGCGTAATCTTATTTAATGCAGAAAAAGATACCTTGGTTTCCAGGCAGCCTCTTCGACCACAGGAACAGAGTTCTCCGTTTTTGTCCACGATATAGTGTCCCAGTTCTGCTGCCTTTCGGTCTGTTCCCTCGTAAAGCTTATTGTCCAAAATCAGGCTGGCACCCACACCGGGGCCCCACTTAATCACCATAATGCTGTCGGTTTCTCTGCCCAAGCCAAAAAGCTTTTCCGCACAAGCCAGTGCATTTACGTTATTTTCCACCCAAACCGGAAGTGCCAGTTCCTCTTCTAAGATTTGCTTGATAGGAACCTCTTTATTCCAAATGCCATAAGCTCGAACTGACACACCCTTTGCCTTATCCACAATTCCGGAAATACAGACAGAAGCTCCTCGGATAGGCAAGTCATCATATTCCAAAGACATTTCCATAGCACATCGTGAAATTTCATGCAGCATATCCATAGGATTGTTTTTCGGTTCGCAGGGAAGTGTACGCACTTCCTTGGCATCTCCCTTTAAATTGGAAATCGCCACTACCACAGACTCCGGTTCAATGTTGATGGCATAAAGATAGGCATAATCATAGTCAATATCCACCAAAACCTGTTTTCTTCCCACGCCCTCGGATTCCGCAGTTCCGATTTCCACCAATATTTTTTTCTCAATCAGTGAATTGCAAATCTGCGTCACTGCTGCCGGTGTCAGTCCTGCAGACTCGGACAATTCTTTTCTGGAAGCAGGACCGCACTCCAAAAGATGCCGTAAAATCGTGGCACGATTCTGGCGCTTTACCTGCTCCATGTTCATTCCTGAACGATTGTTTTCCATATCTTTTCCCTCTAATGGTTAATAAAACAATTCCTTATTATCTCCGATAATTCCCGGATGTGCCCCCTGTTTGATAAGTGGCTCACGCTTTGGATGCGCAATCACCCATTTGTTTCTCTGTAAAAGAAGAATCTGCTCTGCATCCTTTTTGTCTACAAGTGCTTTTTCCTCTTCAGAAAGCGGTGTGTTGGTATTCTTTGGTAAAATCACCACACCCTTAAATCCCTCATCTGTTACCCTAAGAGGTGATAAATGAAGGGTGGTTTCAAACATCTCAATTGCAGTACCACGTTCTACAAAGAATACTTTTGCATCCTTGTTGTCATAGTGGTTGTTCTGGATCTCCCAACGATGTCCCAAAACCAGCATAAAATCCGTCACAGCGATGTTGATTTCGCTGCCCTTATGATACTCAAATCCGTTGTAGGTAGAGTTTCTTCCGTTGCAGTAGCCAAACTGGATCGGCATACCGCCATAAAGACCTGCCTGCACTTTTTCAAAAACAGGAAAAGCTTCCATTTCAGGTACACTTGGAACATAGACATTTCCTTCTGACGGGATATCCGTGCTTTCCTTCATATACTTTACAACATCGGAAAAGTCATAACCTTTTACGATGCGTCCGTAGGAAGCAAACTCCTCGTCTTCCACGGAATAGATTCTTACGTCATTTAATTCATTTAAATGGTTTAATAATATAACGCTTTCTGTTCTCATAATATCTCTCCTTTACGCCTTTGCTACCTCTAAAAGTTTATCTATATTGGTTGCATCTTTACGAACAAATACCGGTGGGCATCCCATAGGAGCATCCACACTTGCGACACCACCCTGATACTCTTTTCCTGTGAAAAGATGAATCCAGGTATCATTCGGTAAATAAACCACTCTGGAAGAGCGTCCCTTTTCATATACCGGTGCCACCAAAAGGTCACGGCCAAGTAAAAACTCTGTCATTTCCTCGTATGCCCGCTCCTCATCGTAATGATAAAACAGTGGGCGCATCACGGGAGTTCCTTTATCTGTCTGTTCCTTTACCAAAGAAATCAAATACGGTTTTAATGCCGCATGCATGCGAGAGCATTTTGCGGTGTGTTTTAAAAGTTCCTCATCCGCATCAAACTGTACGTCATTTACCGGCTGATTGCCCTCGTGGGTTCGAAGCAGCGGAGTAAAAACGTTCATCTCTTCCCAACGCATCAATAACTCTTTGCTTCGGGACAAAAGTTTTCCGTAGGTGGTATAGCCCCCTGCATCGGAGTGAGTCACGCCGTATCCGGACATAGCCAAAGAAAGGGTTGCCGGAACGGTGGAAATCAAGCCGTCATCCACGGACCAGTCCACATGCTGATCTCCCGTCCACATCATAGTGGAAGCAGCAATGGTTCCGGTATGTCCCGCTCTGGTAAAAAAGAAGACCTCTCCTTCTTTCCCGCACTCTCTTATGGCTTCACGGTTCATCTTTGCCCAAATGGCCGGCCATTGATTATGAATCACTTCCGGATTCTCACCGGAGTACAGTACACAATCCACCGGCAAATATTCGCCGAAGTCTGCCATCCAGCCGGAAAGTCCGAGACCAATCATATTTTCTTTAATTAGTCCCTTATACCATTCGTAAGCCTTTGGATTTGTAAAGTCAATCATGGCTGCCGGGAAGGTGGTAATGGTAACAAGATAATCCTTTCCCTCTTTATCCTTTACACAATATCCCTGCTTGGAAGCATATTCGTAAAGTTCTTTTTCAATGGCCATAAAAGGATTGATATAGCCTAAGAATTTCACGCCTTTTTTGTTCCACTCTTTGATCTTCTCATCCAGGCCCACATAAAGTTCTTTGTCCCAAGCCCAGTTCCACATGACCTGATAACCGAAACCGGTGCGACGGCATCCGGACCAGTCCTGTGACCAAACACCGCAAACTTTAATGCCTGCTTCTTCTGCTTTTTTCAGCTTTGCATCCACGACTTCGCAGCCTTCCTGAATAGCAAGGATGGCTCCGTCATAAATCCAATCCGGAAGCGCATCCACACGACCTAAGAGTGCAGATAACTTTTCGGATACTTCCTCAAAGGTTTCGCCATGTTCAGAAACAATGTGCGGTGCCTCCTGAAGATAGAAGGTGATTTTATCCTTCTTTGAAAAATCAAACTCACTGTAGGCATCCACATAGGCATGGACATAATACTTATCGGAAGAAGTAAAGGTAGGCTGTGCATAGTAAGACTCATACTTTGAAAACTTTAAGGTCTTCTTTGGCTGATCGCCGATGAGTTTACCGATGGTGGCGCGCTTAATAATCTTTTTTGAAATACGTCCCACGTTCTGATGCTCCGCTACCCAGATACGAACCTTTTCCCCCTTTAAGTTAAACTTGGAATAGGTCTCGCCGCAGCCATAGATTCGTTCCTCCGGATTTGTGGGTACGGTAAGCCAAAAGCGATTGATGCCATCCGGCACCGTGCCTTCATAATCCACGGAGATTTTGCCTTCGTGCTCGCTTACGGAAATGTCATGGCTTACTCCTCCATCTTTAAAATGGAGAACAAATCCGGTTTCCGTGTCTTCTTTATGTTCTAATTTACATTTGGATTTTTTTGAAAAGTTTTGACGATAAACAAAGCTTCCGCGGCTCATGGAAAAGTTGTTTTCTCCGGTACCTACGGTAAGCTCCATTTTCTCTAATGCTGATAAATTGATAAGATAACCCCCTCTCGATATAGATCCCTTTCCCCTAGTCCGTACACACAGTGTGACACCGGCCTAATAAATATAAAAAACAGGGACCTACAATTAATTAACCCATTTAATTAATTATAAATCCCTGTAAGGTGTTTTGCAATATGATTTTATAGATAGTACTCCCTATTTATAGTCCGTACCAACCAATTCCTTCGTAAATCCACCCACTGGCAAGTAACTGATCACGCTCTTCTGTACTTGCAGTATAATGATGTGCTCTTACTTCAGCAAAACCTGTTCCGGTTGGATCATACAAGCGATACATCGGAGTGGTCTGACTATCATTGGAATACCAGCCGATACCTTCATAATTCCAGCCCTGATTGTTTACCAACTGATCTCGCTCATCCGCAGATGGTGTATAATGATGAGCTCCGGATGCAGGATTATACAAACGATAAACCGGTGTGTTGCTGGATGTAGGTGCTATCCACGCAATTCCTTCATAGTTCCATACTCCACTGGCAACAAGTTGATTTTTTTCTTCTAATGAACCTGTATAAAAATGTTCACCGGAAGAAGGATTAAACATACGATACATCGATGTTGCACTTGAACCATCCACAATCTCCGGCAGTCCCGTTACATTGGGTGGTATGTTCCCGTCGTTACACACAATTGTCGCTCGGTTAAATGCATCGTTGTCTTTTCCGGAATTTATCGCTTTCCACTCTGCCTTTGAGCCATTGTAATATACTTTTTCCAAACTACTACATCCGTTTACGGCACCTAACGATATGGTTGTAATCGTGCTCGGAAGCATAATTTCTTTTAAGTTCTCGCATGCACAAAAACAAAAATTTGGAATCTCGGTGACTCCTTCCGGAATCGTTACCTCCGCAAGATTATGGCACTTATAAAAAGCACTCACATCCAAAGTTCGAACTGAAGTCGGAACTAAAACCGATGTTTTTGCTCCCGGACAAGAAAGCAGTCTGGTCGCTGATTTATCATAAAGCACCCCATCGATGGATTGAAAATAATTATTGGCATCATCCACTTCAATCGCCGAAAGGGAATAACAACCTTCAAAAGCTCTGATATCTATTACGGAAACACTGCTTGGAATCCTTATGGATTCCAATGCATCACAATCGGAAAATGCAAAAGATCCGATTTTTGTTAAGCAATTGGGTAATACCACTTCCTGTAGATTATCATACTGATCAAAATCATTATTAAACACTCCTGTAATGTGTTCCTGTATAACAATTTTTCTTACCTGAGGTTTTAACCCGTCACTAAAATCACTATTTATAAGATTTGTATTTGTATTTGAAGAAATTGTAAGCGTTCCGTTGTCATCAAGCACATATGGGATTGTTTGATATGCAGGCTTCATAAACCCGCTAACTGTCGCAGCATATGCCTTATTTTCTATACTAAGATTTGAAGCAATCGGTAACAACAATAAAATTGCCAACGCTCCCACCACGCCTCTTTTAAACACTTTCCTCATATGTTTATTCCTCCAAAAATAGCCGTCATGTTTTCACACAACACTAAGTTTTAAATCCTTCATAAGGTCACGAAGTATTTCCCCATAGGCACCTTCTCCTTTCTTTTTGTACAGGAGTCAATATGTCTATGGGAAAATACTTTACCAGAAATGTCAATACAGCACTATAATCCGTACCAACCAATTCCTTCGTAAATCCATCCACTGGCAAGTAACTGATCACGTTCCTCTGTACTTGCAGTATAATGATGTGCTCTTACTTCAGCAAAACCTGTTCCGGTTGGATCATACAAGCGATACATCGGAGTGGTCTGACTATCATTGGAATACCAGCCGATACCTTCATAATTCCAGCCCTGATTGTTTACCAACTGATCTCGCTCATCCGCAGATGGTGTATAATGATGAGCTCCAGATGCTGGATTATACAAACGATAAACCGGTGTATTGGAAGATGTCGGTGCCTGCCACGCATATCCCTCATAGTTCCATCCCGCACTTTTTAACGTCTGTGCTTCTACCACACTTGCTGTATAAAAATGCTCGCCGGAATTAGGATTATACATACGATACATGGTGCCTGCAGGACCTTCTTCTATGGTCGTAGCCGGAACATCCACAACCAGGTTTTCATCATAGGTTCCGTTTCTTCCTTCTGCCCTACCACAATTAATATAATGCTGAACATAACGCATCAAATCATTGCCAAAGTATTCTCTTAAATCAGCGTATCTGGCTCTGTAAGACAAAACATTAAAGTTCTCGGATGCCTGTCGTCCTTCATATACACCATTCTGTAAAAAGTGTTTCAAAAGTGCGGCCTGATTATATCCATATGCATCTCTAACATCCTGATATCTATTTGCGTAATAATTGGCATCAAACACCGGTGCATATACATCAAATGAAAGAAGACTGTTTACGGCATTTCCGATATACGCCATAGCCGCATCGTTCGGATGCATGGCAACCGCCATATCTGTAATCGTATGTGTAAGACCGTCAGCGCCCCATACAACAGCGTCCATTCCGATACGATATTCCATTCCCCAGATAGGCGATAAGTCTACAAACGGAACACCTTGCGTACTGCATGCTGCTCTTTTGGCAGCATCGATGACATCATTTTGCCAAAACTGTCCTATTACAATAATCTTTGCATTTGGAGCCTTTGTTTTTACATAACTGATAAGGGTTTCAAAATCCGACTGCATATAGGTCGTATCCATAACATTTTCGCCCAACTGAATCGTCACCAAATCCAAATCCGTTGACAAATAACCGTCCAGTTGTGAAAGGGTAGATGCGCGATAATCACCACTGGAAGCATTTTCCCAGGAAGTATAATAAAGTGCATCCATAGATACTTTTCCCACGTTCTGCTCAATATAAGAAGTTATCACATGGACAAAATCCTTGTCATAATTCGTTGCAGCCATTCCCCAGTTTCCCCACCAAAACGGAGTAATGGGATGTTTTGTAATAGAATTCCCAATTGCCAAATAGCTGTAAGATCCATCAGATCCAACCGCATTTACCTCAATTGGGCGATAGCAAACAGCACCGGCTAAACATACAAATGTTGTGATAAATAAAAGACATACACTCATTATCTTTTTCTTTAAACGCATAATAATATGACCTCCGAAATTATAGTCAAAACCTTATCTATAATACCAAGAAAACCAATTTCTCACAAGCCGCATTTCCACAAAAAAGTACGGCATTTATTACGCCGTCCTTTCAAAAATATATTTCTAAGTTTTAAATTATAATCCGTACCAGCCGATGCCTTCGTCATTCCAGCCTTGAGACTTCAAGAACATGTCTAGTTTTTATACGCTTCGTTCATCTTACCACCTCCCCCCGAAAAAATAGTCAATACTTGGATAAAAAAAATGGATGCATACATCTATGCATCCATAAAAAAAAGACTATGTTGTAAACCTCCAAATCGCTTTTATCTGTGGAACCAGTTTTTCTACCGGCCAGCTTTTTTTACTGTTCTTCGGAGAGTTTGGATCGTTTACGATTATATTTCCGTCATCATCAATTCCTGCCAATACAATAAAGTGTCCGGTATAAGTAAAGTCCCCCGGTTTCATGGAGCAAATCAACGGCGAATCTTTTGAAAGATTATCCAATATATACGCTTCGCTGATAATTCCTTCCGTAGACTGAAGGCCTAACGCAGAAGCACCTTCCGTCATCAGATTCCAAGAGGTTCCTTCTCCATAGGTATAATAGCCTTGTTCATTGGAAAAAGTTGCTACCTCATAGGGATTGAAATTGTTATCCGTCAAACCGCAAAGAACCATTGATAAACACGTGGGTCCACAACCTGCGATTCCGATATAGTTACCGCCGTAATCTTTATACCCCCAACGTTTATCCCATTGAATAAAAAGAGGGATACCCTCCGTTTTTAATTCTTTATCAATACTGATTGGTTCGTCTGACGTAGAGTATTCTTTGAAATTTGTTGCAAAGGATTTCGCCTCCGGATATTTTTCTACAAACTCTATAATTTCCGAAGGCACGTTATCATACCGATTCTGATGGGCAACAAATATTACAACCAAAAGAACAATCAATGTCGTGCACTCCAAAAAGAAGATTCTTCTTTTTCTTCGTCGCATCTTCTTTTTGTGTAGTCTCTTCTTTCGCATGCGCTCTTTTTCTGCGGTAGTCATAACTCTTTGTTCCATAAGATACCTCTTAAGCATATTTCCTACGTTTTAAATTCTATCACAGAACATTTCCGAATTGTTTTAAGATATTTTTAAGATTCTCTTAAGATTCAAAAAAAGCAGCAACTCTTCATTCATCGATGTACATCCCCCGCCTGTTTTTACGGGCGGGTTTTCTTTGCCCTTTATGTGGTGTATAATACGTTCATACATTTTGTGGGGATATAGAAAAGCAGGGGAAAGCGAATGTTTGCTTATGTTTTGACAGTAAAAGGGCAGATCGGTTGCATGGGCGTGCTCTTATATATTGCATGGACTTACTTTTCCGTAAAGAGGAAAGGAAACATGGCACATAAAATCTTTTCTCTTCTTTTGACTGCCTCCATCATAAATATTATCTTTGACATAGTAACCGTGTATACCATTAATCATGTGCACGAGATTTCCATGGGACTGAACCATTTTCTACATATTATATATATGTCCAGTATGGCCTCGGCCATGTATTTTTTCTTTCTGTATATCCGAAATCTGGCTTACGGAAATAAAAAGTTAAAATTCTATCATTTGATTCCGCTGATAATAGCAATCTTAGGCTCCATTTTTCTGAAATTTGACTACGTGGAGTCCCCTTACGGAAACTATTCCTGGGGTCCTTACGCTACCGTGGCTTTTATTTCTGCCTATTTTTACCTTCTTTGCTCTGCATATATGTTAATTCGGAGATGGGATCACATGGAGAAAAAAACCAGACGTTCCATCGGTATTTCCATGGTCTTTATGCTTACCAATGCTGTGCTCCAAGGAATGTATCCGGAACTTCTGATTACCAGTATAAGTCTTACTTTAATCAACATTGCGCTGTTTTATACCGTGGAAAGCCCGGATGCCATTTTAATCGAAAAGCTTCGGGATGAACAGAAAAAATCGGAAAGTGCCAACCGTGCCAAGTCTGTGTTTTTGGCGCAAATGTCCCATGAAATCCGTACCCCCATCAACGCTGTTTTGGGCATGAACGAGATGATACTTCGAGAGGCAGATGACAGCGACATCAAAGAATATGCTTCCAATATCAAGGAAGCCGGCACGACGCTTCTTTCCATTATCAACAGCATTCTTGATTTTTCCAAAATCGAAGATAACAAAATGGAACTTCTGTCCGTGGAGTATGAAACGGCGAAATTAATCAATAATCTGGTAAACTCCATCTACAACCGTGCTCGCTCCAAGGGACTGTATTTTGAGATTGATATCGACAACGAACTGCCATCGATTCTCATCGGTGATGATGTTCGTTTGACCCAGGTCATTATGAACCTTTTGACCAATGCGGTAAAGTATACGGAAAAAGGTACGGTGACCCTGATGATGCAAAAAGTTTCCTGTGACAATCAGTCCGTGGATATACGTGTGACGGTAAAAGATACGGGAATCGGAATCAAACAGGAAGATATGAAGGGGATTTTTGATTCCTTCCAGCGATTGGATGAGGAACAAAATCGAAACATTGAGGGTACAGGCTTGGGTATGGCCATCGTGACGAGACTTCTTACCATGATGGGAAGCAAAATTGAAGTGGAAAGTGAATACGGCAAAGGTTCCACTTTCTCTTTCTGCATCACCCAAAACGTAAAGGATGCCACTCCTATCGGAGATTATAAAAAAGCTCTCGAAGAGCACCGCAAAGAGAATATCACAGAGATTCAATTTACAGCACCGGAAGCCAGAATACTGATTGTGGACGACAACCTCATGAATCATAAGGTTGCGGAGAACCTGTTGAAACTGTTCCGAATTGAACCGGATCATGCGATTTCCGGAGCGGAAGGAATCGAATATGTAAAAAAGAAACAGTATGATATTATCTGCTTAGATCACATGATGCCGGAGATGGACGGTATCGAAACCTTAGAGCGGATGCGAAGCGAGAATCTTTTGCCAAAGAATACCGTAGTTCTCGTCATGACCGCAAACGCAGTGGTAGGTGCCAAGGAGATGTATCTGGAAAAAGGCTTTGACGACTATATTTCAAAACCCATCGAAATGGAAGTTCTGATAAACAAAATTCGCACCTACCTTCCCAAAGAACTGATTATCGATATCGGCGTGCAGGCGGAACAGGAAACATCGGAAGCAGAATCGGATTCGGATATTTTAGAGTTTGCTCCTGTTTCCGAGGAAACCAAAGAGTCCAACACATATGATGGATTGGAACGATTAGATAACCTGAGGAAACTGGGAATCGATGTGAGCCAAGGACTTGCACACTGTGCGGACGATACGGATTTTTATTTGGAGATACTTTCCGATTTTTGTGAGAGCCAAAAAGAAAAATGCGATGAACTGGAGAAATTCCTTTCTACAGGGCGTTTTGAAGACTACGGTATCAAAGCACATGCCATTAAAGGAAATGCCCGCACTTTGGGAATCACCCATCTGGCGGATGTGGCTCTGAAAATGGAACAAGCCGGCAAAAACAAAGACCGGGATTATATTCAAAATAACCATGAGTCGTTCATTTCCGAATATGAAAAAGTTACCGAGAATATAAAAAAATCGTAGAATCTTTTTGTGTAGGGCTCTTTCTTTTGAGCCCGGCAAAAAGCATTCTACGATTTTTTGTTATATAATTGACATTCTTTTATTTCTTCGGAACAAGTTTTTCCTGTCCGCCCATATATGGACGTAGTACTTCAGGAATATTTACAGAACCGTCTTCGTTTAAGTTGTTCTCTAAGAAGGCAATCAACATTCTCGGAGGAGCAACAACCGTATTGTTTAAGGTATGGGCAAAGTATTTGTTCTTATCTTTGCCTTTTACCTTGATACCAAGACGTCTTGCCTGAGCATCTCCTAAGTTGGAGCATGAGCCAACTTCAAAGTATTTCTTTTGTCTTGGGCTCCAAGCCTCTACATCGCAGCTCTTTACCTTAAGGTCTGCCAAATCTCCGGAGCAGCACTCCAAAGTACGTACCGGGATATCCAAGGAGCGGAACAAATCAACGGTATTCTGCCAAAGTTTGTCATACCATTCCATAGAATCTTCCGGTTTGCAAACAACGATCATTTCCTGCTTCTCAAACTGGTGAATACGATATACACCACGCTCTTCGATACCGTGCGCTCCCTTTTCCTTACGGAAGCATGGAGAGTAGGAGGTCAATGTGTACGGAAGGCTTTCCTCATCATTTAACGTATCGATAAACTTACCGATCATGGAATGCTCGGATGTACCGATTAAGTACAAATCTTCACCTTCAATCTTGTACATCATAGCATCCATCTCATCGAAGGACATAACACCGGTTACCACGTTAGAACGAATCATAAAAGGTGGTACACAGTAAGTAAATCCACGATTGATCATAAAATCTCTTGCGTAAGCAATGACAGAAGAATGCAAGCGGGCAATGTCTCCCATTAAATAGTAGAATCCGTTACCTGCAACCTTACCTGCCGCTTCCAAATCGATTCCGTCAAAACGCTCCATAATATCGGTGTGATATGGGATTTCGAAATCCGGAACGACGGGTTCGCCAAACTTTTCAATTTCAACATTACAAGAATCGTCTTTTCCAATCGGAACGGAAGGATCGATGATATTTGGAATCACCATCATTCTCTTCTTGATTTCTTCAGTAAGTTCAGACTGGCGAGCTTCCAACTCGGCAAGACGGTCAGCATTTGCTGTTACCTGTGCTTTTACCTTTTCAGCCTCGTCTTTCTTCCCTTCCTTCATCAAAACGCCAATCTGTTTGGAAAGGTCGTTACGTTTTGCACGAAGGTCATCGCCTTCCTGCTGTACGGCACGGACTTCTTTATCCAGTTCGATGACCTCATCCACCATGGGAAGTTTGTGGTCCTGGAATTTTTTCTTGATGTTTTCTTTTACAACATCCGGATTTTCGCGTAAGAATTTAATATCTAACATGTACTTCTCCTTACTGACCGGCTCCCGCCGGTTATTTAGATTACTATTTAAAAATTTCCGGTTAACGGATACTTAGCCGTTAATGAAGCAACAATTTCACGGGCTTTTGGAACACCTGCTTCGCCCTCTTTGATCACTGTTGCGATGGCTTCTGCCACTTCATCGAAGTCCGCTGTGTTTAAACCACGGCTGGTGGCAGCCGGTGTACCGAGACGAATACCGCTGGTAACAAACGGGCTCTTTGGATCGTTTGGAACCGTATTCTTGTTGGCCGTAATGTGAGCCTGATCCAAAAGTGCCTCAACAGCCTTTCCTGTCAAATCATTTGGCACAAGGTTTACAAGCATCAAATGGTTGTCGGTTCCGTCGGATACCAACTTGATATCACGGTTCATAAGGCCCTTTGCCAATGCCTGTGCATTGTCTACGATGTTCTTTGCATACTGCTTAAACTCAGGAGAAAGTGCCTCCTTAAAGCAGATTGCCTTTGCAGCAACCACATGTACCAAAGGTCCACCCTGGATTCCCGGGAACAGAGCCTTATTGAAGTTGTACTTTTCGTTTGCCTCAGCAGTAGAAAGAATCAAACCTCCGCGAGGTCCGCGAAGTGTCTTATGTGTGGTGGTGGTTACGATATCCGCATAAGGTACCGGAGACATATGATAGCCTGCCGCTACAAGTCCTGCGATATGTGCCATATCTACCATAAACACCGCACCCACTTTATCACAGATTTCTCTGAAACGCTTAAAGTCGATGGCTCTTGCATAAGCGCTTGCTCCGGCAATAATCATCTTCGGCTTGCTCTCTAAAGCAATACGCTCAACTTCATCATAATCGATATAACCTTCGTCGTTTACGCCGTAAGGAACAATATTGAAATACTTTCCGGAGAAGTTAACCGGTGAGCCGTGGGTCAAATGTCCGCCGTGATCCAAGCTCATACCCATAATGGTATCTCCCGGTTCACATACAGCAAACTGAACCGTCATATTTGCCTGGGCACCGGAGTGTGGCTGAACGTTGGCATACTCAGCACCGAAGAGTTCTTTTGCTCTTTCGATGGCAAGTTGTTCCGCACGGTCGATGACTTCACATCCACCGTAATAACGCTTTCCCGGATATCCTTCCGCATACTTATTGGTAAGAATGCTGCCCATAGCAGACATGACTGCCGGGCTTACCCAGTTTTCGGAAGCAATGAGTTCGATATGGTCGCTTTGTCTTGCATATTCATCGCAAATCACCTGTGCAATCTCCGGGTCTACGTTTCGAATGTCGTCAATTGAGTACATCTTTTTTCTCCTTTTCCTTATATTATGTTGAACAGTTTTTGGATTAAACGATTAATCCTTCGTTTTCTTTGGTTGCTCTTTCTGCTTTCTTTTTCTTTGGCTTGTTGGATTCATCCACTACTTTTTTGGAATGAATTCTCATTAAGTACCAAAGCTCTGTTGCAAGGCAAACAGATGAGTAGGTACCTGTGATTACACCTACCAAAAGAGGAAGTGCAAATTCACGGATGCTTGAAGTACCTAAAATAAGAAGCATAAGAACCGTAATCGCTGTTGTGATTGAAGTAGAAATAGAACGAGACAATGTCTGTGTAATACTTACGTTTGCTACTTCTGTCAAAGATTCTTTTGTCTTCTTTGTAACGTTAGCCAAATTCTCACGAATTCTATCGAAGATAACGATGGTATCGTTTACGGAATAACCGATTACGGTAAGCATACATGCAATAAACGGACTGCCAACGGAAATACGTGCAACCGCATAAAGTGCAAGTACAACCAATACGTCGTGGATCAATGCGATAACTGCTGCTCCACCGAAACGTAAATCCTTGAATCGGATCCAGATGTATAACAAAATGAGAAGCGCTGCAACAATTACTGCAATAAGAGACTGACGACGCATTTCTCCACCGATGGTAGAAGAAATATTCTCAGAAGAAATATTCTCTTCCTTTACGCCAAAGTTTTCTTCGAACATCTCGTTTAATGCTTCACGCTCTTCAAGATTTAAGGTACGTGTTTTAAAGATTACGCCGGTACCGTCATCCACCTTCTGTGTCTGAATATCGTTGTCTTTTGTAATCTTTGATACAAGCGGAACAATCTCAGAATCGATTTCGGCAATTGTATACTCCTTGTCGAAGGAAACGGTTGTTGATGTACCGCCTAAAAACTCAAGGCTGTAGTTTAATGCGTTTCCTTTTACACCGTGAATCAACATGCTACCAACACCGGTTAAGATAATTACCAATGAAAGGGCAAAGAATATAACCTTCTTCCCCATGAAATCCATGGTCTTAACTTTCTTTGCTTTTCCGTAGAACTTCTCGGAACGAATGCCCACCGCATACAAGCTCTTTATAATCCAACGTGTAATTACAAGTGCTGTAAACATGGATAAAAGTACACCGATGGCAAGAGTTACGGCAAATCCCTTAACAGTACCGCTTCCCAATACGCCAAGTACGGCAGCAACAATAAGTGTTGTAATATTTCCGTCAAGGATTGCGGAAAGAGCTTTCTTAAATCCGGTATCAATTGCAGAAGATACATCTTTTCCGGTAGCAATTTCTTCACGAATACGAGCAAAGATAATAACGTTTGCGTCTACTGCCATACCGATGGAAAGGATAATACCTGCGATACCCGGTAATGTAAGGGTAATATCATAAAGATATAAAATAGAAATCATGATTCCTGAGTAAATTGCAAGTGCCAAAGATGCTGCAACACCCGGAACCAAATACATTACAATCATGAATACCATTACGATTGCAAGTCCGATTATACCGGCCTTTAAGGAAGTAGAAAGTGCATCACTACCTAAAGTAGCACCTACAACTCTGGACTCTAACTCAGTCAAAGTTACGTTTAATCCACCGATACGAATATAAGAAGCAAGGCTCTGTGCTGCTTCAAATGATTCCATACCGTTGATAACGCAGTTTCCGTCGGTAATTGCTGCCTGTACGGTAGGTACGGAAACAAACTGATTATCATAATAAATACCGATGGACTCACCGTTTGCATATGCTTTTGTGGTTGCTTCAGCAAAAGCTTTTGTTCCGGATTCATTTAACGAAATGGATACCACCGGATTCTGTGCGTTGGTGGTCTGATCTGTTTCGTAAGTAGCCTGAGCTGCTGCAACATCAGAACCGGTCAACACGATATCTCCGGATGCTTCCAAATCTTCAATTTCATAATTTAATACGTAGTTTCCTACAGAAGAGTCATAACTGTAGTTCTGCTCACCTGCATCGTTGGTCTGACGGATAAAATATAAGTTACCCGGAGAACCCAACTGTTCCAAAAGTGCATTGGCATCTTTTACACCCGGTACCTCAACAGTAATACGGTCATTTCCTACAATATATACAGATGCCTCTGTTGTGGAGTTTTCTCCCAAATCGGAATCCACACGCTGCTGTAACTTATAACGTGTATCCTCCAAATCCTCTGCTGAAAAATCTCCCTGTGCTTCGTAGGTAACACTGACACCACCGGCAAGATCCAAGCCGAGCTTTAAGCTGTCATCTCCTCCCTTGTTCGTAGCACCAATAATGGTTGCGGCATAGTATCCAAGTCCGGCAATAATGCCAACTACAAGGATCAGGCTTAAAAAGCCTTGCCACTTCTTCATACGTTTCATTTCCTTCATAACTCCTTATCTCTTTTTTTATGGAAAATAAAAAATTTAGTGATTAGTCCTCTGCTGTTGCTGCTTTTATCATAATGGCACATTCCACACGTTTCTTTTGAAGTTCGCATCCCACATGATAATTTCCGCGGATATTGCCATCGAAATGATATGCATTTGCTGCACATCCGCCGCTGCAGTAATATTTCGCAAAGCAGTTTCTACATTCGGGTTTGGAATATACATTGCATCCCTTAAACTCGGTTTGAAGTTCTGTATTTTCAATTCCCTTCCAAACATCCCCCATCTTAAATCCATCGTTTCCGACAAACTGATGACATGGGTAAAGTTCTCCGGAAGGAGTAACTGCCAAATATTCGGTTCCGGAACCGCATCCGCTTAAGCGCTTGTAGACGCAAGGGCCGCCTTCCAGATCAATCATAAAATGGAAGAAATTAAATTCTTTGTCCGTGCCGTGACGGGCAACCATTTCCTTCGCCAAAAGATCGTATTCTTCAAAAAGCTTCGGCAAATCTTCTTCCAGCAGGGCATAGGATTCATCCTCCGGTGCCACAACCGGCTCCACGGAAATCTGTTTAAATCCCAAATCAGCCAAATGCAAAACATCCTTTGAAAAATCCAGATTGTTTCTGGTAAAGGTTCCTCTTGCATAGTATTTATTCTGTCCACGGCTCTCCGCAAACTTTATAAACTTTGGAGTAACGATGTCGTAGCTTCCGTCTCCTCTTTGGAACGGGCGCATCTTATCGTGAACTTCCTTTCGTCCGTCGATACTTAAAACCACGTTATCCATCTCTTTGTTGGCAAACTCCATGACCTCGTCGTTTAAAAGTACGCCGTTTGTGGTAAGGGTAAAACGGAAGTGCTTGTCATGGGTCTTTTCCAACTCACGACCATATGCCACCAAATCCTTTACTACCTGAAAGTTAAGAAGGGGTTCCCCACCGAAAAAGTCTACTTCCAAGTTTTTACGGCTTCCGGAATTTGCTACCAAAAAGTCAAGTGCCTGCTTGCCAACTTCATAAGGCATCAGTTCTGCTTTTTTACCGTGATAAAGTCCTTCCTCCGCAAAGCAATATTTGCAGGAAAGATTACAATCATGGGCAATATGTAAGCAAAGTGCCTTTACAACTGTGGCACGCTTGGTATAGTCAATAACCCGGTCCTCGTAGACATCCTTGGTAAAGAGTTCTTCCGCATCCTCTAAGGCCTTTACCTCATCGTAAGCCTCCTCGATTTCGGATGCATCCACCGAGTCATATTTTTTCCCTATTTTTTCAACAATCCCCTTTTTGTCTAAGGATTCATAGTCAGCGATAATATCATACGTGATGTCATCCACTACATGAATGGCACCGCTGTTTACGTCAAGAACAATATTGAATCCATTGTTTTTATACTGATGTATCAAAGCAATAAATTCCTTTCTAAAAAATCTCTAAAAAAACGCACAAACGACCGAGCCTTAAACTAAAGCTCGGTCAGATAATGCAATATCTTTTACAATATACTATTTGTTGTTTTCACAGCTCTGGTTTCCAACGGTACAGCTGGTCTTGCAAGCTGACTGGCAAGAAGTCTGGCATTCACCGCATCCACCTTTTTTAACAGTATTCTGTAATCTCTTTGTATTTAATGTCTTAATATGTTTCATAAGAATTACCTCCTGAGGTTTTGTTATAACGGAAGCATTATAACACACCCGGCCTTATGAAACAATAAATTTATTTACCTCTTCAATGAGTTTTTCTTCCTTGATAGGTTTGCCCACATATCCGTCAAATCCCTTTTCCAAATATGCTTTTTTATCTGATTCGGAAGAGTTTGCAGTCATAATGATAAACGGTGTATCCTTATTGACCCCACCGCCCCGACGGATACGCATAAGAATCGTAGGTCCGGTTAATCGCGGCATCATATCATCCAGAAAGATTAAATCAAACTTTTCCCTTTGAATCATGGTAAAGGCGCGAACACTGTCCAGTTCCGTAACAATCTCTGCTCCGGATACTTCCAAAAAGGCTTCCGCCACTTTAATGTTCATCTCGTTATCATCCACCACCAAAAAGCGTTTCTTTTCCGCGGGCTTCATTGTCTGTGTCATAGGATTATATGCGCCGTGTTCCTCGCGATACTCCGATATAGATTCAGACTCTTCGATAAATTGGTCGAGTTCCACCGTAAAGGTACTTCCGCAACCATATTCACTGCTTACAGATATGGTTCCGTTTAAGAAATTCATAATCTTTTTGCAAAGGGAAAGTCCTAAACCGGTTCCTTCAATGCTGCGGTTTTGTTCCATATCCACACGGCCGAAATTGGAGAAAATCTTGTCCATATCCTCTTCTTTTATGCCTATTCCGGAATCATATACTTTAAATACCAAATGCATAATATCGCCATGAATCCCGCCATTCACTGTAAATCTCACAAATCCGTGTCTCGTGAATTTGATGCCGTTATCCAAAACATTCTTTAAAACTTGAGCCAAGTGTTCTTTATCTCCCAACAAGTGATTCGGAAGATTCTCATCCACTTCCAACTTAAAATCAATATGTTTCTTTGCAGCCTTTTTTTCAGCATCAAAAGCAAGTTCATCAATCAGTTCCGACAAGTGATAAGAATCGTTTTGAATCTCCATCTTTCCGGCCTCAATTTTGGAAATATCCAAAACATCATTGATAATAGTAATCAGTGTATCACCGGAACGCTTCATATCTTTGGCATAGGCCAAAACGTTTTTCTCTTTGGAATCTTTCAAAATCAAATCATTGATACCCAAGATTGCGTTCATAGGAGTACGGATTTCATGGGACATATTTGCAATAAATGCAGATTTTGCCCGATTGGCGGATGCAGCTATTTCCTGGGCCTCCTCCAATTTTGCTTTTGCCGACATACGGCCCAGATAATCGCTGGTTTCAAGCGCAAGATAAAGAATAAACAACCCATAAGAAGCAAACAATCCCGTAACCTTCAACTGTCCGTTAAGTGCGGGCTGAATGGTTGCTCCCACAAAAATCATCACAATGGTACTTAACAATCCGACTCGTTCTCGATGGATTAACTGTTTAAAATAGGTGCAGTACAAATACAATGCTGTAGAACCAAACAGAATGGATGGAAAATATCCGACGATTCCGTAGAGAGGTCCTCTGATGTAGCCTTCTTCCATTCCTAAATACGTAAACAGCCACTCTGTTTTGGGATTTACAAAAATCACTCCGGTGGCAATCACAATAACAAGGATATACAGCTGTCGTAACCAGGGAATGGTTTTATAGCCCGTATAGTTTTCCATATACAGAACAAAAGAAAATAGTGCCACATCTCCCCAGAAAAACTGTAATGAATCCACAAGCAAAGCCAAGTATCTTCCCACTCCTGCCTCCGGCAGGTTAAACATCGCAAGGGGCGTCAGAACCTCATTAATCGTCCAAAACAACACACAGTAAGCCATAATCCGAAACAGTTTTGTGGTTTTTTCACCTTTTTCCCAGGTTTTCATGTGCATGAATGCAATCACAACCAAATCAAAGAAAACGGCAGAAATCTCATATGAAATTTTCACATACCTTGTTAAAAACTCCTGAATCATATCGCTCTCTTTTCTGCTTCCTCAGCAACCTCTTTGTACAGACGTATCAGTGCAGGCGTCTTTTCCGACAGTATGGATTCTTCTTTCAAAGAACCCTCTTTATCAAACAACTGCTTTCCAACAGACTCGAGTTCCTTTGCCATATCACCCAATTCCGAAGCTCCAATGGTATTGGCGTTCGACTTCAATGCATGTAGAAAAATCACGTAGTCCCTCCATTTCCTTTCTTTCAACGCACTTTCAATATGATGGATTTTATCGTTTGCAGAAGAAGCAAACGTCTTTAGCACTTCCTGATACAGATTTTCATCTGCAAAATTGTCCATAGCTTTGTTTTTGTCTATATATCCGACCGCTTCCGGAAGGAACTTCTTTAACACTTCTTTCAGCCGCTTTAGCTCAATCGGTTTACAGATATAATCATCAAATCCCATGGCCAAATATTTTTCCTCCGAGCTGGCCAGTGCATCGGCAGTCACCACAATAAACGGAGTATCGTAATTCATGTGATTCGGGTTGGATTTTACTTCGTACAAAACCGTTTCTCCATCCACCGGCATAAAGGCATCCGTAAGAACGATATCAAACTTTTTCTTCTTAAGAATCGCCAAAGCCTCTGCTCCTCCCGGCGCAGAAACAATCTTTGCTCTTGTACTGCTAAGCAATCCCTCCAAAACTTTTAGATTCATTTCATTGTCATCCACAATCAATATGGTTCTGGACCATACATCAAAGGATGTATCTTCCTCTACCACTTTCTCCGCAGATTCCAAGCGGCGATGTTGATAAGTAACGGACGAATCGTAAATCTTTTGTGTAAGTCCAATGTAGGTCTGGGTGCCCATTCCGTAATTACTGTGAATACGAATTTCGCCCCCCATCATATCCAAAATCTTTTTCACGATGGATAGGCCGATTCCGGTTCCCTCGATCTTTTTATTCTTCTCCGAATCCACCCGTTTAAAAGAATCAAACAGATTTTCCAAATCCTTTGGCTGAATACCGACTCCGGTATCCGTAATCTGCATCATCATATTCAGTTTGTTGTCGACCGCTTCCCCACGAACTGCCAGAATAACGACGCCTCGTTCCGTGTATTTTACGGAATTGTTTAACACATTGATGATGACCTGCTGAAGCTTTGTGGCATCTCCCACCAAATACTCCGGCAAGCTGTCCTGGATATCTAAAATAAAGTTCAACCCTTTGTTGTTTGCGCGGGATGAAATAATAATATCAATGTCACCGATCAAATCCGCAAAGTGATATGGTTGCTCCAAAAGTTCCATATCACCGGTCTCGATTTTGGAAATATCCAATACATCGTTTACAACTGAAAGCAAAGCATTTCCTGCAGACTTCATGTCTCTGGCGTAGTTCAGGGTTTTCTCGTCCGAGCTTTCCCTTAAAATCATCTCATTTAATCCCAAATACGCATTCAACGGTGTACGGATTTCATGGGACATATTCGCAAGGAATACGCTTTTTTCTTCATTTGCGATTTGTGCTTCTTTTTTTGCTTTTTCCAAAGATTCATTCGCTTCCACAAGAAGCTGATAATCCTCTGTCTCCACCGTAAGATAAAGAATAAAAAGAGCCAAGGATACAAACACTCCGGTCACAGTCACCTGGCCGTTAATCAAAGGTTGTACTATCACACCGCTGATTATCACAAGGATAACAATAAACAAGGATCTCCGATATCGATAACTCAGTCTTCTGGCATTGATAACATAAGAAATAACACTAAGAAGATATACAAAAATAGGAACCAGATTTCCCACAGGGTAAAACAAAGGCCCGTGGACATACTTTCCCTGTTCAAAATGGTACAAAGAGATACACCCGTTATAGAGATTGACCAATAAACAAATAGCATAAATAGCAAAAATCACCAGATTGAGATTTCGCCACCACCTCTTCAACGGAAGTTTAAATATGAAAAGAAAATAGAAATACGCACCGTAAGCAAACACAATGATTGCCAAATAATTAAGCATATTTAAGCTGTTAATCAGATAGAAATTAACCGCAGTCGCAGGATTATCCAACATCCAGTTTTGCAGCACGTCCGTAAGCGTAATCACAATTCCGCATATAACAAGATAGCGGAAGGATTCAATTTCCCTCTGCTCACGTTTTGACTGAATTGATACAAACAGATACAAAATCAAATCAAATACTATGACCGGAGCCTGAACATGTGCCTCCGGATGTCGTAGTATAAATTCCAACATTTTTCACAACTCTCCCCTAAAAAATGTTTTATGATTCTGATTTGGATTCTTCGATGGTTACTTCACCCACATGGTCGATGCAGTACTCCACTGCTTTGTTGCAGATGTAAATACGACGAAGATAGCTTTCACCGGTAGCGGTTGAGCCACCATAGTTTCCGTATAACTCATCTAAAGAAGAAACGCCGTTATTTGTCATCATCTTCTGGCAATATTCAGAAAATCCGTCCTCATCCAGCTTTAATCCTAAGGTGTCGGCAATAAGACCAAACACCATCTCGGTTTCAAGATTGGTCTTGATTCCGTCTTCCATATCCGCCATAAAGGAATCCATATCTATACCATAGGCACTCATCTGTGCTTCAAAATTATCATAACCACCGTACTGGGTAACATAGCTTTCCAGATACGCTTCCTTTCTCTGAGAAACGATTTCTTCCGGATAACCGCTTATGGTAGCATTGGCAACTATTGTATTGATCACAGCACTTCTGATATCGGAGGTTTTTTGTGTATTCACATTTTCTTCCAGTTCAGCCTTCATAGCCTTGCGATATTCAGCTACCGAATCATAATCAAAGTTTTCTTTTACAACCTCATCGGTTAATCCATCAACAGTAGCAGCTGCTTTGCATATATAATTAACCGTGAAACGGAATACCACCTGCTGTCCTGCCAATTCAGCGGAACCGTAATTTTCCGGAAATGTTACATCACAATCAATGGTATCTCCAACCTTTGCTCCCACCAAACCGGAAGTAAATCCGTCGATATAAGTTGTTCCGTCAACAGAAGCGTTTTTACCCACATCGATGGTCTGATTTACAGCTGTTCCCCCGTCAAAGGCTACTCCGTCCTTTAATCCGGTATAATCCACATTTACAACAGAGTCTTTTTTTACCTCTGTGGCATCCTCATCCTTGACATAGTCAAGCTTTGCCAGTTGCTCGGCGATGTATGCTTCCACTGCCTCATCTGATGTATCATAATCTCCGGAAATGGTAACCGGTACATTCTCAAACTCTCCGAGTGTTACATAATCCGCAGGGTTATAATTTAATGCCTCAACCGTGCTCTCTGTAGTGCTCTTTGCCGCACTATCTTCGGACGCGGTATCCCCGGTCTTATCCTTATCTTTACATGCAGCCAAACTAAAGGTCATGGCCAACGCAAGCCCTGCCGCAACAAATCTCTTCATTTTATTACCTCGCTTTCTTTTGTCATTCTTACGAATTCATAAGAATAACAACCACAGATATTTTACCATAATAAAGTAGGAAGAAAAAGCCAAATTCGTTGCTTTTTTGTACCCTTCATGCTAGAATAGGCGAAGTGACTCTAAAACGAAGGAGATATGAAATGTTATTATTACAGATTCCTACCGTTACAATTGTACTTTTAGTCATTACCGCAGTTGTTATCGGTATTACGATTGCTTTATATTTTTTAGGCAAAAAAGCAGAAGCCAGAAAAGCGGAACAGGATGAGCAGGTTGCAAAAGTTGCCCAGACCGTTTCCATGCTGATTATCGACAAGAAAAAAATGCGTGTAAATCAGGCCGGTCTTCCGGAGGAAATGATTGCCGCTATGCCTTGGTATGCAAAGCGTTCCAAGATGCCAATCGTAAAAGCAAAGGTTGGTCCAAAAGTGATGACCTTCATTTGCGACTATGCTGTATTCGATGAGGTTCCTACCAAGCGTGAAGTAAAGGCTACCGTAAGCGGACTTTACATTACAGGTGTAAAGGGACTCCACGGAAAGAACAACGGACCGCAGGAGAAGCCCAAGGGACTTCGCGCCCGCCTTGCGCGCAAGTTAAAAGATGCTCAAAAATAAAAAATATAATTATAAAAAATCTCAAATGCTTTTTCATCGGGCGCCAAAGAAGCGCCCTACATGAAAAACATTTGAGATTTTTTTATTACAATTTACTTTGCCTCTAGTTCTATATAATTGGTGCTGACGATGCCGCCGGCACTGATTAAGTCGTAGACAATGTGGAGTTTCATATGCTCGGCATCGGCATCAATGTCAAGTTCCCGAGTGGCGATTTCAAATCGCACACATCCAAATCCCGTCTTGTGGGATGACTTGTGCGTTTCCTCTTTTTTAAAAAACAGCTCGGAAGTAATGGTTCCCGCACGACGAACCAAAACCTCACTTCCGTTTCTTATTTCCATATGGGTTACCATCTGTTCCGTGGTATCATCATCCCGAAACTGTAGGCAAATCGCGTCGTGGCTTTCATATAATTTCCCGTTTGCCACTTTTCGCTGTTCATCCTTTTGGCCAAAGGATTCCTGCGCGGAGTGCAGTTTCACGCGCACATCTTTTACATCTATCATATCCTCTGTATTCCCCTTAATCTTCTTGATGGCGAATCACATCGCGAACTGCTTCTACCTGATTTTCCAAGTGAGCATGCATCATTTTTTTGACGTAGTCGCTGTCTTTCATTTCGAACCCGCGAATAATCGCCTCATGCTCTTCAAGGATACGATTGTAATTGGTGTGATCCTTGACGTATTCGTATCGATAACGATACATCTGTTCTTTAAGATTTTGGATAATCACCATAAGTTTTGGATTGTCCGCCGCCTTGTAGATAATACTGTGGAACTTTTCATCCGCCATAGCCACTTCCCTGACATCCCCGCGTACTGCAGCTTCCTTAAAAGCAGTCATTGTCTGCTTTAACTCGTCGATGGCTGCAGGCGTTATTTTTTTGCAAGCGCTAAAGGCCGCAAGTTCATCCAAGGCATCGCGAATCTCCAAAACATCCTGTAAATCCTTTTCTGTCATCTTGGCGACCTGTGCACCACGTCTCGGAACGATTACTGCCAGGCCTTCCTGTTCCAACATACGAATCGCTTCTCTGATAGGCGTTCTGGACACTCCCAGTTTTTTTGCCAGGTGGATTTCCATCAATCGTTCTCCGGGCTCCATTTCGCCTTTTAAAATAGAATCCCGTAACGTATGAAATACCACATCCCGAAGAGGCAAATACGCATCCGCATCCAGTTTTAATTCTTCCTGCATTTTATTTCTCCTTTATACAATGGTAGATGTGCTGCTCAGATTCTCGCAAACACCTAATCCTTCCAATGCTTCGCGACACTTTTCCATCTCATCATTATCTTCAAATATACCAAACACCGTGGGACCCGACCCGGTCATCATTGCTCGAACGGCTCCGTGCGATTCCATAAAATCTACGATTTCTGCAATTTCCGGAACCATAGGCATGGTTACATCCGCCAAAACATTTCCCATTTTTGGTGCAATCCCCAATATATCTTCATATTCTATAGAATGAATAAGTGCATCAATATTGGGGTGATCGTAGGTCTCCAGAGAATCCAATGCGCCGTACACCTTTCCGGTGGAAACATTCACCGGCGGTTTTGCAATCAAAACCGGCACGGAGGGCATAGGTGAAAGACGAGTCAACTTTTCGCCAATTCCTTCTGCCAGAGCAGTTCCTCCCATAATACAATAAGGAATGTCCGCACCAAGGGTAACGCCTCGTTTCATCAATTCTTTCTTGCTCAATCCCAATTCAAAAATCTCATTTACCGCTTTTAAAACCGTTGCGGCATCCGTACTTCCGCCGGCCATCCCGGCAGCAATCGGAATCCGTTTTTTTAAGTGGATATCAACACCACCCTCAAAACCAAACTCATCCTTTAAAAGTTTTGCGGCACGAATACATAAATTATTATCATCCACCGGTAGCGTCTCATTGTCACAAGTCATAGTAATCTCGCCGGTAGCATTTTCCTTAAAATCCAAAGTATCATGCAATTCTACGGTTTGCATAATCATACGAACAGTATGATATCCATCCTCCCGTTTACCTAAAACATCCAGACCGAGATTGATTTTTCCGTAGGCTTGTCTCGTGATTTCCTTCATAAAAAACTCCTTTTGTATACAAAATGCATTTTACCATTTTCAAATACAATATTCAAATTTTCTATCGTTTTATTTTTTCTTATATTATTTTTTTTCGTTAAAAAATCTTTTCATATAAACTATTCACTTTTATCTGTCGATGATATAATTAGGAAAAGATATATCGGTACGGATACGGATTTCTTTTCCCAATGTCTCGTATTTATGTCGGCCAAGGAGGGTACATATGAATATCAATTTTATTAACAATGTAGCCACGGTCTACAGCACTACCGCTGCTTATTCCGGTGGCGCAAAAAAGTCTACAGAATCCACGGATTCTGCTGATAAATCAAAATTTTCCGAAAAAGCCGCTACATACGAAAGATCCGAAGATACCGCTAATATTTCTTCCAAGCGAACCGACCACAGTGCCATTGTTGCACAGTTAAAGGCCGATGCTGAAGAGCAAAAAGCAAGACTCTTTGATGTGGTACGTCAGAGTATCGCAAAGCAGGGACAGACCATTGGTATTGCCGATGACATGTGGAAATTCTTAGCGGAGGGCAAATTCGAAGTTGATGAAGAAACCAAGAAGCAAGCTCAAGCGGACATTGCAGAAGACGGATACTGGGGTGTAGACAAGACCTCCGATCGTATCCTGGATTTTGCAAAAGCGTTAAGCGGCGGAGATTCATCCAAGGCGGAACAGCTTTTGGATGCATTTAAAAAAGGCTTTGAAGAAGCGACAAAAACCTGGGGCAGGAAATTGCCGGACATTTCACAAAGAACCTATGATGCCGTATTGGAAAAGTTCGAGACATGGAAAAATGAGAGTGCGAAGTAAATCCACTCCAGAAAAAACTCGTACAACATAAGTTGTACGAGTTTTTTATTATATCAACGGTGTCTGACGTGGATGACCTGTTTCCGACAGTCATCCGCGGAGCGTTCCGAGAATCCGTCGTATGGCTGTTGAATCTCGAAGGCTTTCCTGAGAGATTCTTTACAGACATTCGACTAGTCGAGGTAAAGCGGAGACGGTGCTGAGGAAATAGGTGCATCCACTCATGCACCGTTGTTATTATATTCTCTTCTCACATACGGTTACGATGTCGCCGTGCTGGAACAAGGTACTGCCTTTCGGCAAAAGGGACTGGCCCTGACGAAGAACAGATACAATTACCGTATTATTCGGAATATCAATATCCTTTATATGATGTCCTCTCCAAGGATGGTTCATGGTAATGGGGAATTCCTTTAGATGGATATCCAAATCATCCTGGTACTCCAAAGCTCCCAGCACCACTTCATCCCCTTCCAAAAGAACTTTCTCTCCGTTTGGAATTACAATATCCTTATTGCGAATTATCGTTACAATAATAAGTTCGGGAGGAATCTGAATATCAGAAATTCTCTTGTTCACCCAAGGATGTTTTTCCTCCAAAGAAATCATTATAAAACGAATCTCATTTCCATCCGCAGCCTCATCCAGAGGTTTCATACGGGTGTACTGCTCTACAAATCCGGCACTGATAATACCGGTGGGGATAGCGACAAGACCGACGCCCAAAAAAGACATCACGATTGCCATAATCTTACCCAATGTAGTCACCGGATAGATATCGCCATATCCCACGGTCAAAAGCGTAGATACCGACCACCAAACACCGGAAAACGCGTTTTCAAACACATTAGGTTGTGCCTCGTGCTCAACAGAATACATAAGAAGTGAAGATGCCAGCATCATAATTAAAACAATGCACACAGATGAAATAATCTGCTCTTTTTTGTTCTTTAAAACGTCCATAATGACGTTGAAGGCATCATATTGGGCATTTATTTTAAACAAACGTAAAATCCGGAATACACGGAGCACTCGAAATGCCACCATTCCACTGGGTAACATCAGCAAAAAGTAAGGAAGAATAGAAAACAAATCAATGATTCCAAATACAGAAAACATAAAGGACAATCTTGCCCTTGGCGCTGTCTTTTCCGGGTACAAATAATCTGCAGTCCACACGCGAAGAATGTATTCAATCACAAAGATTACAACCGTAACAGCTTCCACTCGATTCATAAGAACCCTTAAACCCTGCGGAACCTGAAATGTGCCTACATATAGTACCAAAAGATTTAAGATAATGGATGCGACGATTACATAATCACAAATCGCACTTATCAAATCCTCTTTTGAACCGATTTGAATAATATCAAATATCCTTTTTCTCATCGACTCTCTTTGCCTCAGCAATTGCTTCATTCAGTGACAACATCTTTGCATCCAGCATGGATACAATTCCGGAACATTCACGTAAGTCCTTGCTGATATAATCCGGTGCATTTCCTTCGAACTTATAATAAATCTTATGTTCCAAAGATGCCCAAAAGTCCATGGCAATGGTTCGAATCTGAATCTCCACTTTGGTATCCACCACTTTATCAGATAAGAAAATCGGTACGGAAACCAACATATGATAACTCTTGTAACCGCTTTCCTTTGGACTTTTAAGGTAGTCTTTGATGGAAATCACCGTAATATCATTCTGACGCCCGATCATGTCCGCCATTCGATAAATATCGGATGTAAACGAGCAAACAATACGTAGTCCGGCAATGTCGTTACAATAAGCCACCATATTTTCCATGCTGTCCTCGTAACCGTATCGCTTTAGTTTTTTTACAATACTCTCCGGGCTCTTTACTCGACTTTTCACATATTCAATGGGATTATACTGATGAGTATGCTGAAATTCCTCATTTAGAATCGAAATCTTGGTTTCCAGTTCCTTAAGCGCTGCCTGATACAAAAGCATAACAGAGCGCCAGGTATCAACCCCCTCATCCTTACATAAAGCCAAATATTCAATCTGATCCATATCAGTCCTCCTCTATCACATGGATTTCCAGATAATCAAAGGAAATCTCATCTATAAAACTCTCTTGGTAAAACCGAGCTTTTGCATCCCTTTTAAAATCCCTTATAGCGGAATCCAACCAAATGGGTTTGGACAAATCCAACGCATTGCACGCCTCTTCCAGCGCAGAAAACACCTTGTGGGTTCGTGTTTCAACTGTCTCATCTTTTACTTCATAGTCCGCAACAAGGCGGTTGTCTTTCCACTCTTTAAACCATATTCTCATTTGTTTCCTTTATCTATTGCCCACCTCCCTCGCGGCGGGAATATTAAAAACTAAATCCTATTGCGTCTCACTCTTTCTGCTTCATAAGACAGTATACTTGCTGCAACAGCTGCATTGAGTGACTCAAGTTTCCCATGCATAGGAATCAGAATTTTCTCGTCTGCCAGTGCGGCGATCTCATCCGTTAGACCGTTTCCTTCGTTTCCTATCAAAAATGCCGAAGGCTTACTGTAGTCACACTCATCATAACACTTTTTCCCCTGCAAATGCGCAGCAAAAAACGTAATGCCGGATTTCTTTAAATCCTCGATTGTCTTTTGCAAATCCTCTGTCACAAAATAAGGCATACGATACAAGCTTCCCATGGTAGAGCGTACCACCTTCGGTGAAAACAAATCTACGGTATCTTTGCTCATAACCACTCCGGTCACGCCGGCTCCCTCAGCTGTTCGAAGAATCGTCCCAAGGTTCCCGGGATCCTGAATGGTTTCCAAAACCAAAAGAAGTGGCGTACCCTTTAACAAATCAGCAAGCTCATATACAGGTTTTTCCACAACTGCAAGAATCCCCTGAGGGGTAACTGTATCCGTCATGGCTTTCATCACCTTTTCCGATACTTCCTCCACAAAAACGGATTGCTGCGCAAAGCCAAGCAGTTTTTTCTCTTCCGCAGCACTGGGTTCAAAGGATTCCGATACATAGACCTTTTTTAAAAGGTGCACGGAAGTTTCAAAAACCATACGGGGTCCTTCCACTACAAAAGCATTTTCCTTTTTTCGATTCTTTGCTTTTTCCATTAAGCCGATAACCTGTTTTACACCGGCATTTGAAGTACTCTCAATCATACTTACCCCTTACGCGAAAAAACAGGCTGAAAAACACATTTTCAGCCTGCCAAATTCTTTTAAATGTCATTTTGCATTATGAATTACCAAGATCCTTACAAATCTGTACCTGATACTCATCAATATCCTTCTTCATTGCAAGTGCCTCATCGATATCATAATCAACGAATTCGCCATGGCTGTATGCAACAACACGGTTAGACTTGCCATCGCAAAGAAGGTCGGCTGCCATCGCACCCATAATAGAAGCGTAAACTCTGTCTTTACATGTAGGTGAACCACCACGCTGCATGTGACCTAGGATGGTTGCTCTGGTTTCAATTCCGGTTGCAGCTTCAATACGCTTTGCCATAGATACGGAATGTCCGATACCCTCGGCATTGATAATAATGTGATGCTGCTTACCTTTCTTACGGCCTTCGATAATGTGATTTACGATTGCCTGTTCATCATAGTTGTATCTTTCCGGAAGTAATACATCCTCTGCTCCGTTTGCAATACCACACCACAAAGCGATGTATCCGGCACCACGTCCCATAACCTCGATGATGGAACATCTTTCATGAGAAGTAGATGTATCACGTACCTTATCGATTGCTTCCATTGCAGTATTTACAGCTGTATCAAATCCGATGGTATATTCTGTACAAGAGATATCCAAATCGATGGTTCCCGGAATACCTACGGTGTTAATTCCGTTAGCTGCAAGCTTCTGCGCACCCTGGAAGGAACCGTCACCTCCGATAACTACCAGTCCGTCGATACCGTGTTTCTTACAAATCTCAGCACCCTGCTTCTGATATGCAGGCTCTACGAACTCCAAGCAACGGGCAGTCTGTAAAATTGTACCACCTCGTGAAATAATATCGGATACACTGTGTGCATTCATCTCAAAGATTTCTTCATCCAAAAGTCCTGCGTATCCTCGTTTGATACCCATAACTTTCTTTCCGCGGCAGATTGCCTCACGAACAACCGCACGAATTGCTGCGTTCATTCCCGGAGCATCTCCTCCTGATGTTAACACACCGATTGTATTAATCTCTTTTGCCATCTTCGTCCTCCAAAACTGTCTATTCGCGACAGGTATTAAAACTTTCTTTTATTTATACACATACCTAATTTATTCTAATACCTTTTTTTTGCAAATTCAATAGTTTTTCAAGGATTCTTATGTCAAATAATGGTCTAGTTTACAAATGCTTTTCGTGCAAAATAGTCAGAGAAGTTAAACTTTCTCCAGCTTGGAGCCTTAGTATCTTCGTAGATATCTTTTCCTTTTTGGTAGTCATAATCTATCCACTCAGTCAATCCCACGGCAGATTTATAGTTTTCCACCATCTGAATCGTTTCCTCTGATGGTTTTTCTTTTACATATTCTGCAATCACCGGTGCCGCATCCATAGACAACTCATAAGAAATATAACTTTTGTCCAATCGATTCTCTGCATTGACATTGTTCAAGTTGTATTTTGCAACCTGATAATCCGGTCTTGCGAAGGATAGCACCAAAAAGCATACACAAAATACATAAAGTCCATAGGTAAACAGCGGGAAACGCTTAAAAAAGATTTTTGCCATCATTCCCAGCATAAAAATGCCAAGCAAAATCAGCGCCCAGAACACGAAGAATCTCAGCCTTGACAAGTTGTACGCCTTCACATAAAGCACCATGCGATATGCGGATGATGCCCCCATCACATAAGTAGCCACGGAAGTCAAAAGCAGCAACACCTTTAATATATTTGACTCTTTAAATATCCACTGGAACAAAAGAATCAAAACCAAGTTAATCATACTTACTGCCAATAGTTCGAAAAAGCCTTCTCTTGCATACTTTGCATAAGTATATCCATCCGGAAGTGTCCCGTTTCCGAGGAACAGATAATACACCTGTATTCCACAGAAAATACCGTATACCAAAAGCATCGGGATTAGGATTGTAATACCTACAAGGGGCTCTTTTTTTACAATTTCTTTTCCGACAGAATCTGTTGTTCGGAAGTAAAAGTATTTCATGCCGGCGTAAGAAAACATCATTGCAACAAGGAAAAACATAATGACACCACATACAAATTCAAATGTAATTTCCTCCGGAACGATTGCTTCCAAAGCCGTTTTGAATACCGCATCCGCAGATGCCAAAAGTGCAAGTACGATCAGAAGAAGCGGAATACAAATAAGTACACCGATTCCGATATAGGTCTTTGTGGTTGCCTCTTTTTTCTTTGGAGTTTTTACATAGGAAACGGTATCGGCATATACATCCATCATCGAGCCGATACTTTTACCGATAGTCGTAAAGAATTCTCTTACATAGTTGTCAAATTCCCATGCTTTTGTCTCGCAGAAGTTCTCCAGCAAAAACAAAATCAAAACACAAAAACTTACAACATGGTTCCAGAAAATCATGGTTGAAGTCGTAAGCGTACATGAAATTCCAAGAAGCAACATAACAAGCATAAGCGGGATACTTTTTGCTTTCAAATGCATGTTCTTTTTCTTTAAAACAAACCCAATGATTCCAACAGTAAATAACGTTTCCACCGGCACTAGTATTCCCGCAAAATTATCATACATAAGAAACGTGGAAATGATACTGTAGATAAAAAACGGCAACAAAAAAATTGCGCCATATTCTGCACCTTTCTTTCGTTCTGCCTCTCGTTTTCTTTGCTGTTCTTGGGCAAATTTCTGTGCAGGGCTTAGCAGTTGTTGTTCAGATTGCGGCGTTACCGCCTGTGAAGTCTGCTGTTGCATCGATTGCGGCGTTACTGCCTGTGTTGTATTTTCCTGTGTGTCCATATTCTTCTCCTTACTCCTCATTTTCTCTGTATTCGAGTATGTCACCCGGTTGACACTGAAGTGCCTCGCAGATTTTATCTAATGTCTCGTAGCGAATCGCTTTGGCTTTTCCGTTTTTTAGAATCGAAATATTAGCCATGGTGATTCCGACTTTTTCTGAAAGTTCCGTCACACTCATCTTTCGTTTGGCGAGCATGACATCCAAATTTGTAACAATCAAACTCACCACCCCCTAGATTGTTAAATCATTTTCCGTCTGTACTTCGTATGCATTAAAGATTAACTTCGCAAGAGATCTGCAAAGATAAGCAAAAGATAAAAATACAACCAGTGCAATGGTGTATCCCCAAGCAAGCACTTCTGCCACTCTTGCATATCCCGCTCCCATAAATCGAGTAACAAAGACAATCATTTTTATAACGTACAGTGCAAATGCCGCCAATGAAGTCCATGCCATTCGGTTAAAGTTCTTTACATTTTCCACGGAAAAGGAATTGTCCTTTCCAATTTCACGGCATACATTTTGAAACAAATGTAAAATGTAGTAAAGAAGCAGCGATGTAATCAATGTAAAAAGAAAATCTCCATGCATCAACGCCGTGAAAGTATCCATTGCAATGGGTTTCTGTTGTGCCACACCTCCGAAGAGTTCCCACACTTCGTCGGTTGTCAATGTGGGGATGGCACGTTTTAAACAAACCAGTCCGCAATAAGCAACCGTCAGTACCACGGTCAAGAGCACCGATACAATTTGTAACCCAATAGACAAACGCTTTTGTTTCTTGTGTTTTTCCGTCATTATTTTTTCTTCTTCCATCTTTCTCCTCCCACCTGTTTTGCCACAGTTTCTTCCTTCTGTCCTTAAAATACAACTTCCAAATTTGTATGTCAACAAAAATTTATTGTAAGTCGATAAATTTATTCTGATTTTCAATTTATTCATATCGATTTTCGTATCGTAATGTGAAATTTTAAATTCCGCTATTTCACCCTAAAAAATGGCAAAAGTGGA
>DAIMGJ010000018.1:0-40931 GCA_036723975.1 Lachnospiraceae bacterium
TCGGGTGGGTCAGAATTAAACGTAAATGTGGGTCAATTCTACTTGACATTCAACAGGTGTATATGGTAATTGCAAAGCAGATTGAAATAAGAAATAACATAAAAAAGTACTTTGATATTGCTTATGAGGGGGATGTTGTCGTTGTCCCGCGAAAAGGAAATAAGAATGTTGTTATTATTTCTGAAGAAGAATATAGTCGTTTAAATCAGAATAAGCGTATCGTAGCTTATGCGGATGCTTTTACAAAACGAGGACTTTCTGCCCGTTCAAAGAATCAAGCAAATAGTTTAATTGATGATAACCTTGAGAAACTGAATATGATTGAGAATTTAAAACCGGGATGGAACGGACATGATGCTCCTGATTTTGGCAAGGAACTTATCGAAAAGGTGAAGCGCATTTTGTTGGAATTGTATATTCAGCCGGAGATTTTTCCGACGGCATTGCAGACGATTCAGTTAGAGTTTGATAACTCCAGACATGATCATATGGAAATCGAGATAGGTGCATCGGATACAGCGGAGGTTTTTATCTCCTTATACAATGGCGGAGAGGAATTTGAGAGTATACCAATAAGCAGTGAAGAAATAAATCATAGGGTTGGTGCATTTTATGGATAATACATTTCGAATTGATGAAAAACTGTATCGAGCAATATATCCACCGGAAGTGGTTGATATGTTTTGGCGTAAAGATGGGACAATTTCTTCCGCAGCTTTTGCTGATCCAAAGGGACTGTCTGTTGATCGCGGAGATTACCGGGAAGACGAAGTTGTTGTAGAGGATTTAAAAAGAAGATTTGTGGGGCGTATCATTTCGCTATATGTGAAAAACTATTATGACATTGGCGCGGTGGTTCGGTATCTTCCATCGAAAAATAATATGTATCATTCGGAAATTCACGGAAGTGAAACGGTAGTACTTTTGTCGAAACCGCAGAGGCTGTATTTAGCAAGAAAAGCGAGAGTAATTCAGGAGTAAGAATAACATATGGAATGTCACCAACTGAATAGGATAGAGGAGTTTAATGGGGTACATGGATGAGTTTTTGGAAGAATGTAAAAAGGCATACGGAGAAGCGGAAGGCTTTCGGATATATACAACCATTTTGCCGGGCATCCTAGGGGATTTTCAAAAGATGCTTCGTGCGGCAAAACCGGATATGGAAGTTTCGGAAGAGTATAAGATTGACGACGGAAGCAGAAGCGTAAGACTTACCGGAAAACGTCGTCCGGATGGAAAATTGGAGATGCAAGCGCATTTGATGTAGGGAAAACATATGGGAAATGAAAAAGGAGTCGGGGACTCCCTTTTTTATTGCAATTTGTAGCGCTCATTGACAGAAGTACGAAAATATCGTACTATAAGAATATGAAAAAATCGTATTGCGAGGAGCGAATATGGAAACAAAATCAGGAAATAACTCAATTTGTGTTGCCTTTTCTCAGAGAATGTCTCAACTATTGGAGCGTGATGGAAAAAGTAGGAAAGATGTTTGTCGGGATTTGGATATTAAATATACAACCTTTTGCGATTGGATCAATGGCAGAAATATTCCCAAGGCACCGCAGATTGAACGTCTATGTGATTATTTTTGCGTGGGGCCGGCGTATTTCTTTATTGAGACAGAACCGGAAAATGCTACGGAGCGATTTACAAACAGAGTTACGGGGTATGCAAAGATGCTTCAACATAAAACATTGGAAGATATGAAAAATGAAGTTGAGGAACGGACGAAAATTGACTGTGCATTGGATATGATTAAAGATGGAGCACTATCTTTGGATAAAATTGCGCAGTATACAAAGCTACCATTAGCAAAGGTGAAAGAACTTGCAGCTAAGTAAGGAGTTCCTATGAAAGTATTGGTAATACCGGATGTTCATCTAAAACCGTGGATTTTTGATAAGGCGGATGAATTGATAAAAGATGGTTCTGCTGAACGTGTGGTTTGTCTTATGGATTTGGCAGATGACTGGAATATGGAATTTCAGATTGAAGAATATAAGCTGACATATGATCGCGCGATTCAATTTGCAAAGGAGCATCCTGATACGTTGTGGTGTTATGGAAACCATGATCTTAGCTATGTTTGGGGATACCTTGAAACCGGTTATTCTGTTTATGCGGAAAACACGGTTATATCTAAATTGAGAGAACTAGAAAACGCGTTAAAGGACCCTAGTCAAATTGCGATAATGCAACGTGTGGATAAGGTCTTGTTTGCACATGGAGGTTTGTCGACTGAGTTTGTAAATCGTCTGGATGAAAGCCTTATCGATGTAGATATAGATGAAGTACTTCACATAATAAATAATTCCTCAATGGAGACTCTTTGGAAGGATGAGTCGCCATTATGGCTTCGCCCACAGTATCATTCAGTAGATGCATTTCGAAAGAATGAGTATATTCAGGTTGTTGGACATACTCCGGTGGAAAAAATATATGAGGAGTCTGGATTTATATTTGTAGATGTGTTTTCTACATATCGAGATAAGACACAGATTAGCGAATCGGCATTCCTGATTATCGAGACAGAAACCGGAAAATATGAAGTAAAAAGAGTATAAAAATAAGGGGAAAATAAGGGAAATGATGGAGAAGATGTATTGCTGGAGAAAGAAACATGATGGAAGAATGTATTGGATTGGATGCGGAAGAACATGAAAAAGAGCATCAGGAGGATTTAAGAAGGATTAAAGAGTTTCGTTTAATGGATGATGATTTTATGAATGCCTGCTTTAAGAATAATATTGAGGGCACGCAACTATTGATTCAAATCATTCTTGGACGGGATGACATTACAGTGACGAGCGTAACAACGCAGAGTGTTATGAAAAATCTTCAAGGTCGAGATATTTGGCTTGATATAGACGCGAAAGATGCGGATGGAAGAGCGTTTGATATTGAGATTCAAAGAACAGATAAAGGAGCAGATCGAAAACGAGCGCGGTATCATTCGAGTATCATGGATGCGCATTTGCTTCAACCGGGGGAAGACTTTTGCAAACTACCGGAAACCTATGTTATATTTATTACAGAAAATGATGTGATTGGAAGTGGGGAACCGCTTTATTCAATTGATAGACAAATAATAAATACCGGAGAGCCTTTTGGTGATGAAACTCATATTCTTTATGTAAATGGAGAGAATAGGAATGCGACTACCGAATTGGGAAAATTGATGCATGATTTCTTTTGCACAAATCCGGATGAAATGCATTATGAGGAATTAGCAAATAAGGCTCGATATTATAAGGAAGATGAGAAAGGAGTTTCGATGATGTGTAAAGCGCTGGAAGATATGAGAAATGAAGTTGCAGAACAGACAAAACTTGATGCTATAAAAAGCGTAATGAAGACATTAGGGCTTAGTGTTGAAAAAGCAATGGAAGCTATAGAAATTCCTAAGTCACAGTGGAACACCTATATTGGATTATTAGAAAAATAAGTATTATAAATTCCAGGGGACACCTCAATGCGGTGTCCTTTTTTGCATGAAGTAGCAAAATATACCTATCACATTTCGGCGCTGCAGGCATAAGAATATTGACATAGGCCTTTGACTGTATACTATAATATAAAAAATACTATAAAGGTTAGTAGGGGAAATATGACACTAAATCAATTAAAATACGCAATCGAAATACAAAAAATGGGTTCGGTAAATGAGGCGGCAAAGAGCTTATTTGTCTCACAGCCTTCGTTGACAGCTGCCTTAAAAGCCTTGGAAAAAGAAGTGGGATTTGATATCTTTACCCGATCTACCAGCGGAATGACCCTTACCGTAAAGGGAGAAGAGTTTTTGGGCTATGCCAAATCCGTTGTGGAACAGTACGAGATTTTAGATGCAAAGTATTTATCCAAGGAGCTTAGAAAACGGACGTTTCACGTATCAACACAGCACTATACCTTTGCGGTGAACGCGTTTATTAATGTGATCAATCAGTACGGAATGGACGAGTATGAGTTTGAAGTCCACGAAACAAAGACCTATGACGTCATCGATAACGTGAAAAACCAGCGCAGTGAGATTGGTGTGTTATACATGAATGAGTACAACAGCGCGGTATTAAAGAAGCTGTTTGCGGATGCTTCCCTTACCTTTACACCGCTGTTTGACTGCAGCATTTATGCGTATATGTCAAAGAAGAATCCGCTTGCAAAGAAAAAGGAAGTGACGTTGCAGGATTTGGAAGAGTATCCTGCAATGGCCTTTTCTCAAGGGGAACACAATTCTTTTTATTTTGCGGAAGAAGTGCTTTCTACCTATGAGTACAAAAAACAGATTAAGGTGTCCGATCGTGCAACCATGCTAAACCTTATGGTTGGTATTAACGGATATACCCTTTGCTCCGGCATTATTTGCGAAGATTTAAACGGCTCCGATTATTGCGCCGTAAAGGTGAAGACCAAAGAAAAAATGACCATTGGTTATATTTCAAGAAAGCATGCGGTGATTTCGGAAATGGGACAAAAGTATATTGAAGAATTACAAAAGTATGCAAAGAACGTTTTAAAATAAAGATTCTTATGCCGACTATTTGTATTTCTTTGAAAAAATCGCTATACTTGTACGTGAATCGACATATTTTTACTATTAGGGGATGGGGAAGATATGAAAAATAAGCTGCTTGGGAGACAGAACCGGGCTGCACTTCTGGTTTGTCTTTTGGGTATCGGAATAAATTTTACATTTAACGGACTGACAAAAATCTTTGGACTTCCGCTGTATTTGGATACGGTGGGGACCATTGCGTCTGCCGCTATAGGTGGTTATCTTCCGGGCGTTGTGGTTGGTTTTGCAACCAATCTGATCAAAAGCATTTCCACGCCCGATTCCAGTTATTATGGTTTTGTTAATGTGTTAATAGCGCTTCTTACTGCTTTTTTTGCCAAGAGAGGATGGCTTAAAAAATGGTGGGGAATCGGTGGCTCTATTTTGGCGTTCACTGCAGTAGGTGGAGGCTTAGGTTCTCTTGTTACCTATGTTATACAGGATGGTACTCAAAGAGAGGTGTTTCATCAGATCATATCCGATTTGCCGGATAAGATTATCTCTGTTTCTTTGGCGATTTTGATTCTTCGCGCCATTCCGGAAAAAATCTATAAATATTGCGGATTTACCATGTGGCTCCAGAATCCCGACGAAGGCGCAAAGGTGGCGTCCCAAAAAGAGTCGGGGGTAAGGCTTTTATCTCTTCGGGTAAAAATGCTTGCTGCACTTATTTTTTCCATGTTTATCATTGCCATTACGGGATTATATATTTCCGTACGAATCTATGACAATACCATTATGGATGAGGTTACAAAACTTGCGAAAGGTACGGCCTTATTGGCAGCAAAGCAGATTGATGGAAACCGGGTGGATGAATATTTAAACAGTGATGGTACCGCCAATGGCTATTCGGAAACTCAGAGGAAGTTGGAAGACATTCTGGAGAGTTCTCCGGACGCCAATTTCCTATATGTCTATCGTATGGAAGAAGACGGCTATCGTGTTGTCTTTGATGTGGATACTCCCATGTATCCGGCGGACCCGATAGGTACGTTTATTGAATATGAGCAGGCATATGTCCCGTATATCCCGCAGCTTTTGGCTGGAGAAAAAATAAAACCTCTGGTTACCGTGGATGAATACGGATATCTTTTGACTGCTATGGAACCGGTCTATGATTCTTCCAATCATTGTGTTTGCTATGCCGTTGTGGATGTGGATCTGGAACAGTTGACCATAAATGATCGGAAGTTTTTTGTAAAGATTATTACCATCTTTTTAAGCTATTTCTTGTTTGTCTGTACGTTTATTATGTGGCTTACGGATTATCACATTGTGTATCCCGTAAGAAGTATTACGAATTCCTTGGATAAGACCTTTAATCAGACGGACACCCAGAATGTACTGGATGAGGAAGTAAGGGCAATTCGAAAAATCAACATTCATACCGGGGATGAACTGGAAAAGCTTTACGCGTCCCTTTGCCGTATGACCTTAAATCAGACGGAGCAGATGCGAAGTATTCGACGACTATCGGAATCCACGGTGGATATGCAGGACGGTTTGATTATTACCATGGCGGACATGGTGGAAAACCGTGACTCAGACACGGGTGCCCATATCCAAAAGACTGCTGCATACGTAAGAATTATTTTGGAAGGCTTAAAGAAGAAGGGCTACTACGCAGAAAAACTGACACCGAAGTTTATTTCGGATGCGGTACGTTCGGCACCCCTTCATGATGTTGGAAAGATTAATGTTCCGGATGCGATTTTAAATAAGACCGGAGATTTAACGGACGAAGAGTATGAAATCATGAAGTCTCATACCACTGCGGGCAAGCAGATTATCGAGCATGCGATTTCGACCTTCAGAGGAGATAACTACTTAAAAGAAGCAAGAAATATGGCAGCGTATCATCACGAATGCTGGGACGGAACCGGCTATCCGGATGGACTTCATGGGGAGGTCATTCCTTTGTCTGCCCGTGCTATGGCGGTTGCGGATGCTTTTGATACGTTGACATCCGAACCGGTAAATGGAAAGACGCTTTCTGTGACGGAGGCGTTTACTGCTTTGGAAGAAAACAAAGGAACCCGGTTTGATCCCAAATGTGTGGAAGTGTTTGTGGAATCCGCAGACGAAGTAAAGATTATTTTCCGAAAGTATAATGACGCAACTTAATGGGAGAGAGGTATGCGAGGGAAAAAAGTGCTTAAGAAAATTTCATATGCAACGCTCATCCTTATGTTTGCGGTAGGGTCTTTTGGAATTTGCGTTCACTGCGCAGATGCGGTTGGTTCGGAAACAGGTGAAGACTATATCGGTGGCGGATACGCCATTACAGGACAAATCAAAGGCGTGTCCTATACCTCGGAGATTTATGATGCCACAAACGATCTTCCGACCTCGGATGCCAATTACATTTACAGTACCAGTGACGGCTATATCTGGATTGGTGGTTACAGCGGCATTATTCGTTATGACGGAAAAGACTTTGTACGGTTTGAAGGAATTGAAGGCTTAACCAGTGGACGCGCGATTTATCAGGACAAACAGGGAAACATCTGGATCGGAACCAACGATAACGGTGTGGTTGTCTTAGATGGAATTCACAGTACCCACATTACCTATAAGGAGGGATTGCCATCCTCCTCAATTCGAATCTTTACAGAGGATTTGGAGGGCAATGTTTATGTAGGTACAACCGCCGGAGTTTGCTATGTGGACAAGGATATGCAGGTCCACGTAATCGATGATAAACGCATCAATGATGAACGTGTATTAAAGCTGGAATCCGATCAATCCGGAGCCATCTATGGCCAAACCGGAAACGGAATCATCTTTAAAATTATCGGTAAACAGGTAAGTGAGATATACGAAAGCGCAGAACTTGGGTTTGATAAAATCACCACCATTATGGCGGATCCGAAAAGGGAAGGAAATCTGTATTTCGGAACCGGAGGTGATCTCCTTTACTACGGAGCATTTGGTGAAAGAGCGGAAAATTTAGAGCAAATCAATGTTGCTCCGCTAACAAACACTCACTGGATCAGCTATGACTGCGGAAGAGTCTGGATTTCTTCCAAGACACAGATAGGATATTTGGACAGCGAATTGGGCTTTCATCTGGTAGAGGACTTAAAGATGGACAACTCCATTGAAATGACCACCACCGATTACCAGGGAAATCTTTGGGTGGCTTCCTCTACCCAGGGGGTTATGAAGGTTGTGGCAAACAACTTTTTGGATGTTACCGCACAGGCCGGTTTGCCGGAAATGGTGGTAAATGCCACCTGTATGTACCGTGACAAACTCTACGTGGGAACCGATCAGGGCTTGTATGCCATTGATTCCAACGGGGAGGCTGTAGCAACACCGGTTGGTGAAGTTGTTGGTGATGCAAGAGTGCGTTGTATCAGGGAAGATTCCAGAGGAAACCTCTGGGTTGCTACCTTTAACAATGGCGTGGGGCTTGTTCGTGTGGATCCCTCCGGAGCAATCCGACAGTATACCACAGCAAACGGAATGCCAAGTAACGAGATTCGCAGTATTTCGCAAATGGAAGATGGCCCTGTGTTGGTAGGAACCAATGCCGGAATCGTTGTCATTCAAAATGATGAGATTTCAGATGTGATAGGTGCGGAAGACGGAATCAAAAACACCGTAATTCATTCGGTTTGCGAAGGCGAGGATGGAAGCATTTTGGCCGGAACCGACGGCGGTGGTATTTATGTTATTAAATCCGGACGCGTCAAACACTTTGGAAGAGATGACGGATTAACTAGTGATGTTATTATACGTATTGTAAGGGATAAGCAACGTGATTTGTACTGGCTTGTGACTTCCAACTCCATTCAGTATTACAAAAACGGAATCGTAAAAGAGGTGACGACCTTCCCGTTTAATAACAACTATGATTTGTTCTTTGACAGTCATGATTACATGTGGATTGTATCTGCCCGCGGACTTTATAAAGTAAAGGCAGATGATATGCTTTACGACAAAGTGACGGATTACCGTTTGTATACCATTGATAACGGTATGTTTTGTTTGCCTACGTCGCAATCCTACGGATGCAAGGACGACTACGGGTACATTTATATTCCGGGACGAAGCGGTGTCTGCAAAGTAAATATCGATGAATTCTTTGACAACAATGCAGCGGTTAAAATCGCCGTTTCCTCTGTTTACTGTGACGACAAACGTGTAATCGAAGATGAAAAGGGCGCTTACAATTTGCCGGTAAATGCGGGCCGAATCAAAATCAACATCGCGATTTTGGACTACAGTTTACAAAATCCTTTGGTAAGGATTTATTTGGAAGGTCGAGAAGAAGATGATTTTGAGGTGGAAAAAAGTAACCTTTCCACGTTGGAATATACGGGGTTGTTGTACGGTGATTATGCATTGCATGTGGAAGTTTATGACAATTCCGGAAGTAATCTTTTGGCACGTGAAACTTATTCTCTGGTGAAAAAATCCACCATTGCGGAACTTACGGGATTTAGGGTTTTGGTTGTCTTTTTGATTGCCACGGCTGTAGGTGTTTTGGTATGGAGATACTTAAAGAGCACGGTCATCAGAAGACAGTATGAGGAAATCGTACAGGCCAAGGAAGAGGCAGAACGGGCCAACACTGCAAAGTCCAGATTTTTGGCAAATATGAGCCATGAAATCAGAACGCCAATCAACACCATTTTGGGAATGAATGAGATGGCGCTTCGTGAGGACTCTACCGGTGTGCCACGTCCATACCTTTCTTCTATGACAAACTACTCACTGGATATTAAAAATGCTACGGAATCCCTTCTTTCTTTGATTAACGATTTGCTGGACATGTCAAAGATAGAATCCGGAAAGATGCATCTGGTAGAGCAGGAATATGACGTACAGGAAATGCTTCGTTCCATTGTTTCCATGATTCGTGTACGAAGCACGCAAAAAGAATTGACCTTTGATGTCATTATCGATGAAGTTTTGCCACAGAGACTCTACGGAGATATGGGAAAGATAAAACAGGTGGTTTTAAACCTTTTGACCAATGCGGTGAAATACACGGAAACCGGTGGATTTGCCCTTATGGTTACCATGGAAGAACGCAAAGATGATGACTGCGTGGTTCGATTTTCTGTAAAGGATACGGGAATCGGTGTGAAGCAAGAGGATATGGACAAGCTGTTTTCTGCCTACGAACGATTGGATGAAACGAGAAACAGCGGCATTCAGGGTACGGGACTTGGTCTTGATATTTCCAGACGTTTTGCGGAGCTTATGGGCGGAAGTTTAGTCTGCGAAAGTGAGTACGGAAAAGGTTCCGAGTTTATTTTGACGCTGCATCAAAGAATCGTGGATCGAAAACCAATCGGCATCTTTATGGAACACGACGAGTCCAAATCCGGTGGTCCGTATGTTCCGCAGTTTATTGCACCGGATGCGGATATTTTGGTGGTGGACGATACCCCGATGAATTTAAGCGTAATCAAGGGACTGCTTCGCCCGACCAAGGTGTTTGTTTCTACAGCTTCCTCCGGAGAGGAGTGCTTGGAGCGTATCAGGGAAAACAACTACAACGTGGTGCTTCTTGACCATATGATGCCGGGCATGGATGGCGTGGAGACCTTAGAGCATATTCGAAAGACCCATCCGAATCTACCGGTATATGCCTTAACCGCAAACTCTACTGCCGGAGAGGAGTTCTATCTTTCCAAAGGCTTTAACGGTTATCTTACCAAGCCGATTGAAAGTGAAGTTTTGGAAAAGACCATTATGAAGCACATTCCGGAAGAAATGATGGAACATCCGAGCACGGTAAGCGAGTCGGAAGAATTGAAAGAAATGCCACCGCAAATGCTTTGGATTTACCATACCGCAGGAATTTCCGCAGAAGACGGAATCAAAAACTCCGGCGGCATCGAGAATTATATTTTCTCACTGAAACTGTTTTGGGAATCCATCGATGGAAATGCGACGGTGTTAAGGGAGTCCTATAGGGATGAAAACTTACGTCTCTTTACCATTAAGGTACATGCATTAAAGTCTTCCGCACGAATCATCGGTGCACTGGAATTGTCTGCCATGGCGGAAGCTTTGGAAAATGCCGGCAATAAGGAAGACAGAGATTTTATCAATGCAAATGTGGGAGCGTTATTGGAAGAATACAGCGCCTTTTCGGAAAAACTGTCCGGCTTGGAGGAAGAGGAGGATGACTCTGATAAAAAACCGATTGCAGAGGACGATTTAAAAGAGGCTTATGCGGCCTTAAAAGAAGTGATTCCACAGATGGATTATGATTCTGTGGAAAGCATTTTGGAAGATTTAAAGGGATATGCACTTCCAAAGGAAGATGCAAGCCGTATGAAAGAATTATCAAAAATGTTGACTGCATTTGACTGGGATGCAATGGAAGAATGGGCGAAGGAGTAGCTATGTTTGAGTTTCTTAGAGAACATCAACTAAATATTATGCTGGTACTTTGCGGAGTTTGTGGAATGCTGGCTGTACTTTTGCTTATGACCAGATTCTTATCCAAGAGCAGAAAGTGGATTATGGCGCTAATGGAAGCTACGGCCTTCTTTTTGCTGTTGTTCGACCGTACAGCCTATATCTACGCCGGTGACCCCACCTATACCGGATACATAATGGTTCGACTTTCCAACTTTTTTGTATTCTTTTTAACCTCCATGGTGGTATTCGTATTTGATCTGTACTTGGTGGATTATTTGGGCCATGAAGGAGAATTAAAACTTGTGCCTTACCGCTTAAGGTTTGCGAGGGTGATGTCCCTGATTGGTATGCTAATGGCAATTGTAAGTGCCTTTACTGACTTTTATTATTATTTTGATCAGATGAATTTATATCACAGAGGAAGCGGATTTTTGTTTGCTTACATCATTCCGGTGGTATGCCCTTTGGTGCAGTTATCGGTGATTTTGCAGTACTACAAACGTTTTTCCAAACTGATATTAATCTCCCTTCTTTTGTACATTATTGTACCGATTGCCTGCGGTATACTTCAGATATTTACCTATGGAATTTCCATCGTAAATATGGCGATGGTGGCGGTTTCCATTTCCATGTATATCTTTACCTATATGGATATTAACAATACGGTGGAACGTGCGCATCAGATTGAGATTCAAAACATGAAGGGCGAGCGTTTTAAGATGCAGCGCCTTTTTGACCAGACGGCTTCGGCTTTTGTATCTGCTGTAGAGAAAAAGGATGATTTCTCCATCGGAAATGCCAACCTTGTGGCGGATTATGCGAAGCGCATTGCGGAGCATGCGGGAAAGAGCCCGGAAGAGTGTGAAAAGGTGTATTATGCGGCACTGCTTCATGATGTCGGTATGATCGGTATTCCGGATGTGGTAATCAAAAATGAAGAAGATCCGGGAAAATGGGACCGTGAAGTGATGCATAAGAAACCGGAAATCGGATACGAGATTTTATCGCGAATCTCCGAATACCCCTACCTGGCAGAAGGGGCACATTACAGCCATGAACGCTACAACGGCTCCGGATATCCGGAAGGGCGAAAGGGAGAAGATATTCCGGAAATCGCAAGAATCATCGGTGTGGCGGATGCCTACGTAACCATGACTACGAAAAAGCGTTATCGTGAGGCAAAGCCGGACTTTGTAGCAAGAGAAGCTTTAATCCGAGGTAGTGGGATTGAGTTTGATCCTACCTTTGCGGAGTATATGGTAAAAATCATTGATGAGGACAGTGGAAAGAAAGCAAATGATACCTCTAACGAAATAGAAACAGAAATTACCTCCGAACGGTATCGAGAAACGGTTTCCTGCGGTATTCCTGTGGAGCTTTTGGAATTAAAGGTTTCGTTTGAATTTGCACCGCTGGACGGAGCCAACAAAGAATTTGCGGCTCCTTCCGTTATTTTGTTTGATTCCTATGACAGACGTGTTCACGGAAATGAGCGCTCCATTGAGGCCTATAAGTATTTTGAATACGGGGAGCTCTGGTTTGATACCCATAGCATTTCCACCGGTGCAAGAAGAATGAAAGAAACTGTCAGGGAAGTCCTTCCTGAGGAAGGGGAACTTTCGGAAAATGCATATGAGATTGTGATGGGGCGCTATGAGGACCATTTAAAACTTGTAATGCGAAGCGCCACTATGATAAAGGAGGTAATCGTTGCCCTGCCGAGTGTTTCAAAATCCACGTATTTAGGACTTACCGCAGAGGCAGGTACCATTACCAATATTTTGGTGGAGGAAACCGGCAATGAAATCGGACCGGAGGATATCCCAAGAATAGCGGATGAGGTTTCCTATATCGACCGTATCGAATCGGATATCAAGAACGTACAGGTGGATCGTCCACGTTCCGCATCTACCGATGGCGTGGAATTAAAAGACCGAAGAAAGATCATGTTCCATACCATGTCTTTGCCGGGTGCCGGATTTGTATGGCACTGCCCGTATATTGTTTTATTCTATTCGGATAACGGCCTGGTGAACGGACCGAATTACAAGGAATACGCCCTGGTTAAACTCTACGGAGAAAACGAAGGAGAGTACAAGTATTCCGAAAACAGCATTTCCGTAAAGCGTACGGATGAGTTCAAGGGCTGGGAAGAATGGAAAAACGTAAACAAAATCGGAATGGAATGTGAAGTGTCCTTTAAGAAAAAGGCGGACCGAATCATTTTAAAGACCAAAAATTTAGGTATCGATTTGGAAAATGTAACCACGCTTTTTGATACTTCCACAAAGGTCTACATCGCGTTAACCGGAGATCAGATTGCTTTAACGGATATTCGCGTTCTCTAGCGGATGAGATATCGATAGAATTAGCTGTCGGGATAGTTATTGGACGATATAGTAGAAGGTGTGTATAATATGGCATGTTATAGGAAGAACCTATAGTATGCCATATTTTTTTGCAATTATACAGAAAAAGCAAGGTTTGATACTATACACTCATGCGAAAGGTAATATTTGAATTACGAAATAAACACTAGGAGGATAACAGTATTATGAAAAAGAAAGTTTTATCATTTGCGTTAGCACTTACATTGGGATTGGTTGCATTTGCAGGATGCGGAAAAGGCAGTGATTCTTCCGCAAGCTCATCTGACGGTGCAAGCGCTTCTACAGAAGACAAGGTAATCAAAGTCGGAGCTTCCGTAACACCACATGCGGAAATCTTAGAGCAGATTAAAGATGATTTGGCAGAAGAAGGCTGGACACTTGAGATTGTAGAATATAACGATTACGTTATTCCAAATACCGCATTGGAAGACGGTGACTTGGATGCAAACTATTTTCAGCATAAGCCATACCTTGATGACTTTAATGCAGAAAACGGAACACACATTTCCGCAGCCATTGCAGTTCACTTTGAGCCCATGGGCGTTTACGCAGGTAAGTCTGATGATTTAAGCAACGTGGCAGACGGTGCTGTTGTTGCAGTTCCAAACGATACCACAAACGAAGCAAGAGCACTTCTTTTGTTAGAGGCTCAGGGCTTAATCAAGTTAAAAGAGGGTGCAGGTATCCAGGCAACCGTACTTGATATTGAAGAGAATCCAAAGAACATCGAAATCAAGGAACTTGAGGCAGCACAGATTGCAAAAGCCATCGGCGACGTAGACTTTGCAGTATTAAACGGAAACTATGCAATCGAAGCAGGTCTTGGTGATGCCATCGCAGTTGAGGCAGCTGACTCACTTGCGGCAGATACCTATGCAAACTACGTATGCGTAAGAGAAGGTGAGGAGAACTCTGAAAAGACAGAGGCTTTAAGAAAGGCAATCCTTTCCGATAAGGTAAAATCCTTCATCAACGACAATTATCAGGGAGCAGTACTTCCGGTATTTTAAATTTATGCTATTTCGTGTATAATCATAAAGCTGAATTTTAAAGATAAGAATGTGGCAAACCGACTCGGTTTGTCACATTTTGTCGGTTAGGAGTTTATTGGATGATTAGACTGGAAAATGTATGTAAGACATTTACCACAAAAGATGCTGTGGTGACCGCAGCGGATCATATTAATCTTTCGATTGAAAAGGGTGAGATTTTCGGTATCATCGGTTTTTCCGGTGCGGGAAAGTCTACCTTGGTTCGTTGTATGAATCTTTTGGAAGTGCCGGATGAAGGTGCCGTATATTTTGACGGACACGATTTGATGAAGGCATCCGAAAAGGAACTTCGGGCTTATCGAAAAAAGATCGGTATGATCTTCCAGCAGTTTAACCTGTTGGAACAGCGTACGGTAATCGATAACGTATGCTACCCATTGGAGCTTGAGGGCTATAGTAAAAAAGAGGCCAGAATCAAAGCAAGAGAGTTTTTGGAGATTGTAGACTTATCCGAAAAGGAAAAGTCATATCCGTCTCAGCTTTCCGGTGGTCAGAAGCAGCGTGTGGCTATCGCCCGTGCCTTAGCAACCAATCCGGAAGTGTTACTTTGTGATGAGGCTACTTCGGCGCTTGATCCCATTACCACAAACGGCGTACTTGAGTTGTTAAAAAAGATCAACGAAGAATACGGCGTAACCATTATCGTAATCACCCATGAGATGAAGGTGGTAGAGCGCATTTGCGACCGCGTTGCCATTATGAATCAGGGTGTTGTGGAAGAAGTGGGAGATGTAAAAGAAATCTTCTTAAATCCAAAGTCTGAAACCAGTAAACGACTTGTTTTATCTTCTGACCATAAAACCGAACTTACCACAAACAAGAAATGCATCCGTATCGTATTTGACGGAATTTCTTCCTATGAGCCGGTTTTGGCAGATCTTGTTTTGGAAACCCAGGTTCGCTTAAACATTATGGGTGCAAACACCGAAGATATCGGCGGAAGCGCCTACGGACAGATGTTAATCGAACGTCCCGATGAAAAGAGCGTGGAAATTATCAAGAACCACTTAAACAAAAAGGGCGTACGCTTTGAAGAGTTCGAATTAAAAGAAGAAAAGGAGGAAACATAAGATGAACAGTCAGATTTGGGCACAGATCGGTGTCGGTATCGGAGAAACATTTTATATGGTCATCCTTTCTACTTTATTTGCGTACTTACTTGGAATACCTATCGGAATCATTTTAAATATTACGGATGTAAACGGAATCAAGCCAAACCGCATCGTTAACCTGGTGGTAGGCTTTATTACAAACGTGCTCCGTTCCGTTCCGTTTTTGATTTTACTTGTGGCTATTTTGCCATTTACAAAATTTGTTGTGGGAACCACCATCGGTTCCAATGCAACCATCGTTCCCCTTGTGGTAGCGGCAGCACCTTTTGTGGCACGTATGGTAGAGTCCTCTTTAAAAGAAGTGGACAACGGGGTCATCGAAGCAGCAAAGGCCATGGGTTCTTCTACCTGGCAGATTATTACCAAGGTACTTCTTGCGGAAGCAAGACCATCTCTTTTGGTAGGTGGCGTTATCGCTTTTGTAACCATCTTGGGATACTCCGCTATGGCAGGTTTCGTCGGCGGTGGCGGACTTGGAGCAATCGCCATTAACTACGGATACTATCGTTACAAAACCGACGTTATGATGGTAACAGTTGCTATTTTGGTTATCATCGTTCAGGTCTTCCAGGAAGTGGGAATCCACTTGGTAAATAAGTCCGATCGACGAATTCATAGTTGATTGTGAACAAATTGTGAATTTTTTCTTGACAGCGACTTTGATGTCGTGGTATAAACTATTCAAACCTATGAGAAAGAGTAGTAACTATTGATACTTTCTTAAAAGAGAGTCGCAGGTGGTGGGATTGCGATAAAGAAACCTTTAGCGAATGGACTTTCGAGGGCGAACAGAAAGCATAAAGCGAGTATGGGAGACGGAGCAGACTCTTCGTTAAAAAAGTCAGCATATGTTGGTATGCGTTGAGTGGATGCGAAAGCATCAAGCCGGGTGGCACCGCAGGATATGAACTTACAATCCTGTCCCAGCACTTAAAAGTGATATGGGACAGGATTTTTTTATTACCCAAAAGCGCGCGAAAATCTTGAAACCATGTCCGCCAACAAGAAAATGTTTAACAAAAAGGAAAAAGGAGAAAAGACATGAAAAACATTTTAAGACGAGTAGCAGCATTACTTATGGGAGCAACTTTAGTATTCGGTTTGACCGCTTGCGGAAACAGCGGTTCAAGCACATCAGCAGGAAGCGATGGCGCAGGAACAGCAAGTGCAGACGGCACGGTATATAAAGTGGGCATTTGTAACTACGTAGACGATGCTTCTCTAAATCAGATTGTAGAAAACATCGAAGCACAGTTGGAAGAATTGGGAGAAGAAAACGGCGTTACCTTTGAAATCTCTTATGACAACTGCAATGCAGATGCAAACGTGTTAAATCAGATCGTTGCAAATTTTATTGCGGATGATGTGGATTTGATGGTAGGTGTGGCAACACCGGTTGCAATGACCATGCAGAGCTTAACCGAAGGCACCGACATTCCGGTGGTATTCGCAGCAGTATCCGATCCGGAGGGCGCAGGCCTTGTGGCATCCAATGATGCACCGGGCGCAAACATTACCGGAACCAGCGATTATTTGGATACCAATGCAGTGATGAATCTTATTTTTGCAAACGATCCGAACGCAAAGAAAATCGGACTTTTATATGATGCAAGCCAGGATGCTTCCACAGCACCCATTGCAGATGCAAAAGCATACCTTGAAGAAAAGGGTATCGAAGTAGTTGAGCATACCGGAACAAACGTAGATGAAGTTGCTTTGGCTGCACAGGCATTTGTAGCTGACGGCGTAGATGCAGTATTTACACCAACCGACAACACTGTTATGACAGCAGAGCTTACCATTTATGAAACTCTTGCACAGGCAGGTATTCCCCACTATACCGGAGCAGATTCCTTTGCATTAAACGGAGCCTTTGTGGGATACGGTGTGGATTATGCAAACCTCGGAAAAGAAACCGCAAACATGGTAAAGGGAATTTTATTGGACGGAAATGACCCGGCAACCACACCGGTTATGACCTTCGATAACGGAACAGCTACTGTAAATACCGAGACCTGTGAAGCTTTGGGCTACGATTATGAAACCGTAAAGAAGGCGTTTGAACCGTTTTGCTTAAGAGTTCAGGAAATCAAAACAGCAGAAAGTTTTGAACAATAAAAAAAGGAAACGAGAGAGAATATGACGACATTACTACCTTTGTTAATGACAGCGTTGGAGTTGGGCTTAATCGGAGCTCTAACCGTACTTGCACTGTTTCTAAGTTATTCCATGTTAAATGTATGTGACCTTTCCACAGACGGATGCTTTACTTTAGGAGCATGCGTGGGAGCCGTGGTTGCAATTTCGGGACATCCCTATTTGTCCATACTTGCAGCAATGCTTGCCGGAGTTTTGTCCGGATTTATCACCGCATTTTTGCAGACAAAGATGGGCGTGGATTCCCTCCTTGCCGGAATCATTATGAATACGGCGCTTTATTCCATTAATATTGCGATTATGGGAAATACATCCATTTTAAACATGAACAGAACTGAGACAGTATTTACCAAGATGGGAAGTTTGCTTGCAGGGGTAGGAGCGATGCAGTTTAACAAAGTGCTGATTGCATTTGTTGCTGTACTTTGTGTTGCTATCTTTTTATATCTCTTTTTAAAGACAAGAATCGGCCTTGCAATCAGGGCCACAGGAAATAATCCCGACATGGTAAAATCCTCCTCCATTAATCCGGTAATGACCACTATTGTTGGTCTTTGCGTAGCAAATGCATTTACCGGCCTGTCGGGATGCCTCTTGGCGCAGTCACAAAAATCTGTAAACATCGATATCGGATCCGGAATGGTAACCATTGCTTTGGCATCGCTTTTGATCGGAAGCACCTTTGTCAGAAGCAAGCGTATGGGATTTCGGATTATGGGAACGGTATTGGGCGCCTTCGTGTTCCGATTGGTGTATACCGTTGCACTCCGCTTTAACATGCCTGCATACATGTTAAAACTGGTATCTTCCGTAATTGTAATTCTTGCAATTTCCGGACCGTACTTAAAGAGCAGATTTCCTGAATATTATCGCAGACTGGAGAAAAAGAGATGTTAGAGATAAACAATATTTCAAAAACATTTAATCCGGGAACCGTAAATGAAAAAACGGCATTATCCCATTTGTCTTTAACGGTAAACGACGGGGATTTTATTTCCATTATCGGCTCAAACGGCGCGGGAAAGTCCACCTTGTTTAACGCAATCGCCGGTTCCTTCTTAACCGACGAGGGAAGCATTTATTTGGATGGAGAGGATATTACCTTAACGCCGGAACACATCCGTGCAAAATCCATCGGACGTCTGTTTCAGGATCCATTAAAGGGCACGGCACCGGATATGACCATTGAAGAAAACCTGGCACTTGCGGCCGGAAAGGGCGGATGGCTGTCACGTATATCAAAAAAAGAAAAAGCGGATCTTCGAGAAAGAGTGGCGCTTTTAAATATGGGACTGGAAAATCGCATGAATGCACCGGTGGGACTGTTATCCGGTGGACAGCGTCAGGCACTTACCCTTCTTATGGCTACCATCAATCCGCCGAAGATTCTGCTTTTGGATGAGCATACGGCAGCCTTAGATCCTGCCACCAGCGAAAAGGTAACGGAACTTACCGAAAAAATCGCAAAGGAAAATAATCTTACCTGTTTAGTTATTACCCACAACATGCACGCAGCACTGCAACAGGGCAATCGTACCCTTATGATGGAAAACGGACAGATTGTGTTGGATATCGCAGGAAGCGAACGGGAAAACTTAACGGTAGAAGACTTACTTACGAAGTTTAAAAACAAATCCGGTCACGCACTGGATAATGACCGAATTTTACTTTCCGAATAAAAAAATTTAATTAAAAAATATCCCCCCCACAGGCTTGTGTAGAAGCGTTTTGTCACGTATGATATGCAAGGATTTGCTGAAACAACAAATCAAATATCAAATAATAAGGTGGGAAAAAACTATGCATATGGCAGACGCTTTAATCGTTCCTGCAGTGGCAGGCACGATGTATGCAGCTTCAACAATTGCGGCAGGGGTATCCGTTAAAAATGTGAAACTCGAAAACAATCCAAAGAAAATTCCTGTAATGGGCGTTATGGGAGCATTTGTATTTGCTACCCAGATGTTAAACTTTACCATTCCGGGAACCGGTTCATCAGGACATTTATGCGGAGGTATGATGTTATCCGCTCTTCTGGGGCCGTTCGCAGGATTTTTAACTATGATTGGTGTACTTTTGGTACAATGTTTGTTCTTCGCAGACGGAGGACTTTTGGCTTTAGGATGTAATGTCTGGAATATGGCATTTTACGGATGCTTTATCGGATCATTTTTGATTTGGCGTCCGATGATGAAGAAAGGAGCTACCAAGGGCAAGATTATTGCAGCATCTGTAATCGGATGTATCTTAACTCTTCAGATGGGTGCGTTCTCCGTATGTTTGGAGACTTTGGCTTCCGGAGTAACTGAACTTCCGTTTAGCGTATTCTTGGCAACCATGCAGCCGATTCACTTGGCAATCGGTTTGGTAGAAGGCTTAATTACCGCAGCAGTTCTTTGTTTTGTTCATGAAGCACGTCCGGAATTACTCTGGGGCGTAGGTGAGACTGCAGGTGAAGGCCGTTTGACCTTTAAGAAGACCTTAGGTGTTCTTGCAGTTTTAGCAGCATTCTTCGGTGGTGTTGTTTCTTTATTTGCATCTGCATTCCCTGATGGACTTGAGTGGTCTATGGAAAAGGTTGCAGGAACTTCTGAATTGGAAGCTACCGGCGGTGCTTATGATTTCTTTGCATCTATCCAGGAAGCAACTTCCTTCTTGCCGGATTATGCATTTAAGTCCAGTGATACTGCAGCAGGTACCTCTTTCTCCGGTATCGTTGGCGGACTTATCGTAGTTGCTCTTTGCGTAGGCGTTGCATATCTGTTAAAATTCTTCAAGAACACAAAGACAGAAGAAGCACAGGCAAATGAGTAAAATCAATAAAGCGATTCATGAGATTCAAAAAATAGACAGTATGTCAAAAGAAGATAAGTGGATGAATAACATTCATCCACTTATCAAACTTTTTCTTACGGTTTATTATATTGTATTAATTGTGTCCTTCCATAAGTATGACTTGGAAGGACTTTTTGGCATGTGTATCTACCCCATATTTGTTTTTATCCTGGGAGATTTATCATTTCGCGATGCACTATATCGACTTCGGGTGGTACTTCCATTGGTATGCATTATGGGGATTTTTAATCCTTTTTTTGACCATAGGGTTGTAGGGCATTTGGGGAGCGTTGCCGTTTGGGGCGGAGTTCTTTCCATGATTACCCTTATGATAAAGGGGATTTTTACGGTGCTGGCTTCCTATGTTTTGATTGCTACCACAAGTATCGAGGAGATTTGTTATGCACTTCGATTGCTACATATACCGAAGATTATGGTAACTCAGCTTTTGTTGATTTATCGCTATATCACTGTACTTTTGTCGGAAACGAAGCGGATTGCACAGGCCTATGCCCTTCGCGCACCGGGACAAAAAGGAATTCACTGGAAAGCCTGGGGACCTCTGGTGGGACAATTGTTGCTTCGCAGTATGGACCGGGCAGATGATATTTATGAAAGTATGTGTACCCGGGGATTCAAAGGGGAGTTTCCCAAAATGACCGGGAAGAAAAAGAACAGAGGGGATTTGTTGTACCTTTTGACTTGGTTTTTTGTTTTGTTTATATTTCGTTTGATACCTGTATTTAAAGTGGTAGGAGGTCTTTTTGTATGAGCCATATCCATATAGATGTTGATAATCTAAGCTTTGCATATGAAAACGGACATCCGATTTTGGAGGATATTAGTTTTACCGCTCATGAGAATGATGCCATCGGAATCGTGGGTGCCAACGGTGTGGGAAAATCTACCCTTTTAAAACTTTTGGTGGGGCTGGATTTAAACTTTACCGGAAGTATTCGCGTGGAGGAAATTCCTTTGTCGCGAGAGACGCTTGGAAAAATACGTGAAAAGATTGGCTATGTATTTCAGGATTCCGATGCCCAGCTTTTTATGACCACAGTGGAGGAAGATGTGGCTTTTGCACCCAGAAATTATGGTCTTCCGGAGGAGGAGGTGCAGCGCCGCGTGGACGAGGCTTTGGAAAAGGTACATATTTCGCATCTTCGAAAAAAGCCAATCTATAAAATGAGTGGCGGAGAAAAGAAGTTGGCAAGTATAGCAACCATTTTGTCGATGATACCGGATGTGATTTTAATGGATGAGCCTTCCGTGGCATTAGATCCCAAGAATCGAAGAAATCTAATTCATGTGTTAAACGAGTTTGAACACTTAAAAATGATTGCCAGTCATGATTTGGATTTTATTATGGATACTTGCAATCGTGTGATTTTACTTGATAAAGGACGTATTATTGCGGATGGAGATGCAAAGGAGATTCTTACCGATAAAGAACTTTTGGAAGCCCATAGTTTGGAACTGCCATTGTCGATGTATGGAAAATAGCCGGACGAGAATAAAAAATCAGACTGAATAAATAGTTATTTTAGATGGAATATGGTAGAATATCGATAGTTATTGATATTCTACCATTATTTTTTGCAGAGGGAGACGTATAATGAGAGAAAGACAAATGTTAAGAACAAATCGATTGTTCTTTTTAGGCAGTATTGTAACAATGGCATTTATGATTTTCGGACTGTTTTCGCAACTTGCGGTGTCCGACATGGCGCCGATTAAATCCATTATTCCAATGATTGTTTGCGGAATTACGGCGGTGCTTGTAATCATATATTATTCAACAATGAAAACCACTGATAAGTGCTATAAGTTTATTTCGGCTACTGTGTTTATTGCATACTTTGTCGGTATGATTACTTCGAGTTCCAATACGACCTATCCTTACTATATTCCGTTTTTGATTGTCTTGGTTGTTTCCTTGGATCAAAAATTTATGAAGGCCATGGGTATCGCATTTTTAATTGCAAACATTTTAAAAGTAATTCAGATGCTTATGACCTCAGGAGCAGCAGCTCTTGAGTATGTAATGATTGAGGTCATTGTTTGTCTTCTTATTTACTTATCTACCGTACCGGGTGTTAAGATTATCCGTGATTTCTTTGAAGCATCCATGTCTGAAATCGAAGCGACAACCGCAGCGAACGCAGAGGTGTCAAAGCGTATTATGAATGTTGCCGGTAAGGTATCCGAGGATGTGGATGAAGCTTCCGGAATTCTTACAGAGATTAAGGATTCGGCAGAGCGTACTCATGATTCTTTGGAGGGGGTTTCCGAAGGTATCACAAGCAATACCGATGCCATTATTGAGCAGACCTCCGAGACCCAGGCAATTCAGGTTATGATTGATGATTCTTCCGAAAGAACCGACAGAGTCATGACAACTTCCAACGAAGTAATGGAAGCAGTTACGGACGGAACCAGCGCGATTACGGATTTGGCGGCAAGAGTTGATGAAGCTTTGGATTCCGGTCAGTTAATGAAAGAATCTGCAGCAAATCTTCAGGAAAAATCCGTTGAAGTTCGAAACATTACCGATATGATTTTAAATATTTCCAGCCAGACCAATCTTTTGGCGTTGAATGCTTCCATCGAGGCAGCCCGTGCCGGAGAAGCAGGTCGTGGATTTGCGGTTGTTGCTGATGAGATTCGTCAGTTGGCAGAACAGACCAAGTCCGCAACAGAAAAGATTACCGCGATTTTGGATGAATTGGCAGAAGATGCGGATGATGTGGTAGAAAAGGTTGAGGGTACCGTTAATCTTTCCAATGCACAGAAGGAATACGCACAGGATGCCAAGGGCAAGTTCGAACAGGTAGAAGAGCAGATGCAGGTGCTGCATGATGAGATTGTTGGAATGTCCGAGCTTATGGTAAAAATTAAAGCTTCCAACAATGTGATTGTGGATTCTGTTAGTACGATTTCCGCAACCGGTGAAGAAATGTCGGCTTCTACCACAGAGATTACTTCTTTAAGTGAGAACAACGTTGCTCTTGTTAATAAATTTGCGGATATTATGGATGATATCGTTGCAAATTTAAACGAATTAAAGAAAACCCAGGAAAAATAAGGAAAAGAGAGAAATAAATGGCATACACAGAAAGTGAGGGCAAAGCGCTTGTCATTAAAGCCGGAAAGAAACTGGTGGAAAGCGGCTTGATTGCCCGTACCTGGGGCAATATTTCAGCCAGAATATCCGATACGCAATTTGTGATTACTCCAAGCGGAAGAGCGTATGAGTCTTTGACACCGGATGATATTGTTACCGTAAATATTGAGGACTGCTCTTACGAGGGAGACATTAAGCCTTCCAGTGAAAAGGGAGTACATGCGGAAGCATATCGGTTCCGTAAGGACGTAAATTTTGTGATTCATACCCATCAGACCAATGCATCAGCACTTAGTATTTTGGGAAAGACCATTACCAATGTGGCAGGCATTTTGGAGGGCGCGGAAAAAATCTTAGGCCCTCAAATTCCATGTGCCGCTTACGGACTTTCTTCCACAAAGAAGCTGAAGGACAACGTGGCTATGGCCATTGAGGAAAATCCATCGTCTACGGCGGTATTAATGAAGTATCACGGTGCACTTTGCATGGGACGGGATTATGACAATGCGTTTCAGGTGGCCTTTACCTTGGAAAAGGTATCGGACTTTAAGTTCCGTGAGCTTTGCAAAAGTGCAGTGCGCCCGGAGGATGTGACCACCGCGGATCAGGAAGAGAACAAAAAGAGATTTTACACGATTTTTGAAGAATCCTTTGATCCGAATTTTGAAAAGAGACGTGTGATTTATGATTTGAAGGGTGTAAATTGCATTATTTATTCCCACACACCGTATGCAAAGCTTATGGCTTCAAAGAAAAAGGATATGAAGCCGTATATCGATGATTTGGCACAGATTGCGGGTACATCCATTCGCTGTTTAAACAGAGACTGTACCTACGGCGAAATTGCATCGGCGCTAAAGGGGCGTGCAGCTGTTTTAATCGACGGTGTGGGTGCTGTATGTGTGGGAAGCAATGCAGAAGAAGCGGAAGCAGTGTGCATGGTTTTGGAAAAGGGTGCACAGGCAGCTGCTTTGGCAAGCGACATAGGAAAGGTTCCTCCGGTGGGCAAAATCAGCGCAGCCATAGAACGAAATATTTATGTGGCGAAATATTCAAAACTAAAATAAATAATTCATTGAAAATGAAATAAGGAATAATAAAAAAGTACGTTTTTAAAACGTACTTTTTTACATTGTATTTTAAGGTTGTATTAGATGGTTGTTTATGTTTATTTAATATAGCTGATTAACAACTTTAAAGTGTTTTCAGCTCCGTCGCGGTGGCTGCGCTCGTAGCCGTGGGATGCATAGACACCCGGGCCAATCAGTCCGTGACGAACATCATAGCCTGCACGAAGTGTTGCTTCCACATCGGATCCGTAGTGCGGATATACATCTACTGCAAAATCACATTTCATCTTTTTTGCAGCTTCCATCAGTCCTTTTACTACGGAGTAAGCGTATGGACCGCCGGCATCTTTGGAACAGATGGATACCTGACGCTCGGTACAGTTTAATCCGTCACCCACACATCCCATATCTACGGAAAGTGCTTCGGTGATGCCTTCCGGAACGGAAGCACATCCACCGTGTCCAACTTCTTCGTATACAGTGATATGAACATATACGGCACGATTTGGTGTAATCTTGTTTTCCATTAAGTACTTCGCATATCCCAAAATAATAGCAACGCTTAATTTATCATCCAGGAAACGACTCTTAATGTATCCGCTTTTTGTGATGCGTGTGTTTGGTTCGAAGCAAACAATATCCCCTACATTAATGCCAAGTTTTTCAACGTCTTCTTTGCTCTTTACGTCTTCATCAATGACAACTTCACAGTTATCGAAGGTACGCTTGGTATCGCGAAGCTCGCCGTTTACGTGAATGGAAGCATTTTCAATCTGGAAAGTTCCTTCGTAATCGCCGTCAAACTTTGTAACGATACGAACGTTTTCTGTTACCATATTGTGTGCATCCAATCCGCCCAACTGAGAAATCTGAAGTCTGCCGTTGGATTTTATGGTAGAGACCATTCCGCCAAGGGTATCGATGTGACCTTCCACTAAAATACCGTTGTCTTTTTTCTTTCCGCCAAGGGAAACAATGACACCGCCTTTGCCGGTATACTTTGGCTTGTATCCCAAAGCTTCAAATTCTTTTTTCACCCAGGCAGCCGCATCGTCTGTATATCCGGTAGGAGAATCGATATTTAACAGTTCCACAGACTTTTTCATAATATAGTCGGTGTTTTTTTTAAATTCATTTTTTGTTGCCATAGAACTACCTCTTTTCGTATGAATTCTTTCTACATTTTAAATATTTTTCGCTTGAATTTCTATAATCATTTTGATTCAAGCTCAAAGTCGTAATTGATATGCCATAAGCGGTCGGAGAAAGAAGAGTAATCCTCCTTGGAGAGTGGCTCCCAATCCCCGTCGGAGACTTCGATGTACCATTGTTTTTCCGCTTCGTCGTATTCCATCCAACCGTAGTCGCCGTACTCAGAAGATAATCCTTCCAACCAGTACTGGAACTGTGGCGGATCCAAATCCTCATTCAGATACACGTACATGTCGGTTTCTTTGTCGTAGTAGTTTTCGTCGGAATCATATACCAAGTGTTTATATCCGCCGTTTCTGTAGTTTGAGGTGTAATCCGATTCATCCACAATGACATAAGCGCCGTCTTCTTCTTTTACAAATACGTTCAGCCCCAGATTAGGAAGACTGTATTCTTTGCCGGAATTGTATTCAACGATACCGGAATCGGAGGTAATTGTTTTTCCGATAAGTGCGTCCGCAATTTCGGCACCGATACCGCAGATGCCTAAGATACATGGGGACAAGAAGATCAAAATCATGGCCACCAACCAAATCTGTCGGCTGGCTTGCTTGTCCTTTGCCTCGTAGTCCAGTCGAGCCAGGTCATCTAAGTTTCCGGTATCATCCACCAAATCGTCTACCTGAGACACCAGCATCATGGTACCGCCGCAGTGGGTACAGGGCTTTTCTCTGTCTGCCCAACGACGGGAATCTTCCATACGACAGTATTCACACTTACATACGGCAGTGGTGGTATCTAAGATTTCTCCCTGTTTGGAAAAAACGATATCCTCATAGAAGTTTCCCTCTTCATCGTAGAAACCTGCTTTGTATTCTTTTCCTGTGGTTTCATCCGTCCAAGGATGATCGTAGTGCACATAGTCGTGGTGTTTACAACGGTAAACCCGGGGATTGACGCCCGAATATCCTTTTGGCTGATTGGATCTGGTCCTGTAAATCGGAGTTACGATGTGTGAGCTTCCGCTTGAACCCCGATAGCTGCTGCTGTGAGAACTCGAACTGTGGTAACTTCTCGAACTGCTGTGAGAATGAGAAGAACTGTGGTGCGAATGGCTCGAATGTGAGCGGTGACTGCTGGATGAGTGATGGCTTGGTGGCATGATTATTTCCTCCCCTTGATTGCTAATTAATTCATTAAAGATTTTAACGTAGTGAAAGTGTTTTCTCAACAAAAAACAGGGAGTGAGAAAAAATACTTGACAGAAAGAATTGTACGCAATATAATTACACACAAGTAAAGAAAAATTCTTTTTGTTAAAGGAGGAATGATTATGGCTTCTATCTATGATTTTTCATTGGAACGACGTGATGGTAGTGAGTTTTCTTTGGAAGAGAATCGCGGAAAGGTGATGTTGATTGTAAATACCGCAACCGGTTGTGGATTTACACCTCACTATGAACCAATCGAGCAGTTGTACGAAGAATTGCACGACAAAGGCTTTGAAGTGATTGATGTTCCCTGTAATCAGTTTGCAGGTCAGACTCCGGGAAATGATGAAGAAATCCACGAATTTTGCCAGTTAAAATACAATACACAGTTTGAGCAGTTTAAGAAATCTGATGTAAATGGTGAAAATGCACTTCCGCTGTTTACCTATTTAAAGGAGCAGAAGGGCTTCGAGGGATTCGGAAAAGGCCCTGCAGCACTTGCGATGAGCGCCATGATGTTAAAGGTGGATAAGAATTACAAAAAGAATCCGGACATCAAATGGAATTTTACGAAATTTGTAGTTGATCGTGATGGAAATGTGGTTGCCCGCTTTGAACCAACGGTTGACATGAAAAAGGTGGCACAATTTATCCGTGAACTGGTATAATGCTATCTGACGGAACTTATGGTATGTAGGGGAGGAATACTATGAGTGGCACAGAAGATGTTTTAAAAAAAATGACGGAGTTGGTGACGACGCTTACGATGACATATGAGTCTTCACCAAGCCGACTGACACAGTCAGAAGAATTGATTAAAATGGCCGATGAAGCCCAAAGCATCCCTTTTCTGGGATATGGGCATTTTCATCGCGCCATTTTTTATTTTTCCTCACAGGTTGAGTATGATAAGTTTAAGGGCGAAATGGAACTTGCCCTCACTTATTTGAAAGGGACGGAGCATAATATTGTACTTTCATCTGCATATATGTTGCTGGGGACCGATGCATTAAACTATGGACAGACAAATCTTGGACTCGATTATTTTTTGCTTTCCAAGTATTATGCGGATTTAAGCGATATAAACGAAATAAAATCTGTGGCAGATTTTTATATGTCCGGATTCTATATCACAATCGGGGAATATGACAGAGCCTTGTATTACGCAAAGATTTCTTATGATGAAGCGCTTCATCCGTCAGAATATCGATATTCATTTTTTGAAAGTGACGGAATTGATATGGCTGTCTGCATGCTGGGACAGTGCTATATCTGGATGGGCCAGTTTGATGAGGCATGGAAGTGCTATGAAATCAGTAAAGAACGTCAAAAAGGTTATACCCCGCGTTACGATTGCCCGAACACAGCTCTGATCAATGCATTTCACATTATGGTGCTTCATGTCACAAGAAACTATGAGCTTCGCGATGAAGCCTGCGACGCCATGCTTGGTATACTGCATAAACATAAACCGGCACCTCCGATTTTTATGCATATTTTAAATGTTACAAGCTTTTTGATTCGTTCCAATCAATATGACTATGCGAAAAAATTCATGCCATATTTGATTTCCTCAAATGCGGCAATTCAAAATCCAAATTTTTCTGTTTTAATCGAGAACATGAAAATTGCAATCGCAAAGTATGATTGCAATGAAAAAGCCTATTACAAGGCTCTGGAAAACCACTATCAGGCGATTCTTAAAAACTTTGACTATATCAATAAAAATACACAGACATCCGTACAGGTGCGGCTTGAAATGCAGCAGATTTCCGACGAGGCAGCAAAGGCAAAAAACGAACTTGAAATTGCCAGACGTTCCAACGAAGCAAAGAGCACATTTTTGTCCAATGTATCCCATGAAATCAGGACACCGCTGAATGCGATCCTGGGTATGGATGAAATCATTATGCGTGAAACTACGGATGAGGATATTTATGGATATGCCGCCGATATTCAAAGTGCCGGGAATACGCTTCTTAGTTTGATCAATGATATTTTGGATTCATCAAAACTGGAAGCCGGAAAACTTTCCATTATTCCGGTGGAATATGATATTACATCCGTCATTAATGATTTAACCAATATGATAAAATCCCGTGCCGAAAACAAAGGTCTGGAGTTTTTTGTGGAAGTGGAAAAAAACGTTCCATTCCTTTTGTATGGTGATGAAATCAGAATCAAGCAGTGTGCCTTAAATATTTTAACCAATGCATTGAAATATACGGAAGAGGGCTCCATTCATTTCCGGATTTCTTCCCGTGAGGCAACAAGTGAGGAAGTCGCGGCATTGGAAAACATGTCTTTTTCCAATGTGGACGGAACAAAAGCAAAGCTGGGAGATAATGCCGGCTCTTTAAACGGAGCCTGCCCCATTGTTATCCGGTTTTCCGTGGAGGACACCGGAAACGGAATCAAAGAAGAAGACATAGAAAAACTCTTTTCCAGATTTGATCGAATTGAAGAGGAAAAGAATCGTAATATCGAAGGTACGGGCCTAGGAATGAGCATCGTTCAGGGGTTGCTTGGCCTGATGAATTCACATCTTGAGGTTCAAAGCACCTACGGAAAAGGATCTGTTTTTTCTTTTGAGGTGGTGCAGGGAGCCAGAAGTTGTGAGCTTTTGGGAGATTACACCAAGCACTTGGAAAACATCAATAAAGAAAAAGAACAGTATCGTGTCAGCTATGTAGCGCCGGATGCAAAGATTCTGGTGGTGGATGATACGGTTGCAAACCTTACGGTCTTAAAGGGATTATTAAAACCTACGAAGATAAAAATAGAGACCTGCACCAGTGGAAAAGATGCCATCGCCTTGGTAAAAAGAAATCGCTATGATATTTTGTTTATCGATCAGCGAATGCCGGTTATGGATGGTGTGGAAACACTGCACGCGATGAAAGAATTAAAACAAAATGCATCGAAGGATGCCGTGTATATTGCACTTACCGCCAATGCAATTTCCGGTGCAAGGGAATGGTTTATAAATGAAGGGTTTGATGACTATCTGACGAAACCGGTGAATTCCAAAAAGCTGGAACGCATGGTGTTTGAATACCTGGATGATTCATTGATTCAACGACCGACGACGGTTTCGGAGGAAAAGAAAACGCCGGAAAAGAAAAAACGAAATGCGTATATGGAACTTGATGAAAAGCTTTTGCCCCTTCGTGCAGTACCCGGAATTGATATTCCATTTGCACTGTTAAACTGCGGCGAAAGAAGTGATGTTTTGATTGAAGCGATTCAAAACTATTGCGAAGCCTATGCAGATAATGCAAAGCATATTAACGATTACTATGAGGCAAAGGACTGGGAAAACTATACCATTTTGGTACATGGCTTAAAGTCAAGTTCACGTCTGATTGGTGCAATGTCCCTTTCAAATCTGGCTGCAAATATGGAAGAGGCAGGGGACTGCAAAGATATGGCTTCCATACGGAAACATACGCCGGGACTTTTAAAAGACTATAAAACACTGGTAAATGATTTGATGGATGCGTATGGGCTGGTTTTGGATTCGGAGTATTCTGACGACTCGAAGGAGATGATTTCTGACAAAATGCTTACGGAAATTCTTGATGCCATAAAGGAGTTTACGGTGGCCTTTGACATTGACACGGCTTTGACATCTATAAATACACTAAAGGAATATTCCATTCCAAAGGAAAAACAGGAACTTGTGAAAGAACTGCATAAGGCGATTTTATCCGCCGACAGAGAAAAGATTCTTTCACTATTAGAATAAAAGGTATTCCTCTATTGTCTGACGTATGATATTATAATAGCGAATTGTCGCGCAAATGCGCACAGAATATATGCACAAAGGAGTATTTGCTTATGGGAGAGAGCAAGGAAAGTACTGTTGCAAAAAAAGCAGTACAAAAGGGAAGAGAACAAAAAATCAGCACACAGTTATTAATTATTCTTGTTCCGATGATTGCGGTTTTTATTGTGGTCGTTGCATTGGTAGTATTTGTTAATTCCAGAAGCGTCATTGTTGACGGTGGCAAGAAGGAATTAAAGAACGAGTCTAGCGCGAATGCAAATGATATCGGAAGAACCATGAATGAAATGATGGGCTATTACAATGGTATTGCTGACGTCCTTGAGACGCAGGACTATGCAGACCTATCTGAAATTCGAGCAGGACTGATTCCCGGAATGAATGAGTATCCGGGAGTTGTAATCGATTGTTATTTGGCGATTGGAAGAGATGCATTCTTTGATGGCGGAGATTGGGTTCCGGATGCGGACTATGACCCGACGACCCGTGCGTGGTACCAAACAGGTTCCGGCTCCGATAAGATTGTACTTGGGGCACCTTCTGTTGATATGACAACAGGAGAGATGGTAGTGTGTGGATCCCGTGCAGTTAACTTTAAAGACGGTAGGAAAGGTGTACTTTCAACCGATATCGTGTTAAGCGGTATTTCCGAAACAGTTAGTGTTTATACTCCGGTTGGTACGGGAAGAAGCTTACTTTTCAGTGGAACGACAATTATCGCGTCACCGAATGAAGATCAGGTTGGAGCGGAAGTCACCGATGTAAGTGATGATTTCGTTACAGCGATTTACCAAAAGATTGAATCAGGCGCAACCGATGAAGTTGCAGTCATTAAAGGAAATGATAAAAAAGACTATTTTGTATCCATGGACAATGTACCGGGTACAAACTGGGTTTTGGTTTCCTATGTAAAAGAGGATGATGTTTTAACAGAACTCAGCCGCTTAAGCGTTATTACAATTATGCTTGTAATCCTTATGCTTGTAGCAAGTACATTTATTATTCTGTACTTGATCTCGGCAAAGATTACAAAACCGGTTCGTGCATTAACGGATAATATTGTTCGTATTGCTGACGGTGATTTCACTGTTGATATTAAAAAGGGTGGAAACAACGAAATCGGCGTAATGAACAACCGTATGCATGATTATGTTGAGCGAATGCGTGATACCTTAGGTAATATGAAGAATGTTACTCAGATGCTTGCAACGGAAGCGGACAACAGCAGAAGCGCTTCAAACACCTTAAATACGCAGGCAGAAGAGCAGAGCTTATCTATGGAGCAGATCCACAGCGCGATGGAAGGTGTTGCAGAATCTGTTACAGAACTTGCAACCAACGCAACCGAGCTTGCACAGTCTGTCGGTGAAATGACAGAACAGGGAAGCGCTACCAACCAGACTATGAACGAATTGGTAGAAAAAGCGAAAAAGGGTCAGCAGGATATGGATAAGGTTCAGGCCAATATGGAAAATATTTCCAAGTCCATGACAGAGATGAGTGAGGTTGTTAAGAAGGTGGATGATGCAACACAGCAGATTAACTCCATCATCGATATGATTAACTCCATTTCTTCACAGACCAATTTGTTATCACTGAATGCTTCTATTGAGGCAGCTCGTGCGGGTGAAGCCGGACGTGGATTTGCGGTCGTTGCTGATGAAATCGGTGGACTGGCAGCAGAGAGTGCGAAAGCAACCACAGAGATTGCCGAGATTATTACAGAAGTTACCAAGCAGATTAATGACTTGTCCGAACGTTCTGCAACCAGTGTTACAGAGATTGCAGAAAGCTCCGCATCGGTTAGCGAGACAGGTGAGACCTTTGCAGATATCTTCAGTGCATTAAATGAAGCAGGCGAGACCGTCCGCGATATGATTGATAAGATGCAGAAAGTTAATGATATCGCTACTTCCGTTGCAGCGATTGCAGAGGAACAGTCAGCCAGCACAGAAGAAGTTACCGCTACTGTTGATACCGCAGCTTCCAGCGCACAGTCAGTTGCAGAGGAAAGCCGTGGCGTAGACAAGAGTGCAGTGACAGTTGCCGATTCTGCTTCCAAGATTGGCGAGTTTGTTGATACTTTTACAATCTAGTAATTACAAACAAACATATAAATAAAAAAAGATGGCTACCGTAGCCATCTTTTTTTGTGCGTTTATTTATGGGTTATTTTTTTAAACCCTTTCGAATCTCTCTTGCAAAAGCACTTTCTTCTTCGGAAATGGTTGTGCTTACAGCATATTGGCATTTGTAATACAAATCAAAGATTTTTCTTAGGGCATCCTTTTTTTCTGCGGGAGCAATGGATACGTAGTCATACAAAAGACCGCGGTCACAAAAATCCATATCATTTGATTTCTTTAAATATTTTTTTATCAGCTCTACGTCGATTTTTAAACGCTTTTTTGGAGTTGCATACCGATAGACCATCTTTCTTGCAAAAATCGTTCCAAGAACCATTAGAAGAATCAGCAGGATGATGCATCCGGTTACGATACCGCCAACTTTTAAAATGTGCATTCGAAGGACTTGCTTTTCCTTTGCGCTAGCTTCGGAATTTTTTATTTGCGCTTTTTGTTCTTTTGATGTTACAGCAGTGGAAGTCTGGGAGGACTCATTTGCTCCACGCTTCCAGGATCGTACCTCTGCAACAGGATATGCGCCGGTAGGCTCAAAGGGAACCCAGCCGGATCCACTTAAATATGCCTTTGGCCAGACGTGGGCACAGTCGGATGTTACGTCGTATTCCCCCTTTTGGGAAGTAGGGAAGTCGTAACGATATCCCATAACGGCACGTGCGGGAATGTTGTTTAAGCGAAGCAGCATTACCATGGAAGCAGTGTAGTGTACACAGTAGCCTTCCTTTGTATCAAACAAAAACCGGTTTGCAATATCTGCCATGCCTTCGGTGGTTGCCAGGGTAGATGCTTTATTGTATCCGCCGGTTGCATCTGTGGTATAGGTATAGTCTCTTAAATAGCTTTCGATGGACTTGCATATTTCATAGTCGTTGTTACAGCCTTTTGAAAGCTCTTTTGCCAAAGTTTTCATTTCTTCGGTAGCACCGGTGGTATCTAAACAGTTTTTTTCCTGATTTTTAAGTGCATCGTCGTAGGCTTCTTTTGTTACCACGGAATGCAAATCTACGCCGTACAGTTCGTTCATGTAATCGCAGGCTTCTTCATAGGAAAGAGGATTGGATGCCGTAGTATTTTTATAAAGATCGGTAAGATAGCTGCTTCCATAATCAATATCAAGATAGGTACATTTGATTCGATAGCCTTTTTTGTGAGGCTCATTTGCATCGGCGAGCGATTGTCCCAGTTCGTTTGTTAAAAGAATGGAACCTGCGGGCACAATCAAATCTGATGTATTTATGTATTTGTATTTTACCTCCATGGTGGAAATTTCGGAAAAGTAAGAAGCGGTTTCTTTATCGATTCCGTTTTCGTATAACAGACTTAAAAATTCGGAAAGCCCTAAAATGTCTGCCTCAGTCCGTCCTTCCAGATAGGAGGTTTTTTTCACGATTTTTTTGATTCCGGTATCTTTTTCTTTATAGGTATAGAAAGGAGAATCGATGCCGGAAAGCAAAAGCTGCTTGGTCTTGTTTTTTTTCATCTTTCCACCTGTAACGGAAAGGGAGCTGTAACCGGAGGAATAGGTGTTGGGTTCAAACAGACCGTTTACGGTATAAAAGGTATCGTAGGTCTTTTCTGCGGCCTGTTCAAAGAAATGCTCCACATTAGACCAGTCGATGGGTGTTTTTTTGACGGGTATAAGTACAAGAAAAAGCGCCATGATAAGGAAAAAGTGGAAAGGAAAAGCGCCCAGCTTTTTTTCGCAGACAAACTGCTGCAAAGAAACAAGGGAAAGAATCACAAGACTTAAAAATAAAAGCTTGTCTGTTCTGTAGTTTCCCAAAAAGCTGTGGCGGCCAAAGCGTAGAAAAAGCGCAACGATATCCAAAACAAAACAGCTAAATAAAAGAACTTCTTTTTGCTTTGGAAGAAAACAAAAAACAAGTCGAATAAGAACCGCAAGGATGGCTGCGTAGGACAAAATAATTACGCTGCCCACATTCTGAAACAAGAAAAACAAAAGCAGTGCCGGAAGGATACAAAACAGCGGCACATAACGTTTGTCTAATACCAGTCGTATGCCATATTCCAAAAAGACATACAGCAAATAGCATACAATGGCTGATTGGACAAAAAGCTCCCGGGAAAACACAAAGGCAGATTTCCCGGAAACCAAATAGATTTCCGCACCTAAAATAAGTAGGGCAAGTGCGTAAAAAAACAATTTTGCCTCAGTCACAAATATAGTAGAATTCTTCTCCTGAAACAGGATTTTCTTTAATGATAATCCACGTGTCATTTTCATAAACGCTGTTCCTCCGAGCATCGGAAAGCTGTTGCATATCAAGTAAGGTCTGGTTGGAATCGTAGTAAATATGGTCCGCTAAAACGTTGTAAAACTCCATAAAACTTTGGTAGGAGTTGATGGTGGTTTCCTTCTTTTTCCCCGATGGATAAATGACCCGAAGGGGAACTCCCTGCTCACAAAAGTATCGGGTGGCCGATACAATAAATTCCAAAAAGAAATCTCTCTTTTTTAAAAATTCGATATCCTGTGAATTTTCCGGTGTGTTTGCTGCCAGCAAAAACAGGGTAAGGGTTCGTTTTTCCATTTTGTCCGGAAGCCGTACCACAAGGTCATTCAATTTTGCGGAGATTTTCCAGTTAATGGAATGAAGCGGATCCCCGGGATGATAGGGACGCATGTCACTTCCGGGAATTTCTTCCAAAAGGCGGTCGCTTTTTAATCCCATGCTGTTAATTAAGTTTTCAATTTCCAGCGCTGCATTTGCTTTGTCCGTAATCTGCGGGCGAACAATGGCACGAAAGGACCAGGGGATATCCAAAACGATATCAAAAATTCCAAAGGGGTCCGCAAGGGATAATTTTTCAATTCCGATGTAGTACGCTCCCGCGTAGAGACAATTGATATCTGAAAGAAGTTCCACCCTGGAAAACGTATGTAGGGAAAGCTTGAAACCATCCTCAATTTCCCGAAGGATACAACGGTCGGTATAAAGATAGATGCCCATTTTATAAATGGGTAGGATACCGATGTTTTCAAATACGGCACGGTACGTATGGGTTTCTCCTTTTGTAATTTTGATGGCATCCAGCTCCTGATAGATACGCAGGTTGCGATAGGAAAGAAAGGTGTAGCCTACCGAAAGCGGAATCAGAAGTAGCATGGCGTAGAGCCAAATGTAGGATACCGGTCCGCCGTAGTAGCTGGCAAATACGATACTTGCAATCAAAACGGCGATATAAAACAAAAGACGAATCCTATTTATACTAAGCTTCATCACAAGATACCTGTTTTAAAATAGCATCAACGATGGATTCTTTTGTTGCTTTGTTCATGCGCGCTTCGGTGGTAAGAACCAGACGATGCGGTAATGTAAGAGATGCGGCTTTTGCAATGTCTTCCGGGATGCAGTAGGTTCTGTCATCCATAAAGGCAAGTGCCTGTGCATACCGAAGTAATGCCAAAAGAGCACGGGGAGAAGCACCACAGGAAATCTTTGCATCCTTTCGGGTGGCCTCTACGATCTCTACCGCATAGCGGGAAAGATTATCTTTGATGGTAACTTCATGCACTTTATTTCGCATGGCAAGAATATCGTTGCATGTAAGTACCGGAGTTGTGACTTCGTGAAGGGTTCCGTTTAAGAAGCGGCTTGCCATTTCACAGGAGGCATTCGTGCTTGGATAACCAACGGTGACTTTGATCATAAATCGATCCAGCTGTGATTCCGGTAATGGATAGGTGCCTGCCATTTCCGCCGGATTTTGAGTACCGATGACCATAAATGGCTGCGGAACCTTTATCTCGGTACCGTCGATGGTAACTTTGTTTTCTGCCATCACTTCAAGAAGTGCTGACTGGGTTTTGGGTGAGGTACGATTTAGCTCGTCCACCAAAACTACGTTATTTACCACAGGACCGCTTACGACTTGAAAGCTTTGCTCCTTTGAATTGTAGATGGAAGTACCGGTAATATCCGAAGGGGTGGTATCCGGCGTGCACTGAATACGTGCAAATGAAAGTGAGATAGAGTCAGCCAATGCTTTTGCCAGGGAAGTTTTACCTACGCCGGGAACGTCTTCCAAAAGCACGTGACCTTCTGCTAAAAGAGCGGCGATTACGTTGTCAATTAAACCCTCCTTGCCAACAATCCGCTGTGACATACTGTCCTTAAGTTTCGCTACGTTTGCTGTCATACATATTTCCCCCTGAAATCGAACAATCTAGTAATAAAACGATTTCGTTATTATTATAACGCTTTTTTTTCATAAGAACAGGGATTTTGTGGTAAAATGGAAATGCGCCCTGTAAGAGGGGAAAGGGGCGGGAGTGATTTTGGAGAAAGAGTTATGACTAAGAAGTGGACAAAAAAGAAAATCATAGGACTGGTTGCAATTCTTCTTATCGCAGCATTGGTGGTTTTTGCCATTATTCAGTCCAGACAATCAGAAAACAATACAAATAACGAATTGGTAACAGAGAAATTAACCAGACATTCGATTGTGTCTTCTGTCAGCGGAACCGGAACCATTATGGCGTCCTCTTCCGAGGATGTGACCACAGAGCTTTACGGATACAAGGTAAAGGAAGTCTACGTCCATGAAGGCGATATGGTATCTGCAGGCGATATTATCTGTACGTTGGATATGTCCGAAGTGCAGGAGCAGAAAAACGATGTGGTAAAGGCCAAAAATGATGCGGTAAACAATAAGACTACACAGGATACCAATTACGATACCCAGATTGCCACCAATCAGGCAGATCGTTCTCAACGACTGGCAGCAGCTGTTGCATCCCGTGATGCCAGAAAGGCTTCCTATGAGCAGGCAAAGGCTGCATATGATTCGTATTTGACCCAGTACAATGCGAAGAAGACTGCAATTATTGCGGATACAACAGCTCCGTTTGATACAGTCACAAATGATGCGGAAGCGGAAGCGTGGATGTCTGTAAACGGCTGGGGTGCCCAACTGGCGCAGTATCGCACCAATTTATCTACGGAACAGGCGGCTTATGAAAATGCGGAAGCACAGGTTGCTGCGATTTCTCAGGAAAACGATCAGGCTATATCCGATGCAAAGACCAACTATGATTCTTCGCAGCAGGATGTGATTAAAAACTATAACGATACCATTAAGGAATTGGATGATACCATTGCAAAGGGAACGATTCGAGCTACCATTTCCGGTGCGGTGACTTCTTTAAATGTTGAAAAAGGCCGTACCTTTAACGGAGGAACGGTTGCTGTTGTGGAGGGACTTTCCGAGTTTTATGTGGAGGCATCTGTCGACGAGTATGATGTGGCAGATGTATCTGCAGGAATGGCAGCAGTTATGAAAACCGATGCAACCCGTGATGAGGAGTTAAACGGATACGTTACATATGTTGCACTGAAAGCTTCCGGCGGTTCATCTTCCTCCGGTGGAATCCAGGATTATACAGCACTTTTAAATGGAGATATGTCTGCACTTTCCGGCGGAATGTCTTCCGGAAACGATGCAAATTTTAAAGTTAAGATTTCGTTAAACGATCAAAACCCGCGTCTTCGTTTGGGTATGAACGTAAAGGTTTCTATCATTACCCAGAGTGCGGAAAATGTTTTGGCGGTTCCTTATGGTGCGGTTTTGACCCGTGAGGACGGCAGTACCTATATCGAAGTGATTGATGAAGAACAATCCGTGCCGGATGAAAAAGGAAATGTGACTCAGGTGACAAAAGAACTGGATGTGACCGTGGGATTGCAGGGGTCTTATTATTATGAGATTACAGGCCCGGATATCAAAGAAGGCTTACAGGTTGTGATTCCGGACGATGATTCCAGTCAGTCCATGGATGAACTTTTAAATATGGTTGGAAATGCCGGAGGCGTGTAAATGAGTGAGATTATCCGTTTGGAAAATATCATTAAGCGCTTTTACATCGGTCAGCCCAATGAATTAGAGATTTTACACGGGATTTCCCTGTCCGTTGAGGACGGGGAATTCGTTTCTATCGTAGGCCCTTCCGGATCGGGAAAGTCAACGCTGATGAACCTGATTGGGGCGCTGGATCGTCCAACCTCCGGAAATTATTATCTTGACGGCATCGATGTGGAAAAGGCTTCTGAAAATGAGCTTTCCGAGATTCGAAACAAAAAAATCGGCTTTGTATTTCAAACATATAATTTGATTGCAAAGACCAATGCAATAAAAAATGTGGAGCTTCCCATGCTTTATGCGGGATATTCCGCATCGGCACGAAGAAAGCGGGCGATGGAGCTTTTAGATCTGGTTGAGATGTCAGACCGTGCGAAGCATCTTCCGGAGGAGTTGTCCGGTGGACAAAAGCAGCGTGTGGCGATTGCCCGTGCTATGGCAAACGACCCGGCGATTATCTTGGCGGATGAGCCCACGGGAGCACTGGATACAAAGACGGGACGATTGGTGATGGATTTGTTCCATAAGTTAAACCGTGAGCAGAAAAAGACGATTGTGCTTATTACTCATTCCCCGGAATTGGCATCCGAGACCCATCGGATTATCAATATTCGTGACGGACGAATCTCTGAGGAAGGAGGTGCCATCTGATGCTGTTTGTGGAAAATGTGATTTTGGCATTAAACTCCCTTCGTTCCAATAAGATGCGAGCACTTCTTACCATGCTTGGTATTATTATCGGAATCGGTTCCGTTATCGCAATTTTTACCGTTGGAAATTCCGTAACCTTATCGGTTTCTACGAATCTGCAGGATGCCGGAGCCAATGATGTCTTTGTCTCCGTAGTGGAGAAAAAAGAGGAAAAGGCCGGTAAAGATGCAAAGGTAGACGGACTGGAGTTTGGGTCCTTCTCCGGAAAAGAGGAGATGGAAGATAAGGATTATATGACCGTGGATATGATTCACGATTTATGTGAGGAATACAAGGACGAAATCTATGCGGTATCTCTATCTCAGAATTTAGAGTCTGCGGAAATTTCCGTGGACGGCAATGATGCCACGGTGACCGTTATTGGAACAAACGTAGGTTACTACATTCCAAATAAAGTAGACATGGTGGCGGGCACTATGTTCAGCGCGCAGGACTTTGTGGATGGTCATATGGTTTGTATGGCGGATAAAAAACTGATCGATACGCTTTTTGACGGTGACTATGAGGGCTCTATCGGAAAAACCTTGGAGTTTATGGTAAACGATCAGACGGTGTCTTTGGTCATCAGCGGTGTCTATGAGACGCAGAACGAGTATTCCACCATGTTTAATTTTAATGTGGGAACGAATCTTTATATCCCAATTAATGCGGCAAAACGAATCCAACGAAGTGATTTGAAGTTTTCAACCATTGAGGTGGTTTCTGCTGTTGGCGTGGACCCGGAGACACTTTCCAAAAAGATTACGCGTTTCTTTGACCGTTATTATGCGTCAAACGACAGCTTTGAAATCTCAGCCTATACCTTTTCTGCTTTGGTCGGAATGCTTGATTCCATCCTAAACACCATTACCTCAGCAATATCATTAATTGCGGCCATTGCGTTGGTGGTAGGAGGTATCGGTGTTATGAATATCATGCTGGTATCCGTTACCGAGCGAACCAGAGAAATCGGAACGAGAAAAGCACTTGGAGCGAAAAACTCCTCCATTCGTGCACAGTTTTTGGTGGAAGCCATTATCATTTGTTTGATTGGCGGAGCCATCGGACTGGTGCTTGGTGTAGCCGGAGGAATGGCACTGACCAATTACATGGGGTATCCTGCCACACCGTCCATCGGAGGAATTTTACTATCCATCGGCTTTTCCGTATCCATCGGTTTGATCTTTGGCTACGTTCCTGCCAATAAGGCGGCGAAGATGAACCCCATCGATGCACTACGGTACGAGTAGCGGATAGATACACATAATACAAAAGTTTATAATTTATTTATAAAGATTTAATAAAATTTTGAGATTTGCCGTTGGATTTTTCTGCTATAGTTTTATGTGTAGAAAATCCAACGGCAAGTCTTTTTTCTTTAG
>DAIMGJ010000019.1:0-39805 GCA_036723975.1 Lachnospiraceae bacterium
AGCCACTTCAACACATTTATAATAACTGTGCGCTATTTTCTCTATACTTCGCTAATAAATTATGCTTACGCTTAGCAACAACTATCGAGTTTTGAAATATTCATCAATACCTTTTGCCGCAGCTTTTCCTGCACCCATTGCAAGGATAACGGTTGCTGCACCGGTTACTGCATCTCCTCCGGCAAACACTGCCATCTTGGAAGTAGCACCGGTTAACTCTTCGGCTACAATACATCCGCGACGATTCACTTCAAGTCCGTCTGTTGTAGATGAAATCAGCGGATTCGGTGATGTACCGAGAGACATAATCACCGTATCACATTCGATTTCATATTCGCTTCCGGGTACTTCTACCGGTCGACGACGTCCGGACTCATCCGGCTCACCAAGTTCCATCTTAATCACCTTGATACCACGAACCTGGTTCTTATCATCGGTAAGGATTTCTACCGGATTCTGTAATAAATCAAAAATGATTCCCTCTTCCTTTGCATGATGAACTTCTTCCACACGGGCGGGAAGTTCTGCTTCGGAACGGCGATAAACAATGTGTACTTCTGCGCCAAGACGAAGAGCGGTACGTGCTGCATCCATTGCTACATTTCCACCGCCGACTACAACGACTTTCTTTCCACGGAAAATCGGAGTATCCTCATCTTTAAATGCTTTCATTAAGTTATTTCTTGTAAGGTACTCATTTGCGGAGAATACCCCAAGAGCCTGTTCTCCCGGAATACCCATAAACTTCGGAAGTCCGGCACCGGAACCGATAAATACGGCTTCAAATCCTTCTTCTTCCATCAACTGATCGATGGTTACGGATTTTCCGATGATGACATTGGTTTCAATCTTTACACCTAAGTTCTTTACGTTTTCCACTTCAGCGGCAACTACTTCATCCTTCGGAAGACGGAATTCAGGAATACCGTAAACAAGTACACCACCTGCTTTATGTAATGCTTCGAAAATGGTAACATCATAACCCAAACGAGCCAAATCTCCTGCACAGGTAAGACCTGCAGGACCGGAACCGATAACTGCAACCTTGTGTCCGTTCTTTGTAACGTCCGCATGTGGACGAATGCCGTTATTGCGTGCCCAGTCAGCTACAAAACGCTCTAATTTTCCGATTGCAACCGGATCTCCTTTGATTCCGCGAATACACTGTCCCTCGCACTGACTCTCTTGCGGGCAAACACGTCCGCAAACTGCCGGAAGTGCAGATGACTCGGAAATAATCTCATAAGCCTTTTCAAAATTTCTAAGTTTTACCTGTTCAATAAATGCCGGAATATTAATGGATACCGGGCATCCTCCCACACATTTCGGATTCTTGCAGTTTAAGCAGCGTTCCGCTTCCTTTACCGCTTCTTCCTCTGTATATCCAAGGCAAACCTCATCAAAGTTTGTAGCGCGAACCTTTGCTTCCTGTTCGGAAATCGGTACTCTAACTAATCCATCCATTATTTGTCACCTCCGCAATGTCCGCAACCGCCGTGGTGGGTGTCGCCTTCTTCATATTCCAATTTCTTTCTGCCCTCTTCGGTAGCGTACTGTTTCATACGTGCCATGGCCAAATCAAAGTTTACCTTGTGTCCGTCAAATTCCGGTCCGTCCACGCAAGCAAACTTTACCTCGTCTCCCACAATCAGTCTGCAGGCTCCGCACATACCGGTTCCGTCTACCATAATTGGATTCATGGAAACGGTTGTAGCAATGCCTAATTCCTTCGTAAGCAGACATACGAATTTCATCATAATCATAGGACCGATTGCGATGCAGTGATCATATACTTTTCCTTCATCTACCAAAGCCTGAAGCTGGTTGGTTCCCATTCCGTGAAAACCGTAGGAACCATCATCTGTAGTGACATACACTTCCTTTGCAACAGCCTTCATCTCATCAATATAGAAAAGCAAATCTTTGGTACGGCTTCCCATAATTACTGTAGCATCCACACCATGTTCATGAAGCCACTTTACCTGCGGATATACGGGAGCGGTTCCCAATCCTCCGGCAATAAATACCAGATTTAACTTCTTTGTCTCTTCCAAATTTTCTTCCATGCAAAACTCAGAAGGTTTTCCTAAAGGTCCAACAAAATCCAGAAAAGCATCTCCCTCATTTAATTCTTTCATACGTAAAGTAGACGCACCAATGGTCTGTACCACAATGGTTATTGTCGATTTTTTACGATCATAATCGCAAATCGTAAGTGGTATTCTTTCCCCTTCTTCATCAATACGCGCAATAATAAACTGTCCAGGGAGACAGGTCTTTGCTACGCGCGGAGCTTCCACATCCATAAGAATGATGTTAGCAGCAAGCTCTTCTTTTCGAACAATCTTATACATACATCCTCCATTTCAAGTCGCCTATACAAGCAACCTTTCTTTCTTTACGAAAAAGCCATACCCTCTTTTTCGCACCTTAGTTAGCATTTTATTCGTTTACGAAACCAATGTAAACAACATATTTTTTCAGTTGTACCAATTGATGTACAAAATCATGGATAATCATAAAGTCACATGTGTCAGTTTGTTTAAATCGCACAAAAAGATATAAAAAAGAACAGCCATAAAATGACTGTTCCTTCTATCGTTAATTGAAATATACCAATTCATCTTCCGGCTTGGAAGCAGGTTTGATTTCAAGCGGATACAATACCGGTCCCTTTCCTTTGTATTCTTTTGCAAATTCATTCTTCACCTTGGCGGTTAAATCAATCCAACTCTTATGCTCGATTGCCTGATCACATTTGCATTTCATACCCAAAAACTGAATATCCTCCACACAACAGGTCATGGCAAATCTACCCGGAACAATGGTACCCGGCTTTAATTTTCCTTTGCCTTCTGTAGGGTTATATACCAAAGCCAAAAAGTGAACGGTTTTGCCGTCATACTTTTTCGGATTGTCCATACAATCCATAAACCACAAGGCATAATCCATATCACTGATTTCAATAACATCCGCATCCATATCAAAAGGAAGTTCTTCTTCCGAATCATCGATACTGCCATCTTCACGCTCGTACACAATTTGTGCCGGGCGATTGACCGACTTAACGTTGGCACGGAACTTGGATTTGTTTACTCCCTCCGGGCAACGGTTAAAAATAACCACATCCGCTTTAAACAGCTGTTCTGTCATCATGGAACGCATATTTAACATATACATTTCAAATGTTGTGGCATCCACAGTGGTAAGTGCCTGAACAATGGTCCAATCCTTCGGTCCATCCATTTCATACAAAGGAGCGACTTCCCATGTGCCGTTGTATTCCAAAAACACCGCATCCGGATGATACTTTTCATCCAGTTCCTTTAATGCGTCCTCTGTAAAATCTTCCTCTTCTTCAAAACGTACCAAATGACCGCCGACGGTTTTTAACTTTTCCTCATCGTACTCTTCGTCTCCGTCTTCACAAGAAATCACGAGAACCGAATCCAATTCATCCGCAAAATGATTGCGATATAACGTCTCGTGAATCAACGTGGTTTTTCCACTATCCATAAAGCCGTAAAAAATATATACCGGTACTTCTCTCTGACTCATTGTCTATCACCTCAAAAAAAGTAAAGTGCCAAAAGTTGCTTCTGACACTTTTTTAAATCTAATGCAAACCGAATAACTCTTCGACTTTGTGCTCATCCACATGAGCACCGATGACTACCAAGCGTCCGGTATAATCCGGTTCTCCGGTACGAAGTTCGTACTCACCATCAACCAAATCAAAGTAGATCCATGTTCCGTCAGTAGAAGGAACCATGCCCTTTGAACGAATGATTACACCGTAATCTTCGGTTTCCGCAAATGCCTTTAGCGCATTTTCAATGGTTGCACGTTCAAATACGTGTGGAGTTTCTTTGCCCCAGGTGTCAAACACCTCATCTGCATGATGATGGTGATGATGCTCGTGGTCATGATCGTGATGATGATGTTCATGTTCGTGCTCTTCATGATCATGGTCATGGTCATGATGATGTTCATGTTCTTCATGGTCATGGTCGTGATGGTGGTGTTCATGCTCGTGAGCTTCAGCATCTTCATGGTGATGCATCTCCGCAAGTGTCTTCATCTCAAGGTTATCCTGACCTTCGATAACACTCTTAATCTTTTCACCGGAAATCTCATCCCAAGGCGTGGTAATTACTGCAGCCTTTGGATTTAAGTTCTGAATCTGTGTGGTACAAAACTCAATCTGTTCCGGAGTAGCTTTCTGAGAACGAGAAAGGACAACGGTGGTTGCATGCTCAATCTGGTTGTTGAAAAACTCACCGAAGGCCTTCATCTGTTTAGAAGCCTTAAGTGCGTTTACGACTGTAACAAGAGCATTTAACTTCACGTCATGGGTCTTTTCCATGTCAATAACGCTTGTCATAACATCGGAAAGTTTACCGACACCGGAAGGCTCGATTAAAATACGGTCCGGAGAAAACTTATCCATTACTTCCTGTAATGATTTTGCAAAATCGCCAACCAAAGTACAGCAGATACATCCGGAATTCATTTCGGTAATCTCAATGCCGGCATCCTTTAAAAATCCACCATCGATACCTACTTCGCCGAATTCATTTTCGATCAAAACAAGTTTTTCACCCTTATAGGCTTCCTCAATTAATTTCTTAATAAATGTGGTTTTACCTGCTCCTAAAAAACCGGAAATAATGTCTATCTTTGTCATCTCAAATCCCTTCTTTCACAAAATTAAATTGTAAACAATATAAATCCAAATAAAAGATTTGTCAAGATTTAAACCGAATTCTACATACGCTCCGGTACATCGAATCCAAGTATATTCGTACAACACTCCAGTACATCTTTTGTAAGCGTAAGAAGTCGTATATACTCGCCTTTTTTCTGTTCATCTTCCATGGAAAGAATCTTTGTCTCATGATAAAAATGGTTAAAGGCATTGGCCAAATCATAAATATATGCACAAATTCTGTGTGGTGCAGTCTCTTCATAAGCACCGCGAATTGCAGAATTAAATCTCGCAAGTTCAAGTTCCAGGCTCTTTTCACTTTCTGTTGTAGGAACCGGAATTTCAAACGCACTCGCATCTTTTCCATACTTTGCAATAATGGATTTAATACGAACAATGGTATACAAAATGTATGGTCCGGTATTTCCCTCAAAGGAAATAAAGCGATCGATATCAAAGATATAATCCTTGGATGCCTGATTGGAAAGGTCTCCATATTTTACGGCAGAAAGTCCAACAATCTGAGCCGTACGTTTCGCCTCATCCTCCGACATGGTTCCGTTTTCCATAATCTTTGCATACATCTTTTCGTTGATTTCGGAAATCAAATTGGAAAGACGCATTACGCCGCCTTCTCTGGTCTTAAACGGCTTTCCGTCTTTGCCGTTCATGGTACCGAATCCTACAAAGGTAAGTGTGGTATCCTTCGGAACAATACCGGTCTTTTTCGCGCAGCGGAACACCTGGGTAAAGTAAAGCTCCTGACGCTTATCTACCACATAAACATATTCATCCGGATGATAGTCCTTTTCACGCCAGACCATGGTTGCCAAATCCGTTGTATTGTAAAGGGACGCTCCGTCGGATTTTAAAATCATACATGGAGGAATCTCTTTTTTATCGGTATCTTCTTTTACATCCACGACCAATGCACCTTCGGAAATGTAAGCAAATCCTTCATTTTTCATTTTTTCCACCATATCCGGAATGTAAGGCTGTGCGTCAGACTCACCCTTCCAGAGGTCAAATTCCACATTTAAGCTGTCGTAGTTTTTCTTTAAGTCTGTCACAGACACATTTAAAATATGCTGTAACAACGCACGGTATCCACGTCTGCCCTGCTGAAGTTCTGCGGTTGCTTTCATGGCACGTGCTTTAAACTCTTCATCTTCTTTACTCTTTCCGGAAGCAGTCGGATAAATCTCTTCCAAATCGGAAATGGTAAATGGCGGTTCTGTCGGGTATTCTCCGTCATACGACTCATCAAAATAGCAAAGATTCGGTTTTCTTTCCGATAACTCGGTAATGATCAGTCCCATCTGAAGGCCCCAGTCTCCCAAATGCACATCACCGATTACTTTATCTCCGGCAAAGCGTTTCAAACGCTTAATGCTTTCTCCGATGACTGCAGAGCGAAGATGTCCCACATGAAGCGGCTTTGCTACGTTTGCTCCGCCGTAGTCTATAATTACGGTCTTTGGCGCTTTGTTTTCTTCCACACCGTATCGACCGTTATCCTGTGCCATATCATTAAGATAGGTCGCAATGAAGGATGGGGATAATTTGATATTCAAAAATCCCGGCTTACATGCCTCCACAGATTCAAATGTAGGCTCAGACTGTAAAGATGCAGCCACTGTCTCAGCAATTTCCATTGGTGCTTTATGGTATTCCTTTGCAGCAGGAAGTGCTCCATTACACTGATACTCACATAAATCCGGTCGATTGGAAAGAGACACAAAGGCATACTTTTTATCATATCCGTTTGCTTCAAACGCTGTTTCCAATTCCTGTTTGATGACTTCTAAAATTTCCTTCATTGCAAATCTTAAGGTTTCCAAAAGGAATCCTTTTTCCTTTCTTAAAGTTTTAGTCTTCTAACTTCTTTAATGCTTCTTCACGGTTGTCTTTTTTTACAGAATCCGCATCCTGTTCAAAGATTGTTTTCTCATAACGGGAAAGCACATTCTTTAGAATAAAACCTAAAATACAAACGGAGATGACTTCACCTGCTCCCACCGTCAAAAACAAAAACCAATATGCATCCTCCATATGGTATGCTTTCTGCAATACAAGCGGTACAATAATCGCATTGGAAAGCACCGGTGGAAGTGTGTACAAAAACTTGGTCTTACGTAACAAATAAGTTCCGATAGTTGCAATCAAAGTTGCAAGACTTCCGAAAATGATATCCCAGATGACCGCACCGGTTAAGGTGTTTGCCAAAAGGCATCCGATAAAAAGACCCGGGATTGCAGCCGGTGTAAATACCGGTAAGATGGTAAGTGCCTCGGACAGGCGCACCTGAATAGCGCCGCTTGCCATGTTAAATGCTGCCACAAAATAAGTGATTACAACATAAAGTGCTGCAATAATTGCAGCCTGCGCAATAAAATACGCCGGTTTCATACTCTTCTTCATTTTTTATTCGCCATCCAAATCATCGGATGACTTCCTCCTTAGTTTTGTTTTACGTGTGGATGGTTACGAACACACGAATGGGTTATTTCCGCAAGCACCCTACGAAAATAACCCAATTATATTACCACAAAATTGCTTTTTCGTCACGTGTGAAATAGCATAAGTTTCATGGTTTTCATTTTAAATTTTTAACTTTACTTTTGTCTTCTATATACTATGTTTCAAATGATTCTTTACTCTTCTTCACCGGAAATCTTCGGCAGGCTCCAACGGAAATGCGCAGCAAGCATTCGAATCACAATGGTGGAAATAGAGCAGGTAAGGATTGCTGCTGTTACACCAAAATAATAAAGCACCGGAATATATAAAAGTGCTCCCACCAAGGATGCACAGGCATAAATGTGCTTTACAAAAATATAGGGACGATCTCCGGCAAAAATATCACGAAGAACTCCTCCACCCACACCGGTAATTACACCAAGTGCTACGGCAAAAAACGCGTTCTTCCCATAGCCGGCATTGTATACGGCATTGATTCCGACTGCAGTAAAAATTCCAAGGCCGATGGCATCTGCAAGTTGAATGATGGAGCTTACTTTTTCAGACTCCAAAATATTCCAATTGTACTTTGCAGGGATAAACACAATCGCCGATGTTAAAAGTCCAAACACCGCATAAATCGGTTCTTTAAACATTGTGGGTGGAATACGGCCCAGCATAATATCACGAAGCACACCACCGCCGCAGGCCGTTGTGACACCCATAATCATAATGCCAAGCAAATCCATCTTCTTTTTTGTGGCTGTTACAGCACCGGAAATGGCAAAAGCCACGGTGCCGATTAACTCAAGTATCGTTACAAAAAACATCTATTTGATCATTTCCTTTTACGCATTTATTGTTGCATCCAACGAGGATTGGAAGTGATTTTCCTTTTCCAATCGGCGAAGAAAGTCGCTTCCATCGCATCCGTAAGCCATTAAATCATAGACTTCCTGCATCAAATCGGAAGTTTCAAAGTCAAATTTTTCCGGTTTATGCTCTGCTTCCGTCGCACCTGCAACAGACACCACCGTTTGCTCATTTGCCTCTTCTTTTTCATGAATGGATGTGTGAATCCGGGAAGCATCCGCCGCTTTTTGTTGCTCCAGTCTGCGGGTGTTGATATCCGTTGCCGCTCTCTCATTTTCTTTTCTTCGTCTTACGATGTCATTGGAAGAATGCTTCTTTTTATTCTGTCCAAGGGAAGCCTGTCGTTGTCTTTCCTCTTCCGCTTTTTTTAATTCTTCTGCCCGGCGCTCTTTTTTCTTCTTGTTTGCATAAATAGCAATAACTATCACACCTACTGTCACTAAAAATCCAAAAAAATCGTCCATATTTTCACCCCTAATCACATAACATAATGATTCAGCAACGTAACTATACCATATCCACCGTTTTTCGCAAGTAACGAATAACTTCCACCGGATATTCTCCCACGGCGGTTTCTCCGGTTACCATAACAGAAGCCGCTCCATCCAATGCAGCATTGTAGATATCGCTTACTTCCGCTCTTGTCGGAACCTTCGAATGTTCCATGGAGGAAAGCATCTGTGTCACTACCATAAAAGGCTTCTTTGCGTCTTGACATGCCTTTGAAATCTGCTTTTGTACTTTGGGCAACTCCCAAAGAGGCATGCTGTTTCCCAAATCTCCTCTGGCAATCACCACTTCATCGCAAACGTCCAAAAGATTCTTCAACTGTTCCACGCCAGATTTGTTTTCAATCTTTGCATATAATCTCAAATCTTCACAACCTTTTTCTTTCAAACACTGTCTTACCTGAAGTAAGTCTTCCCGACTGCGAGCAAAAGGCTGCATGATTCCTGTGATTCCATATTCTTTCGCAACCTTGATATTTTCTATATCCCGCTCCGTCATTACAGGCATCTGTACCTGTGCACCCTCAAGGGCAATACTTTTTCTAGATGAAAGTATCCCTCCGCGAAGCACTTTGGTGACACAGCAATCCGAAGTCACCTCTACTGATTCCACCAATAGTTTTCCATCGTCCAAAAGAATCTTCATTCCTGAAGTTATCGCTCTTAAGATTCGAGCATCCAAAGGCACTCCGCCATTTCCAAGAATCAGGTTTTCTCCTTCAACAAGTGTATAGGTCGAATCCAAATCTCCGATACGAAGTTCCGGTCCCTGCATATCAATTAAAATCTTTGGTATAGTGCGCGTCTTTTCAGCCGCTGCATGAATACGATGAATCTTCTCCCTGCAATCGGAAAGCATGACATGAGAAAGATTTATTCGAATCCCTGTCATTCCTTCCTCAAACATGGCAGTCAACACTTCTTCGCTTTCACAACTCGGGCCCAATGTTCCAAATACATCTATCATTTTATCTCCTTCAAAACATCTTCATAATCATTTTCCATAATAAGCTTATCCTAAGGGTGATAATAATTCATCTTATGTTGTAATACAACTCGTAGCTAAAAGATTCTAAAGGAAAAGAAAACGGAATCGACCAATTGAAAACCTCGGATCAGATGACCATTTGCATTAGCGTCACATTCGAAGAAGTTGAAGAATAAAAGGTGACAGAGAACCATCCCCCTGTCACCTTTGCCTTTAGTTATCATTCATTCCAAATTGAATTGTCAATAGTTTTTTCTTCCATCTAGACTCGATAGCTATAATCTCTTCATCTGTCATTGTTTTAGGTAGAATTTGAAGAATAGAAAATTGAAAGGCGTGATATCTATCTGGACAATTACATATTACTTCTTTCATGAGTTTATTATTCCCATGAAATGATGATACATAACAACTCCATCTTCCCAACAAACCATCTTTTCCATAAGCAGAACCAATATACTGTTTACCAGTCTCCGTATCAACTATAAGGTATATAGCATGCACAGATTTTAAAGCCGTATGCCAAGCCTCATATACCACAGGATTATTAATAATCTCTTTTAAATCGTCGTATTTAATTATTGTATCTTCATATCCCATGAAAATTTTCTTTTCATCAGGGAGGAGCCAAACAATTGGCTTTTCATTACTTCCTTTTTGATGCCAAGCTCTAGCCCCAATCCATTCAATAATTAGCTTGTTTTCATAAGGCTCCAATATATCTATTTTCTTTAATTTAAATATTGAGTTTTCTCCGTTATACTTTTTCGCTTCAGTTTCCGGCAAGTTTGGACAAATACAATCTGGTGTGTCCTGTATTTGTTCCCCTACTTCATATATAGAATGAAACTTTGCCAATGTTCCCTCAGAACTAACAAATACAGCCCAATACTTATATCCCTTGCTAAAATCTCTTTTTTGATGCTGAGTATATTCCAATATCAGCCCTCTTTTAGCGCATTCATTAAAGTTTTTATCTGAATAAGCGTGTCTAATTAACTTAACGTCTTTTGGATTAATACCTGCTTTTTCTAATACATCAGAAAAACTTAATACCGCCATTTTATATCTCTCCTCATATTAATTAATCATCTTTTTCTGCTATATCACACAAAAATCTAACATCTTCTGCATCGTTAACTATATGCATCTTTCTATGACAGTTTGGGCACAATGCTACGACATTATAAGGAGAATCCTCTCCTCCTTTAGATAACCATTTTATATGGTGAGATTCTAAATATGGGTCTCCACTTTTATCATTGAACGGAGCAGGTTTTCCACACAATTGACATATGCCTTTAGCTCTTCTTTTTGCATTGCAGGATATGTATGGATCTCTATATCGAGCAATAGTCTCCTTGACAATTACAGTCTTATTATTACTTCTAGTTTTTGCAATTTGCTTTAATGCCTCTTCAGGTAATGACATTGCATGCTGCTCTATTTCCTCTTTACTATGAGCATCATCAAGCGGTTCTACATTACAATCTATAAGCTTTATATCCCTTACAGGAGTTCCTATTAATTCTACCTTTGTAGCAATTCGAGAGAAGTAATGATCATTAGCTTTTGATTTATTTTGGTCGGAAACAAAAACACCTTTAAAATAGTAATTATTATCCTTCTGATTGAACGCAAAAGTCAGTCTATATGGATTTGCTTTATATACATTTGCTGAATGCTCATTTATGTCAGAGACCTCTACATTATATTCTCTTATAATATTTTCATCTTCATATAATACATTACACCATCCATTTTTCGCTTTAGGCGACCCATCCCTATTAATTAGAATTTTCGGGAACCATATCATCCAATCACTCACACCCTTAGGTCTCCAATCAGCCTGCATATGTCCCCTTAATGAATATCCAAAATATCCGTTTATAATGTCAATATGAAGATGATTTCCCTCTGCCTTGGCTACATCTAAAACCACATTTCTCCTCCATGTACATACCTATTATAAATTTACAAAAAATTCTTTTTCTCAAATATACGAGTCACCAGTATAACCCTCGAATAATCCAATGCTCACCGAATTATAACACCCTGAATCGCGCTGCTTAAAGAGAATATGCCAACGGTTGCAAATCCGCATTTCTTAACAATGACAGAGAACCGTCCCCCCTTTCACCTCATAAAAAAGTGACAGAGAGCCGTCCCCCTGTCACCTTTCATTTATTTAAATGTATCTGCAGTGATATTATCCAAGTCTACATCCTTGGTTTCTTTTACCTTTGTCATAAGGATAAGAAGTGACAAGAACATAAACGGTACACAGATTACCAAAAACAACACATCCATGGATACGAAGTTCTGGCATACGATAAAGATAATCTGTCCCAAGAAGCTTCCCGCACCGATCAAAACTGACATAACTCCCATTACGGAAGAACGCATTCCGGAAGGTGTGGATTCTGCCGGCATGGTAAGAATCAATGTATCAGACATAGACCAAAGTCCTCCGATAGAGCATCCGTAGGCTGCGCCTGCAGCAAACGCTCCCCAACCGAAACGGCATGCCAAAACAAAGAGTAGCAATCCAACAAGAGCAATTCCGCCAAGAATCAGGCACACTTTCTTTCTTCCCAGCTTATCGGAAAAGAATCCACTTGAAATGGTAAGTACACCATTAAAGAGCGGATAAAAAACCAAAACCTGTGCTACTGCAGCTGTGGTCATAGAACCTTCCAAAACAGATGCATAGTAAGATGTATAAAAGGTTGTTGCAAAGAAGATAAATCCTGCAATCAGAATCCATCGGAGCTGCTTATTGGTAAAGATAAATTTGATTGCTTTAAACACGCCACCCTCATCTGCGGTTGCATTTGCTTTATTTTCTGCTTCCTTTGCAGCCTTTTCCTCCGGTGTCATGGTAAGGAATCTTCTTCTTTGTTCCACAAATACCGGTGTTTCCTTCAAGAGGAAGAAAGAAATCACACCTACCACAATCGCTACAATCACCGGAATCAGATATACCATTCTCCAACTGTCCGGTTCGGTATCATTTAAAAACAGCTTGGAAAATACACCGATCAAAGAAACGCTGATTAAGGCGATTCCTTTTGCGATAAAACTGTAGGTCGCACGTTTTTCCTTTGGTGCAGTTTCCATAATGTACAAAACCTGCATATCGTTCGGTGTAAAAAAGAGCATAAACAGCATACCGATAATATACATTGGCACATTTTGAGCCATCATAACCACACACATTCCAAGTCCCATACCAACCGTATTAATCATCAAAAAGATACGACGGCCGTACTTATCGGAAAGTGCCTTATAAAATGGCGTAACAATAAGCAAAAATGTGGACGCCACCTGTATCGGTGCCACTGTTGTAAATGCCGCTTTGTATTCCGGTGAATTTACATCACGAGATGTGATATGGAATAAATCATAAAGGATATACGGCTGCATCGCCGCATTCATGTTGGATGTAATCTCATCCACAATGTAGATAATGGTAAGAACCACCATGGCAAAGCCCAGATAGCCTGCCGTAACATGAAACGCTGCCTGTTTGTTTAAGCGTTCCAATTCCCTCTTTTCTTTCTCATTCATAAGAAAATATACCCCCAAGCATAATAAAAAAGTCTTGTGTGCATTTAATACACACAAGACCATTATATCATTCTCAAGGTTTCTCGCCACTCATTTTCACCCTGAATTTATGCAATTTTAATCATTTCGGGAAGCTTTTATTCTCTCTTTATCCTCATACATCTTTTCATCCGCACGGGCAACCATTTTCTCGACGGTATCATCTTCCTGATGTAGTGTGCTTCCCACACTGATTGTAATCGGAATCCGAAGTCCCTCTGTGGTAACAAGCGGTTTTTCTTTTACTTTGTTTTGAACTTTTCTCGCAATATCTTCCGGTTTTTCCAAATCATTGCCAAGAATCAATCCCACAAATTCGTCACCACCATAGCGGTAAAACATATTGTTACCGTCGTTGCAAAAAGACTTTAAAACATTTGCCACAAAAAGAATCGCTTCATCTCCCACGATATGTCCGTAGGTATCATTAATGTGTTTGAAATTGTTTACATCAATAACAACCGTCCCCAGCACGGCATCTTCTTCTGCTTTTTGATTGTAGTCATTAAAAAATGTTATGCGATTTCTAAGTCCCGTAGCCATATCATGTGTAGACATATACTGCGAGTTTCTAAGTGCCTCATAGGTCTTTAATCTCTGATATACCAAAAAGCATCCGCACAGATATGCAGTAAATGACATAATCAAAATATTACTGATAGAGACAAAGATATGGTAGTCTTCCACATCAAAAAAATAGGAAATAGCCACAATTAAATAGACCGATAAGAAAATCTGATAAATCAATTTTCTCCAGGGAAGATCCGTAATCAAAACCGGATACAAGGTCAGGCACATCATAAGCGGAATAAGATTTGAAACCTCAAATCGTCCGACGTAATCATGGATTATGCATACATAAGCAAAGATAAATGTTCCAAATGCGTATACGATAATAAGAGAACCTGTCACTCCTTTTTTTCGCTTCATGAACCAAAAGCCATGTTGCATGAACCCCAAAAGGAAGGGAATACCTGCAAAATACGGAATCACCATCTTTGTGTAGCCTATCAGCAGCTGGTAGATCATCCCCACCAAAAGAGCAAAAACGGTAATCAGGCTTCCGGTCATGGTAAGGCCATAATTGGAACTTGCAATTTCATTCTCGCTTTTTTTGAAATTTCCCCTCCAATCAAAAGCAAAAATATTCATAATAAAATGCTTAACTGAACGATTATAATCCACTGCTTTCCCCTTTTAATACGAACTATTTTGCATCATACCATGTAAAACCGTCGTGCATATCGATTTCTAAAGGAACCAAAAGGTCCATTGCATGATGCATTTCTTCTTCTAATATTTGATGCACTTTTTCAACTTCCGACTCCTTTGCCTCGATTAAAAGCTCATCGTGAACCTGTAAAATAAGCCGAGACTCCAAGCCCTCAGCAATCAAACGATCGTGCACCCGATTCATGGCAATCTTGATAATATCCGCCGCGCTTCCCTGAATCGGGGAATTCATAGCTATACGCTCTCCAAAACTTCTCTGCATAAAGTTTCCGGAGGATAATTCCGGTACCGGACGCCGACGATTTAATATGGTTAAACAATACCCCTTTTCCTTTGCCGAATCAATCATTTCATCCAGGAAAATCTTTAATTTCGGATAGGCTTTGTAATAGTCATCTATATACTTTTGGGCATCTTTTCGTGAAATATTTAAATCCTGTCCCAAACCGAAAGAGGAAATACCATAAACAATACCAAAGTTTACTGCTTTCGCATTTCTTCGTTGAAGTTCCGTTACCTCTTCAAATGGTGTATGGAAGACCAATGCTGCGGTAGAACGATGAATATCCTTATTCTCACGGTAGGCCTGAATCAGATTCTCATCCCCAGACATGTGGGCAAGTACACGAAGCTCAATCTGGGAATAATCCGCATCTACAAAAATATAGCCCTCCTTTGGATAAAACACCTTTCTAATCTGCTTACCAAGTTCCAAACGAACCGGAATATTTTGCAGATTCGGCTCCGTACTGGAAAGGCGACCGGTGGCTGTTACCATCTGCTGGAAGGTAGTATGAATTCGGCCATCGGATTCAATACACTTATCCAAACCATCTGCATACGTAGACTTTAATTTACTAAGTGTGCGATACTCCAAAATATCCTTTACAATCGGATAATCGTCCGCAAGCTTCTCCAACACATCCGCAGCCGTGGAATATCCGGTTTTTGTCTTCTTTCCGCCGGAAAGTCCCATCTTTTCAAACAGGATTACGCCAAGCTGTTTGGGGGAGTTGATATTGAACTCTTCCCCTGCTGCTTCGTAAATAGAGGCTTCCAGTTTTGATATCCCTTCTGCCAGCGTTTTCCCGTAGTTTTCCAGTTCTTTACGATTGCAGATAATGCCCTCACGCTCCATATCGTACAGCGTAAATACTAAAGGGAAGTCCACATCATAATACAAATCATACATATCCACATTCTTTAATTCATCATTTAATTTATCAAATGACGTTACGGATACATATGCATCATAGCAAACATACTGACAAAACTTTTCCAAATCCTTTGCAGCAACACTTGGCTTATCCTTGCCAAACAAATCCTGATAAGAAGGAATCATCAAGGACATATAATTCTTTGCAAGATCTGCCGCCCGGTAACCGGAAACAATGGGATTCAAAAGATAGGCTGCCAAAGCAACATCATAGAACCCCTCGGTTTTTCTTGCCTTACGCAGTTGTGTCAATGACTCATACAATGCCTGTCCCAGATCCGACTTGGAATAATATAATTTAGTATATGTAGATTTAATATCGTTGATTGCAAGCGTAACATTCTTTTGAATCAGCATTTCCCCAAGTTCAGACAAAGCTGTGGGATGGAAACAGCAATCCGGCAAGAAAAGACTGATCGTCTGATTTGAAACAGCAACACCGCAAAGCTCTCCGGTCTCGTCAAAAGCGGTTGCTAATCCCAACACCAATCCTTCCATGTTCTCGATGGCATTTAAGAACTCATCTGCAGAATCGCATTTCTTAAATGTTGATATAATATCATCGTTTTGTGGTGCCGATACATCGAAGCGTCCCAAGATATTTTTTAATTCCCATTCTTTGCAAAGCAGATATGCTTCCGGCGTAAAGATATCTTTCAAAACCGCATCGTGAAAATCAAACTCCACTTCCGCTTCCAAGGAAATGGTAGCAAGCCACTTGCTTTCCACCGCCTGATCCCAAAACTCTACTATATTTTTGGAGGCACGGGGCGGTTTTACATTTGCCGCATCTGCGTGCACCGCATCAATAGAGTGATACTGCTGAATCAAAGCATATGCTGTCTTTTCTCCAATTCCCGGCACTCCCGGAATGTTATCGGAAGAATCTCCCATTAATGCCTTTACATCAATAAACTCCAGCGGTGTCACTCCTGTCTTTTCCGTAAAATCAGAAGCGTAGTAATACTCTACTTCCGTTCCGGTGGCTTTGGTTCTCGGAAGGGCGATTTTGATATGATCCGTACAAAGCTGCAAAAGGTCCCGATCTCCGGAAACAATGGTTACTTCCATACCTTCCTGTTCCGCACGATGCGCCACTGTACCTAAAATATCATCCGCTTCCCATCCGGCTTTGGTGATGACCGGAATATTCATGGCACAAAGCAATTTTTGAATCATTGGGACCTGCTGTTTTAGTTCCGGTTGCATCGGCTTTCTGGTGCCCTTGTAGTCTTTATAACGAACATGGCGAAACGTAGGTTCAGAACGGTCAAATGCCACCATAAATAAATCGGGCTCTTCCGATTCGAACAGTTTAAACATAATATTTAAAAAACCATATACTGCATTGGTATGGACTCCGGCTGCATTGGTAAGATCCGGGACACCGTAAAATGCTCGATTTAAGATACTGTGCCCATCCATTAACAGCAGTTTTTTGTTTTCACCCATTGTTTCGTCTCCAACTCTTTTCTTTTATAAAGGCTTTGTAACCTTCTTTAACCAAGCCGCTTCCTCCTTGGTCAAATAAGGAGAAATCTTTTCATATACAGCTGCGTGATAATCATTTAATGCTTTTCTCTCCAAATGTGTCAACTCATCAACATTAATCGCTTCCACTTCAAAGGGAGTAAAGGTCAGCTGTTCAAACTTGTAGAACTGACCATATTCCGTCTTTTGGTCTTCTACGCACAAAAGCTCGTTTTCAATTCGAATACCATAACCGTCTTCCACATAAAGCCCCGGTTCGTCGGTTGTAATCATACCCGGCTGTAATTCCCAGACCTTGCTCTTGTCCAAAACTTTCCAACGGAATCCCTGAGGGCCTTCGTGAACGCTTAAAATATGTCCCACACCATGTCCGGTTCCGCAACGATAATCCAATCCTTCATCCCAAACCGGTCCACGGGCCAAAATATCAAGGTTCTGGCCAATGCATCCTTTTGGAAAATGTGCTTCCTGAAGGCGAAGATTGCAACGGACCACAGTTGTATAGGCATGCTTTTCTTCCTCGGTCAAAGGTCCTACCGCAATGGTTCTTGTGATATCGGTGGTTCCTTCCAGATAATGTCCGCCGGAATCCACCAAAAGAAAGCTCTTATTCAAAATCTCAGCATTGTGCTCCTCGGTTGCGCTATAATGCATCATTGCAGCATTCGGACCGTAAGCTGAAATGGTATCGAAAGAAACATCAAGGAAGTTCTTCTGCTCTTTGCGGTACTCCAAAAGTACATCAGATGCTGACATCTCCGTAATCTTTTTCTTTCCAACATTTTTCTTTAGCCAGTAAATAAACTTCGTTACAGCCACACCGTCTTTGATATGTGCTTCCTTGGTGTTTTTAATCTCTGTTTTGTTTTTAATTGCTCTGGCAATTTCAGTAGGATTATAATCCTCCACAAACTGTGTCTTTGCCGGGAAGCTCTTTATAAGTGCAACATTTACAATGGCAGGGTCAATCAAAACCTTCTTTGCAGTTTCCTTTGCCAGGTCTTTGTAGATTTCATCATAGTTCTTAATAACTACCTTGTTGTCTTCCAAATATTTTGCAACCTTCTTATCGATTGCTTCGGTAAACGCATATAATACGCACTTATTCTGCTTCACGTAAACATAAGACATAAATACCGGAACGGATGCAATGTCATTTGCTCTCAAGTTCAAAAGCCATGCATTATCATACAAGCAGGTAAGAAGATGCGCATCCGCACCTTTTTCCTTCATGACCTTGCGGAGATTCGTAAGTTTTTCCTCCAATGTGACGCCGGCATATTTTTTCTGCAGCACCCATAAAGAGGTCTTTGGCAGACTTGGACGCTCTTTCCAAATCTTGTCGATTAAGTTTTTCTTTACATTGATTTTTGCCTTGTTTTCCTTGGCAATCGCCTCATACTTACGATGATTTGCAAGTGAAATCACACGTCCGTCATATCCAAGTGTCTGGTTTGCTTTTAAATTCTTTTTGATATATTCAAAAACAGTAGGAACTCCTTCTTCTCCCATTTCAAAAAGAGTGGTTCCGCTTCCCTTTAACTCACGCTTTGCCTGAATAAAAAATCTTCCGTCTGTCCAAAGACCGGATTTTGTCTGTGTAACCACAACCGTTGCATTTTCTCCGGTGAATCCGGTTAAAAACTCGGTCTCTTTAAAATAATCCGTTACATACTCGGATGCATGAAAATCCGACATTGGAATCAGATACATATCGATCTTGTTTTTTTTCATTTCAGCACGAAGTGCTTCCAAACGTTTCTTTGTTTCCATTTTTTCCTTCTTTCTATCTATCCCACTTATCGCTAAGTGCTGTAATCTGATCTGCAAACTTAGCCAAATCCTTGTTTGCCATACCTTCGCATTTTTCAATCACATGCATAAGGCGCTGACCGGCTGCAAGAAGTCTTGCAAACACATTAGAACTTGGTTTAAGGCTTGATTGCTTCTTTTCTTTTGCTACCTTACTGCCTTCGGAAATCATTCGTCCGGTAATTAAGTCAAATCCATCACCGGAATACGGCGCATAGGTATCATATCCAAAGGTAGCCTGCACATCTTTTGCAAACGCATCTACCACATCATCATCGCCATGAACGATAAAAACTTTCTTTGGCGGATGCTCTTTATAACATCCCACCCAGTTTAAAAGTCCTTCTTTATCTGCATGACCGCTGATACCCGGAAGGTTTTCGATACGGCAATTTACGGAAACGGTCTCACCAAAAAGTCTGGCTTCCGTCCCCCCATTTAACAAATGATGTCCCAGGGTTCCCGGCACCTGATATCCCACAAATAAAACCGTGGACTCTTCTCTCCAAAGATTATGCTTTAAATGATGTCGAATACGACCTGCCTCGCACATTCCGGAAGCGGAAATAATTACCTTTGGCTGCTTATCAGAGTTGATCATTTTTGATTCATCAGGAGAAACCGCCACCCGAAGTCCCGGGAAGGTAATGGGGTTAATGCCCTTTTCCACCATGGAAAGTGCTTCCTCATCAAAGCATTCCTTTATATTGGAGTTAAAAATATGGGTAGCTTCCACAGCCAGCGGAGAATCCATATATACCGGAAAGTTATCGTGTCCGACAACTAGGTTTTCCTCTTTTATCTTTCTTAAAAAATATAACATTTCCTGGGTACGACCCACAGAAAATGCCGGAATTACAAGATTTCCACCCTTATCCAGCGTTTCCTGTAACACCTTTGCCAAGGCATGACCGAAATCCGGCAGTTCTCCTCGCACGCGGTTTCCGTAAGTGGATTCCATAATGACATAATCCGCTTCATGGAAAAAGCAGGGATCCTTTATCAGTGGTCGATTGGGTGTACCGATATCGCCGGAGAAAACGACTTTACGTTCTACTATACCGTGGTTGGAAGTACCACCGTACCCGTCTTCATCCGTCTCCCGCAAAATAAACTCAATGCTTGAAGAACCCAAAAGATGTCCGGCATCAATAAAGCGAATGGAAATCTCATCACAGATTTCATACTCCTCATCATAAAAGCAGGGCTTAAAATACTCCATGGTGTTTATCGCGTCTTCCACTGTATACATGGGCGTCACTTCGGATTTTCCCGCACGCTTTGCCTTACGGTTTTTCCATTCTGCTTCAAACTCCTGAATATGCGCGGAATCCTTTAACATAATCCGGCAAAGCTCCATGGTCGCCTGGGTAGAATAAATGGAACCGCGAAATCCATGGGAATACAAAAGAGGTAAAAGTCCGGAATGATCGATATGGGCATGGGTTATAAACACATAATCAATCTCAGACGCATTTACGGGAATCTCCTGGTTCTCGTAAAGATCCGGACCTTGCTCCATACCACAATCCACCAAAAACTTACGTTTTCCTACCTCAACATAATGACAGCTTCCTGTCACCTCATGATCTGCACCCAAAAATTTTATAATCATACCTTATCTCCAAAAAATTAGGAGCCAGCGTGTGCTGACTCCCAAAAAACGTTCATGTAAATTATTTTTTTGTGTTCTTTAAGAAATCAGGAACTTTGATGTTTTCCTGCTTCACTGTACTCTGTGGCTGAACCGGTCTCTGTAAAGAATTAAACTGTGTCTGCGGTGTAGCCTGTGGTTGAACTCCCGGCTGGACAGGATGTGTACCTACCGGCGTAGCAGGAGTCGGATTCGTAACCTGTGGCTGAACCGGAGTGGTCGGAACCGTCGGTCTCTGACCGAACTGTGACTGAGTTCTTGCTGCCTGAACACGATTGTTTGCACTACGGAATGCAACATTTTGTGCGGAAGATGTTCCCTGTGTCGGATAGGAAAGTCCCGGGAAAACGGAACCTGCTACAGGCTCATCTTCAGGAAGTCCTGTTGCAATAATAGTTGCAACTACCTGATCATCCGCATCCGGATTCTCAACAATACCAACAAATGTATTTGTATCATCACCGGTAAGATCCTCGATATACTGAGAAGCTTCCTGGTAATCCAAAAGTCCCACATTTCCTGACAAGTTGATGATGATGTGACTTGCACCTTCGATGGTTGTATCCAAAAGAGGTGAAGAAATCGCCATCTGTACTGCATCAAGAGCTCTGGTGTCTCCCTTACCAACACCGATACCGATGTGAGCAATACCCTTGTCCTTCATAACTGTCTGAACATCAGCAAAGTCAAGGTTGATTGTACCGGTATCATTAATAATATCGGTGATTCCTCTGACAGCCTGCTGCAGTACTTCATCAACAGTCATGAATGCATCGTTGAAAGATGTCTTACGATCGGAAATCTTAAGAACGTTATCATTCGGAATAACAATCAAAGAATCAACATTTTCTTTAATCTTTGAAATACCTTCCTCTGCACGAACACGGCGGAACTTCTGCTCAAGTGTAAAAGGTTTGGTAACAATACCTACGGTAAGGATACCCTGATCCTTTGCAAGCTTTGCAATAACAGGTGCTGCTCCGGTACCGGTTCCACCACCCATACCACAGGTAACGAAAACCATGTTGGCACCCTTGATAGCTGCCTGAATATCTTCTTCACTTTCCATAGCAGACTGCTCACCAACCTCCGGGTTTCCGCCTGCTCCAAGACCGTGTGTAAGCTTTTCACCAATCTGAATACGCTTTGGAGCTTTGTTCTTGTCCAGAACCTGCTTATCTGTATTTATAGCCACCAGTTCAACACCGGTAATATTTGTCTCAACCATACGGTTAATGGCATTATTTCCGCCGCCACCAACACCTATAATGACAATACGGGCATTTCCAGTTGTCTCTTCCGGAATTAACTCTACCAAAATTCCATCCTCCTCATCATTTCATCTCTCGCTTTAGTCTATCTCACAAGTAATTGATAATTCTTCTTAATATAAAAACTCTTATTTATAATATAGGTTTTCCACCTAATTTTCAACCTATTTTTATGAGTTTATTCATTTTTTTCAAACACAATATCTCGATTTCCTTCTGTCCAATCCTCAAGATGTAGTGTTCCGCTCATTCCTTGCAGCTGAGGAAGAATGTATTTTAATCGCAGGATTTTTGCATCTGTGTTTGCGGAGGAGCCAAAATTAATCGTAATTCCTTCACAAGTTAGAAAAATACCTCCCTCGGAGGAAAAATGAAGTGCCGAAACTCCTATCCCCTGCTCCTTTAAGTTAAGCATGAGGTTTTTTAATTCATTGCCACGTTTTGATTTAAAGGGAAGCGGATCTCCCACAGACAAATCCGACAATTCCACATCTTCCATTGTAACCACCGGGACGGTATCAAATACCACATCCGATACTTCCGTCACCACATTGTTTGAGTCAAAGTATACCTGCATTCCGGTAACATCCGTCATACGACATACCTTCGCTTTTTCCTTAACGGTAATTTTAAGAGTATTCGGATTTTTCATCCGAACAGTAATGCTCTCCACAAAAGGAATATCTTTTCTTGGAAAAACCTTGTTTTTCGCCCAAACATACACGCAGTTTTTATCGTATTCCTCCGTAAAAATCATTTCGTTCAACTGCTCGTCCGTGTAAATAGTCGTACCCTCGTATTCCACTTTTTTTACCGTAAAAAAGATACTGATAATTAAAAAAGCGGATACACCTACAATCGCCACGCCCATCAAAACGCCGAAAAGCACGCCGAAAAATCTCTTTATGGATCGTTTTTTTACTTTTTCTTCTACTTTTTTCTTTCTGCTTGACATCCTTTTATACCGGTTCTATATATTTCGACACGCCAAGTGCCAGTCCTATTTCTGTAAGCAAAACAATAATAGCGGTTCCTCCGTAGCTGATAAAAGGAAGCGTAACTCCCGTATTCGGCATAGTATTTGTAACAACCGCAATATTAAAAATCACCTGTAACGCAATGTGTGTCATAACACCGACACAAATAAAGCCTCCGGTCTTATCCGTCGCATTTAGGGCGATGACCATCAGTCTCCAAATCAAAATCAGATACAAAACAATCACGCAGATTGCACCAAAAAGGCCCAGTTCCTCACAAATAATAGAAAAAATCATATCGTTTTTGGCTTCCGGCACAAAGTTCTTCTGAAAGCTTTCTCCTAAGCCTTTTCCAAACAAACCACCGGAACCGATGGCATACAACGCCTGTACCGTCTGATATACCGCCTGGTCCGTCGTGGAATAATTCTCCGGATGAAGCCATGCTTCGATACGTGTCATACGATATCCGGCACCCATAAGCAAAATACCTAAAACACCAATGATTGCCATCAAAATAAATATTCCAAAGACCTTCAGCTCACGGCTGGCTACAAACAGCATGATAAAGGTTACACCCAGAATAATAATCGCTGTGGAAAGGTTGGCATAAGCCACCACCGCCACAATAGGAAGTACCAGGCCAAAGACCTTTAGTACATTTTCCGTCCCTTTCAAAACGTTATCTGATTTTGAAATCAAAACCGCCAAAAAGAAAATCACGGAAATCTTTGCAAGCTCCGAAGGCTGAACGGACATTCCCGCCACACTAAACCATCTGGCAGAACCGTTTTCCGATTTTCCGACGAAAATAACCATTACACAAAGAATCAGCGAGAAAAGATATAGCGGTAACGCAAAATACTTCCACTTTCGATAATCAAATACCGTAAAAAAGATCAGTCCCGCAAATCCGATAGCTGCGGAAATCAGCTGTTTACGAACATATAGCAGTCCGTCTCCAAATCGAAAGGTGGCATTGTATGCGCTGGTGGAATAAATCATAACCAAACCAAAGGCCACCAGCATAACCACGCAAATCAGCAATCCGAAATCAAAATATTGAATTTTCAATCGGTTGTTCTTTGACATTAAATACTCCTCAAATACTACTCATCGTATGCCCGCGCATGTTCTTTAAACATATCGCCACGCTCTTCATAGTTTTTAAACATCCCCCAGCTTGCGCAAGCGGGAGAAAGCAAAATCGCATCCCCGGAAACAGCATTTTGATAGCAGATATCCATTGCCTCTTCCAAGCTTTCCGCAAACTCCACATCCAAGAATCCGTGAGCCTTTGCGCACTCGGCAATCTTTTCTCGGGTCTGTCCAATCAAAACCAAACGCTTTACTTTTCCGTCAAAGCTGTCAATCCATTCATCATAGGTGGAATTCTTATCATACCCGCCACCGATTAACCAGGTTGGGCGGTCCATCGCCTGAATTCCCTTAATCGCTGCATCCGGATTGGTTCCCTTGGAATCATTATAGAAACGAACGCCTCGTTTTTCACATACATATTCAATACGATGTTCCACTGCGGTAAACTTACGAAGTCCGGCTTTTATCTTTTCGGCAGGAACTTCCATGGCCTCTGCCATCGCAATGGCAGCCATGGCGTTTTCAAAATTATGAAGTCCTAAAATATGAAGCTCGCTTACATCGATAAACTTCTCTCCCGGCATTTTGCAGATAGCGCCGTTTTCATAATAGTACCCGTCTACGCCGTCAGGAAGTTTGGAAGCACTTGAAAAATATACAACCTTGCAAGGCAACGTCTTTCCAAACTCACGAAGGACTTCATCTTCATAATTTAGCACACAAACATCATCTGCTTTTTGATTCTTTGTAATGGATTCCTTGGCAGCAATGTAGTTTTCCATCGTATGATGTCTGTCCAAATGATCCGGAGTGATATTTAAAATCGCACTTACCTTTGGATAAAAAGTATCTGCGGTTTCCAACTGGAAGCTGGAAATCTCTGCAACAAACACGCTCTCATCTGTCGCATCGGATACGCGTCCCGTATATGGAATTCCAATATTTCCAACCACACGAACGTCGGAGAAAAACTCTTCCATCAAGCATCCCGTAAGCGCGGTTGTGGTGGTCTTTCCATTGGTTCCTGTAATGGCAACCACCCGTCCTTTTCCAAGGCTATATGCCAGTTCAATTTCTCCGGAAAGGCGAATGCCATAGGTCTCCAAATCTTTTACAAAATCACTGTCCACAGGAACTCCCGGACTAAGAACCGCTATGGTTACTTCTTTTTTTACTTCCTCCGGCACTTCCCCGAGGAAGACCTTTGCATCCGAAATTTCAGGATGTTCTTTCAAAAACCCTTCTACATCCAAAGATGTATTTCCGTCATATAAATAAAACTTCTCGTTTTTTTCTTTTAATAATGTAGCGGCAGCAATTCCGCTTTTCCCGGTTCCTACAACCAAATATGTTTCCATTTAATAAACTCCTAAAAATGCAATCACACACATCACAAGGGTAATCAAATCAAATACCACTACCACCTTCTTTTCTGACCATCCGCCCAACTCAAAATGATGATGAATCGGGGCCATTCGAAAGATACGTTTTCCATGTGTCAATTTAAAGTAACCAACCTGCAAAATTACAGAAATAACTTCCACCAAATAAATCAATCCTACCAAAATGATAAACAACGGCATCTGAAGCACATAAGCGACGCCTGCCACAAATCCGCCAAGGGCAAGAGAACCTGTATCTCCCATAAAAATTTTTGCAGGATGATGATTGTAAAGTAAAAAGCCTAAAAGAGCTGCAAACATGGCAATTACTGTACAAGCCAAATCCGGTGCTTCCTTGGCGCATACCGCCCAGAAGAACACACATACTATCATAGTTACAGAAGTAGCCAGTCCATCCAATCCATCCGTAAAATTGGTTCCGTTTACGGTTCCGATGACAGCAAAGAATAAAACCACATAGTTAAACCAGCCAAAATCCAAATACTGTCCCGGCAAAAACGGAATGCGCATAGCAAGACTTACGTTAAGCACCTGGGTCAAATAATAAGCAAATCCGGCGGTAACGATTACCTGTAGTCCAAACTTCTGCCAAGGAAGAAGACCATCGCTTCTACGAAGAACTACCTTTAAAAAATCATCCAAGAATCCAATGATTCCAAAACCTACTGTAAGGATCAAAACCGGAATGCTTCTTCCCTGAAAACGGGCGCAAATAAAAATACCGGCAACTATAAATCCCAAAAGAATCAACAGCCCTCCCATAGTCGGGGTACCGGTCTTTGCCTTATGGGATTCCAAGCACTCCCGCTCCGTCTGCGAAGCCTTTAACTCCTTTAGCTTTTTAATCAGATACGGCATGAATAAAACCACAATAAAAAATGACAATCCTGCCGAAAGACCAACCATCATATAATATGACATACTTTCCTACTTCCTTTCTTTACTGGTATGGAATAATTCCGGAAACAGCTGTGGAGCCTTCCGGTTCCTCTACCGTCGGAATATTTAAATATGGCAAAATCTGTACCAAAACATTATGAACAATTTCCTGGGCAAACACGCTGTGTGCCTGATCCGAAGTGTTCGGGGTATCCACAACGCAATAAATCAATAATTGCGGATTCTCCTGAGGCACATAGCCGATAAAGGACACCAAATAGTTTCCATCTCCACGGGGAAGTTTCTGTGCCGTACCCGTTTTTCCGCCTAAATCATATCCGTAAACTCCGGCGGTCTTACCGGTTCCTTCCGAAACCACCTGTCGCAGGTACCCTTTTACCTGATTGGAAACCTCTTTGGAAACCGTTTCCTTTTCCACAACCGGAGAAATTTCACTAATCACATTTCCGGACTCATCTTCGATTCGTTTTACCACATGAGGCTGGTAGAGTTTTCCTCCATTTACCAAAGAACAAAAACCGCTTCCCAACTGAATCATGGTGGTATTAAAGTTCTGTCCGAAGGAGTTGGTAGCAATATTAATTGTTTTTTCCAAATCCCCCTCGCCATAAATCAAAGAATTGGTTCTGGCCTCACCGGGAAGATCAATATTTGTCTTTTGTCCAAATCCGTAGAGATTTTGATAATAAGCAAAATTTGCGGCACCGATAACATAGGACATCTGCATCAAAGCATCGTTGCAGGAATCCATAAGCGCCCCTGCCACGGTTTCCATACCATGACCGTTACGATTCACGCATCGAACATAATAATCGCTGATATGCTCACCACCGTCACAGTAATAGGTCTCATCCCCGGTTAATGTTCCGGACTCTAAGCCCATGGCCACTGTAAAAGGCTTGAATGTAGATCCCGGCTCGTAGGTATGAGAAATCGGAAAGTTCTGCCATAGTCCGTTTAGAATATCCAGCTGTGTTTGCGAATCCATGGCAGCCAACTCTTCCTCAGAATACCTTGATGATAAATCTCTGGGATTTGTCAGATCAAAGGAAGGATAAGTAGCCATGGCGTAGACTTCACCGTTTTGCGGATTCATAACTAAAACAGCTGTGTTTAAACTTCCGTCATGTCCTTCTTCATCAGAAAAGGCCTGATTGAAAGCACTGATTTCATATTCCACAATGCTTTGTATATTCATATCGATAGTGGTAATTATATTCTTTCCGTTTTCAGGCTCAACCACTGTTTTTTCCAAATCGTTATCAGAGTTCAAATAACCGTAGGAACGACCGTTGACGCCGTTTAAGGTATCGTTATACTCATTTTCCAGTCCGCTGACACCGTTATTTCCCGCAGATACAAACCCAACCAATTGAGAAGCTATGGTCGGATAGGTATACACTCTGTCATATTCTTTCTCAAACCAGATTCCGGCAGTATTATCCTTGTACTCCGAAAAAGAAGCCATTTCTTCGTAGGAAACCTTTTTCGCCAAAACCACATACCGGCTGTCCGGTTTTTCTTTCAGTGCGGTTTTTACATCCTCCGATGCAATTTCAGAGAAACACTTATCTACCGCCTTTACGGTTTCCTCAACAACTTCTTCCTTATTTTCGTTTAAAACCTTGGCATCCAATACCACGTTGTACACATCCACGGAAGTGGCCAGAACCGTTCCCTTGGAATCAATAATATCCCCTCGCTTGTAAGGAATTGTGGTACTGTCATACTGCAGCTGAGATAAAACGATTTTTTTGTACCGTTCTCCCTCGGTATATTCGATATACATCAGCTTACCGATAAGAACAACAAAAAGAACGCAGATAAGACCAAAAAATAAGGTAAGTCTTCTTTGCATTCTTCTTGATAATTTATTATTTGTTTTTGGTTCCTTTTTTCTTTTCCTAACCACAGCTAATTAATCCTGATACTTGCTCATATAATCTTCTTCGCAGATATCATAATACACTATTTGCCCCTCATTTGCATAGACCATTCCGTATTCGGTTAACGCTGTGTTTTTGATCTCGTTGATATCTACCGCAGTATTGATTCTGCTCTCTGCTGCGCTGTTTGAAGCCTTCATATCACTGATTTCTGTCTTTAATGTTGCAATATTTTTCATATGAGCGCGAATCGATGTCTGAAGATTCACGTATCCCACAAAAAAAGCACAAAACGCTGCCGCAGCTAAAACAACACGAAAAGCCATTCGACGGCTTCTTCGTAGCGCGCGGGCATTTTTTCGAGCCAGATTCTTCTTGCGACGAATTTTTTCTTCCTCACGTTCTCTGCGAAGAGTCTCCGCATCAGGAAGAATATCACCTACATAAACAGTATTGCCTGCAATATAATTCGCCTCATAACCGTAGGTGCCAATTTCAGAAACACCCTGATTATAATTGGAATATCCGTTGTCAAATGTATAATTGCTGACTTCTCTCATTACACACACCTCATTACTATACTCCCGATCCGCATCACGCAGGAAAGGAACAAACATAGCACTCCATTGCTATCTTTTTACAAACACACGAAGCTTTGCACTTTTTGAGCGGGAGTTTTCCCCGAGCTCCTGCTCGCTTGGCAAAATCGGCTTTCTGGTTAACACCTTGCCTTTTGACTTCTTTCCGCATACACACACCGGGAAATCCTTCGGGCAAGTGCATGGGTCTTCATTTCTTTTAAAAATATTTTTAACGATACGATCTTCCAAACTATGGAAGGTAATGATTGCAAGTCTTCCCTCCGGATTCAAAAGATCTATCATAGTATCCAGCGTCTCTTCCAAAACAAAGAGTTCTCGATTTAATTCAATGCGAAGCGCCTGAAACGTTCTCTTTGATGGATGTCCCCCGGTCTTTTTTGCTTTCATAGGGATGGATGCATCCACCACTGCATTCAGCTCTGCCACCTTTTCAAAAGGCTTTATATCTCTTTGCTTTACTATATTTTTTGCAATATTTCTTGCAAACTTCTCTTCGCCGTACTCTCTTAGGATTCTTGTAAGTTCTTCCTCTGAGTACTCGTTTAGAATTGTTGCCGCCGTATTCGGATTTCGCCTGTCCATACGCATGTCCAAATCGGCATCGTCCTTCATATAGGAAAAACCTCGCTCCAAGGTGTCAAGTTGAAATGAGGAAACCCCCAGATCAAGTAGGATACCATCTACCTTATCAACGCCAAGTTTTTCCAATTCGGACTTTATATTTTCGTAGTTACTATGAACAATGGTTACCTTATCCAGTTGGCCGTTTTCTTTCAGCCGTGCGGTTGCTGCCTCTATTGCATCACTGTCCTGATCAAAACCAATCAAACGACCGGTTGTCAGACGCTTACAAATCTCCAGAGAATGTCCGGCACCGCCTAAAGTGCCATCCACATAAATACCGTCTTCTTTTATATCAAGGGCATCTAAGCATTCGCCCAACATAACCGAATAATGCGAAAACTGTTTCATACTAAATACCTATTCCAAGTTCCGCCATCTGTTCCGCTACCTCATCCATATCATCGAAGGTGTTGGTTGCATCCCAGTTATCCTTATCCCAAATCTCCACACGATTTAAGACACCAACCGTCACAATATCCTTGGAAAGATGTGCAAACTCTCTAAGCTGAGGTGGAAGAAGAATTCTTCCCTGCTTATCCATTTCTACATTACAAGCACCCGCAAAGAAAAATCTTGCAAACTTTCTGGCAGAAGCATTGGTTGTATTGGCTTCACGGAACTTTTCTTCAATTGTCGCCCATTCAGAAAGAGGATAAACAAACAAACACTGGTCAATACCCTTGGTTACAACAAACTCTTTTCCCAAGGATTCGCGGAACTTTGCCGGTACGATTAAGCGTCCCTTTTCGTCGATATTATGTCGATATTCACCCATGAACATAAGGGACACCTCCTCTCCATTTCATTCCACTTCCATCCACTTTCTGCCATTGATAAACATATTTTAATGAAAAAATGGCAAAAAATCAACCCACATATCGCGAAAATACGTGGGTTGTGAGTTGTGGAGGGAATTCCCACAAATACAATTATCTTATCTTGTGTAGCAAAAGCAAAAAGACCACAACATCTAGTGTTGTGGTCTTAAAATCCGGGTTTCTTTGTGCAATTTTAACAAAATTTACGCCTATTTTTTAGTTATAATAGCTCATCAAATTTGCCATGGACAATGCTTTTCGCACCGTATTTCCAAGTACAAGTGCCAGTCCGATTTTAATCATATCAAATGCAATAAACGGAATTACACACATGGAAAGTGCTTCTGCAAATGTTACTTTCATCTGGAACACAAACCATGCGGTTCCAAACGCATACAACACTGCAAGTCCTAAAAGCATTCCAACAATTTGCAAATAAAACTTCTTCATCGGGAAGCGATCGATAAACCATCCGGAAATCAATGCCATGAAAATATATCCGACAATGTATCCACCGGTAGGTCCAAAGAGCTTTGCAGGGCCTCCTGCAAATCCGCTAAATACCGGAAGGCCAACAAGGCCAAGCAAAATATAAATTCCACATGCAACGCCTCCAAGCTTTGCGCCTAACGTGTATACACATAAGAATACACACGCAACGGATAAGGTAATCGGCACAGGGCCAATCGGAATAGACAGTGGGCTTAAGATACACATTACCGCTGTCATAAGCGCTGTAAATGTAATTTTTTTGATTGTGGTAGCGTCCACAATTCGTGTTTTTGCACATTCGTTCATTTCAAGTCTCCTCTTTTTGTATTACTGCACTTCTTCCATAAAAAACAATCTAGCATTGTTGTCATGCATAATGCGCACGCTTCCTTCCATATCAAACCCGGTGGAAGAAAACGCAGGCTTTAATCCTACACCTGCATACATAAGTGCATCTCCATATGCGACGTAGTCTTCTTTATCACCCTTTGGTGTGACAAATCGATCAATCAAACCGTGTAAGAATCCATCCTGTTTAATGTGAATCGGAGTTACACCGTTTACCAAATCACCGAACATCTTAACGGACACCTTTGCTTCATTACTGTAGAAGCGATACTTCTTCAAAGGATCCAAGCCCTTTGCGTGATAATCCATAAACGGTGAGTTTGGGCGGACTTCCTTTTGGAAGACCATACCAACCGCCTGTTTCTTATCCTTTGAAACAACCGTCCATTCCACTACATTTCCGAATTTACCACGGTAGAAATCTCCAAACTGCATACATTCGCGGAACTTCTTATAAGTTTCAATCTGCTCCTTAATGGCTGATAAATCTTCCTTTTTCATATCGGAAAGGTTGCACTCATATCCTAAAACGCCAAAGCAAGCCACCGCAAAGCGATGCTCAATATCTACCTTGCGAAGGGTCTGGTGATTCGGCACATTGGAAACATGGGCAGATACACAACTCATGGGATATCCGTAAGAATATCCGTTTTGAATGGTAAGACGGGCAACTGCATCCGTATCATCCGAAGCCCAAATCTGTGGGAAATAGCAAAGTGCGCCTAAATCAAATCGGTTACCTCCGGATGCACATCCCTCAAACAACACATGTGGGAAGCCTTCCGTCAACGCCTTTGCCAAGCGATAGAATCCCATGATGTAACGATGGAACACCTCTCCCTGACAATCCGCAGGCAAATACTGAGAATACACATCCGAAAAGATGCGGTTCATATCCCATTTGACATAAGCGATATTTCCGGAAGAAATCACATCCGTCATAGCTTTAATCATATAATCAACCACTTCCGGATTTGCAAAATCAAGGATTCTTTGATTTCGTCCTTCGGAATGGTGCTTGCCCGGAATTTCAATGGCCCAATTGGGATGTGCTCGATACAAATCACTATCCACGTTTACCATCTCCGGTTCAATCCAGATACCGAAATCAAGGCCAACCTTGTTAATCTTTTCAGCCAAACCTTTTACACCGCGAGGAAGTTTTTTTGTATTTACAAACCAGTCCCCAAGCGCGCGTTTGTCGTCATGGCGATCACCGAACCAGCCGTCATCCATAACAAAAAGTTCAACGCCCACTTCCTTCCCCTTCTTTGCCAGTGCCACAAGCTTTGATTCGTTGATATCAAAGTAGTTTGCTTCCCAGCTGTTTAAGAGGACCGGTCTAGCTTTTTTTGACCATTCACCTCGTACGATATGGTCATTTACAAATGCATGCATATTCTGGCTCATACCGTTATGGCCTTCGCGGGAGAACGTCATAACCGCTTCCGGAGCTTCGAATTCATCTCCCGGCTTTAAGTTAAAGTTAAACTGTGTCGGGTTAATACCGGTAACAACACGGGTTTTGTCGTATGCATTTACTTCCACCGCCTCATAGTGGTTACCGGAATAAATTAAGTTAAATCCGTAAACATCCCCCTGGTATTCGCTTGCCCCTTCTCGGGAAATCATAACAAACGGGTTTGCGCGGTTGGATGAAGATCCGGTAAAGGAAGCGTTTACAAACTTTCCTGCGCTGACCTTCGTATCCACCATCTGCATTTCTTTGATCCATGCTCCACGGAAGGTAGAAACAATCAGTCCCGCCTCATTAAAATCTACCTGCGTAGACATAAGTCGACGAAGAGAAACCGTTGCGGATGATGCGTTAATAAACTTTGCAGTACGGGTAATCACATCTTCCTTCTCATATACGTAATAAGAAAGAACAATGATATAACCGTTGTTTTTGTCCTTAAAAGTAACATGAAGGCCTTCTACCTCGTCGCCAAAAGAAGACGGTAAGGTCTTAAGTTCACTCTTTCCGCTTTTAATCTCATCTGACTCATAAACAAAATCAGTAGTAAAGCTTCCGTCAGCTGCTACCACTTCTACGAAAGGTTCACGAATATCGCCCTTTCCGTAGCCGGACATTTCCAAAGAAACATCCTCCAATGTAAACGATAAATGCTCCTGATCATAGGCAATGGAATTCCCCTGCTGGAATGCTCTTTTTTCGGAAAGAGCTTCTAAATCAGCCATTTCGTTTACAGTGATTTTGGCACCATAATACAAATGCTCCGGCTGACCGGTTTCCATGATCTTGAAAGCATAACTGGTGTTTCGGGTATCCAGCACAAATGCCGGTGATTCCCCACTTAACTTTCGAATCATTAAACACATCCTCCTGTATGTTTATCCGTAACAAAAATACTTCTTTATTTTAACCGAAAGGCCATTTAAATACAACGAATCTTCGTGGCAAAATCAAAGAAAAAGGAGCCGACACTCCCTGTCGGCTCCAACCCCTAATTTATACTCTCTCCCAAAAGACATTAAGCGTTTGCTTTTTTCTGCTCTAATTCCTTTGAAATCTCTTCGATTCTTTCATCTGTTAATTTGTAGTTCTTCTTAAACCAAAGAATTGCAAATACCAATACCGCAATTGGAATTAAAGTCATAAACATACGAAGACCCATCTTTGACGTATCCGGTACATTTAAGGAAAGATCCATATTCTGCTCTGCCTCTGTTGTAGCTGCATTTGAAAGTTTAAATACAGAAAGTGCAATAGAAGCAAGAAGTGCTGCAATACCTGAAGAAAGTTTAACTACAAATGTCTGCATAGAGAAGATGACAGACTCATCACGTCGTCCGTTCTTTAATTCACCGTAATCAACGGTATTTGCCAAGAATACGGTAACGATAACGTTGTTCATACCTGCAGTAGCCATAACAAGTACACCCGGAATAAGGAAGAAGGTAACACCATTCACACCCATGGATGCAAGTCCGAGCAAGATAATATATCCAATAATGGACATTGCTGCACCAACATAGAAAATCTTAATGTTGTTTAACTTTAAGACATTTCTCATAAACGGATACAAAAGCATCATAGAAAGAATCTGTACACCACCACCAACGGTGTTGAATAAGGTGTAGTTTCCATACCAAGCAACTCCACCAAGGTCATACTTGAAGAAGTAAAGTACAAGGTTTGATGTAATATAAAGCGCTGTGTTAATACATACGATGGTAACAACAATCGCCATAGCCTGGTCGTTTCCAAGCAATGCCTTAAACATTTCACCAACAGAAGCTGTCTTCATATCTACTGAAGATCTTTCTTTTACGGTTAAGCAGGTAACAACAATTGCAATTACGAAAATAACAGCAACTCCAAGGGCAACCCACTTAAAACCAATGATTTCCACCTGGCGAGCAGTTGCATCTGCGCCACCGAACATCTTACCCAATGCCTGAACAGCAAGGATTGCAAAGATAGATACGATAGCAGAACCAACACCTGCACAAGAACGCGCTAGAGTTGTAAGTCCTTCTCTTTCTTTACCACCATGTGTAAATGCAGGAATCATTGACCAGTAAGGAATATCCATCATGGTATAAGTAACACCCCAAAGGATATAGGTAACTGCAGCGTATGCTACAAGTCCGCTTCCTGTTAATTCAGGCGGGCAAGCAAACATTAAATACAAAACAACAGCATTTGTAATCGTACCGATTAAAAGCCAAGGTCTGAATTTACCCCATTTTGTCTTTGTCTTTGAAACAACTACGCCCATGATTGGATCGTTAAATGCATCAAATACACGTGCTGCCATAAGGATGACACCCATGATCCATGCTTCGATTCCCAAAATATCCTGATAGTAATACAGGATATAAGATGCGGAAAGCATGTAAACCATGTCTTTACCTACAGCTCCCAAAGCATATCCAAACTTTGCGGAACCGTTCAGTTTCATTTTTTCTTCCATTTTATTATAACTCCTCTCTTATTCACCCTTCATTCCCATTGCAATCTCTACAACCTTGTAAGCTCCGTTGTACAATCCAATGGAATTGTTGATATTGATATTTTCACACATTTCATTCAAAAGATCGGTTTCTAAGAACATATCGATCATCTGAAGGGTATGTGGGATATCCCTGCACTCTAAAGTACCGTCTCCCATTTCAGCGGCGTGAATTGCGCCCCACATTTCATGCTTTCCGACACGCTTAATGAATAGCTTCGGAATCGGATAAAATGCTAACTCGGAAGGTTTGGTAACAAGTACGTCTGCACTTCTCATTAAAAGGTTTGTGCAATATACGGCATCAAAAATATTCTCATGCCAGAAACCATGAATGCCACCGACTTCTCCGTCGATTGCTTCCATAGCAAACTTTGTGGTTTCTTCAAAGTCATTGAAGTGTTCCTTGGAAACTTCAGCCATTCCCGGAATTTCTTTTACAAGCTCATCCCAAACGTTTTTGTAATCACCAACGTTTACGTATAAAGCTGCCTTTCCGGAATTAATCATCGGAAGCAGGTACTCAATAATTGCAGCAAAAATTTCTTTCTGTGCGCCTGCACCACCGATGGTAAGCAAGAATCTCATAGGCTTGCCGCTTGCTTTGCGGTCACAACGCTTTTTGCAGTCGCTTTCGATATTTGCAACCAACTCATGGTCAACGTAATGACCGGTGTAAACCAAATCCTTCTGCGGCATCGGCTTACAAACCTTATCCTTCATCATACCGTTACAAATACGATATCCCATGTAAGCATTTTTACACTGGACGGTATGGATGGAACCTTCCGCAAAGTGAAGTGCCATCGGCCAGTTATCGCAAACTGCAGATACTACATGTTTCATTCCTGCATGAAGCGCAGCCTGTGCAGTCCATGCATGTGTGGAAATCACCGGAATATCCTTTGGTACATTCTTATAAACATTTGCCATAAGTTCAGCATTTGCCTGATCGTTTGAGTTATAAGAAAGTGCGCGGAAACCTTCGTAATTTACCGGCTCCCAAACAAGCTTATTGAAAATCGGGTTCTTTGACATACGGCTTCCCAATGAATACAACTCGTTCTGTGCACCGATAATCTTTGTACAGGTAGTTTCATAATAGGAATTCAAATCCATCCAATAAGGAGTATAGCCCATGTGATGCGCACAGGATGCCATTGCCATGGACATACGATAATGTCCAAATCCCATACGGATATTTCCGATAATCACACCTTTTTCATTGTCCCAAACAGGATCCGGAAGTGTTGCGTCCGGATGTTTGCTAAGATCAAAATGTGCGTTCTGTTTCAAGTCACCGACCAACACATTTTGTACGCCCAAAGAATCACCGATGTATGCATTCTTTTCCAAATGAATCGGATAATTTGCATTTGAATCATCACCAAATTTCTTTGCGCTTTTTGCCTTGGTCTTCATGGCTTTTTTATACTGTGCCTCACCCAAGTCATTACCAAAGATAACTCTTGATCTGTCTTGCATTTTTTCTCCCTTTCTACTTATACATCAGACTTACGTGGAACTTCACTTCCACCGGTTTCATACCTTCACAGGAAATACGGAGCGTCGCATCTCCTTCTTCAAAACAGGACTTCACATAGATTCCTGCCATGCCGCCACGGAACGGAACTACCTTCGGTCCGATAACTTCAATCGGTCCCTCGGTTTCAAGCAACATGGATTCTTCGAAGTAAGGTAAAATATTTTTATATTCATCGGAAGCAATCACGCGAACCTCAGCCACATCATAGGTGTTGGTTTCGATTAATTCCGTTGAAGACACATCTACGCCAATTTGTGTTTTGGACATTGGCGTCTTGACGATCGTCTTTACAACCTTGCCGTCTTTAATAGCATCAAATCGATAGCTTTTGGACTCTCCGCCCCAGTCACCGATGTACTTCTGGAATAAGTCGGTGGCATCCTGCATACTCATATGGTGGAATAAAACGAGTCTTGCTGCCGCAAAAGCAACCTTTGCAGACATTTTATATCCGTGAATTGCAGTTTCATTTAGGCAAGTCTTTACCAATTCGTTTACATGATCGGAATAACCTTCGTTTTTCTTCATTTCATCTCCGATTAAATCATCGATGGCAACCGGACCGTGCTTTAAATTCGGAAAAAGATCTGAATGTGTATCATACTCCTTAATCAACACATTGTTTTTATACATACGAACAGAGTCCGCATTGGAAATAATATAGGTATCTCCTCGGACGGACGCCGGATGCTCACCGATGTCCATAGACGTCGTAATCTCAAGTACATCCTCTTCTTCTCCTTGTGCCGCATAGATTGCAGCAGCCATCTTCGGATTGCGGAACATATCCATCACACCGTGATAGCAGATACGGTCTCCGGAGCCGAAATCCTTATGAGTATTGTAATCGAACATACACCATCCGAAGGATCCGCAGATGTCTTCGTGAGCATTAATGGCGTTTAACACTCTCGCATGGCGAAGGGTATGTTCCATACGGTGTTCTTCCCAGTCAAAGCTCTTAGTAGGAAACATATGACCGTTGTACTCCGATACCAAATACGGTTTTTCCACATCAGGAGTTACCTTTGCCTTCGGTTCACAACCTTCATTTAAACCGCTGTGAACAAAGTCATTGTAAGTATATACATCCTCAAGCATGCTCATCTTCTTGTTGCAACGAACACCGCCGGTCTGACGGGTTGGATCACACTTATGAGCCACTTCGTTGGTACGCTTGTAAAATTCATCGTCATCCTGAGACTCGTTGATACGAACGCCCCAAAGAATAATGGATGGATGGTTGCGGTACTGCTCTACCATATCCTTGGTATTTTTCACTGCAATATCCTTCCAGGTATCGCCACCGATATGCTGCCATCCCGGAATCTCTGTAAATACCAAAAGTCCAAGTCTGTCGCACTCATCAATAAAGTAATGAGACTGTGGATAATGGGAGGTACGAACCGCATTCAGGCCCAATTCCTTCTTACAAATACGGGCATCCTGGCGCTGCATGGATTCCGGCATTGCATATCCCACATAAGGATAAGACTGATGGCGGTTTAATCCGCGAATCTTCACCTTGCGTCCGTTTAGATAATAACCGTCTTTTTTAAACACAGAGTTTCGGAATCCAATCATGGAAATATGAGAATCCTTTACCTCATCATCCACCAAAATCTCTGTCGTCATCTGATAAAGTGTCGGGCTTTCCACATCCCAAAGGCGAACACTTCCTGCCAAGGTCTTTGTAACGCCTGTCTCGGAAAGAGGCTGTTCGGAAATCTGACGTTCGTTTAAGGTCTGGCGAACCGTCAAGCGACGTTCCTTTGCAAGTTTAATCGCTTCCTCCGAAAGAGCGATTACGGTATTCAAACTACCGTTTACCTCCATGGCTGCAATTTCTTCCTTTGATTTTCCTCTGGTGGAAATGCCTTCATCTACGCGAGGCATCAAAAAGACATCCTTCATATATACAGGATCTTTGATATCCAAATATACATCTCTGTAAATACCGCCAAATGTCATATAATCTATAACAAATCCGAAAGGCGGCTGATCCACATCTTCTCTGGAATTCACTTTTACCGTCAAAAGGTTATCCTGACCAAAGCGCATCTCATCAGACAAATCCACGGTAAACGCGGTGTATCCGCAAGCATGTTCGTATAATTTCTTTCCGTTGAAATACACTTCACTACGATGACCGATAGCATCAAAAGTCAAAAGAAGCTTCTTTCCCTTCCAAGACTCATCCGGCGTAATGTATCGCTGGTATGCACATACCATTTGATACTCGGATTCATCAAAATAATGAAAAGGAACTTCTTTTACGGTATGAGGAACGTTTACATCAAAACCTTCCATAACAAAGTTTGTAATCATTTCTTCATGGAAGTTCTCATGAAATTTCCATTTTCTGTCTAAATAAATTCTGTGACTCAAAATATATCTCCTAAACTATTTATTATCTTTCACTTTTATGCCTTCGATAAGCACGTCAACCAACTGATTTAGAGCATCCATATACTCAATATGGTTCTTTGCCAGTTCATCTCCGTTTAAAAATCTCTCCAAGGAGGATTCAAAAATCATCTGGAAAACCGAATTGTCGATAGGGCGAAATACACCTTCCTCGATTCCTTTGTTTAAAACGGAAAGTGTCACTTCCCATCCGTTTTCCAAACGCATGGCAATCAATGCATATGCCTCCGGATATTTATCCTTCATGGTATACATCTGATTAAAATCTACGCCGGTCATCTGATCCGGCATTACGCCCAAGATACTTCTCAAGCGTTCCTCCGTAGACAAATCCGGGCGTTTCATCACCTCTTCTTCTGCGGCTTTAATAGCATCAAACGTATAATCCACCATATCAACCAGCAGAGATTTCTTGTCACGAAATACGGTATAAATTGTTTTTTTGCTCATTCCGAGAGAAGCTGCCAGGTCATCCATAGTAAACTTTGGACCCTTTGCCTTATATACCTCAATAGCTCCCTCTATAATCTTCTCTTTCATGCTACCCCTAACTAAGTACTTTATTTACATTCAGTTTCTTAAACTGATGTAAACTCATTTTTCATACTCTCTCTCAAACCCTTGTTGTTTTATATCAGAATCAGGAAACTAAATTTCCTAGGAAACTAAAACCGCCTTGCGTAGTTTCCTTCATTTTAACAAAAGTTTCCAAAAGTGTAAACTCAACACATCTACCAAAAACCCACGTACGTATTTGTGTAATATAACTATACGCCGTTGCTAAGCGACAGTATAATTTATTATGCCCTGTAGTTAAATAACAAAGGTTTTGCTCCGTAGATATTCGCCGAATGAAATCACGAAATCTGTTTTGAAA
>DAIMGJ010000020.1:0-38374 GCA_036723975.1 Lachnospiraceae bacterium
AAAATACCGACCTCCAAATGTTAGATTTTTGGTCTAACTTTTGGGGGCCGGTACATTCCTCTGTCTCTTTTTTGTGGTGTAGATTAAAAAATCTCAAATGATTTTCATGTAGACCGCTTCTTTGGCGGTCGATGAAAATGCATTTGAGATTTTTTTTATATAAATAATATGGTAAAATATAATCAACTATAGGCATAAGGGGGTTGCTATGCGACTTACGGTGTTGGGGGCACGTGGCTCTGTGGCCACTTGTGGAAAAAAGTACACAGAGTTTGGCGGGGCGACGACCTGCTTTTTAATTGAAACAGATGGGGAGGCAATATTTTTGGATGCGGGAAGCGGCATCATGGAAAGCCCCAGAATATCTGACAAGAACGTATCCATTTTTTTGACCCATCCGCACTTGGATCACTTGTTGGGACTGCCATTTTTTAAAGATTTGGCGGAACCTGAGAAAAAGGTGGTTATCTACGGAATGAAGCGCAAGCTTTTATCTGTAAAAGATCAGGTGGATGGTGTATATTCCAATCCACTTTGGCCGGTAAAAATGGACGATTACCCGTCCCACCTTGTGTATACGGATTTAGAAGGCGAAAGCGAAATTAAACTGTCGGATGTTACGGTTTCCTGGATGGAGGGAAATCATCCCGGAGGCTCTTTGATCTATAAGATTTCCGACGGCAAAAAAACCGTAGTCTTTGCCACGGATTACGAGAACAGCGAAGCATCGGATGAGCGACTGATTTCTTTTGCTAAAGGATGTGACCTTTTGATTTTAGACGGTCAATATACCGAAGAAGAGTATATACAAAAAAAAGGTTACGGACATTCCACTATGGAGCACGGAGTGAAAGTGTTTGATGCGTCAAACGCCAAAGCATTGTTAATCACCCATCATGATCCGTTTCATGATGATGAGATGCTTTTAAATAAGGAAAAAGAACTTAAGGGGAGGAATAACCGGATACGGTTTGCGAGAGCGGGAGAAGTGATAGAACTATGAAAACAATTTCCAGGGAGAGACTGATTGAAATTGCCATCGCGATATCTGCAGAAAAAGACACGGATATTTTATTGGAAAACATTTTGACAGAGGCTATGCGTTTTACAGATTGTGACGGTGGCACTCTGTATATTTGCGGGGAAGATTCTTTGAAATTTCATACCGCTATTACCAAATCCAAAAACTTCTACATGAGTAAGCGGCAGGGAAATATGACACTCCCGCCGGTTCCTTTTTCTAAATCACATGTGTGTGCGTGTTGTGCCATGGAAAAGAAAAAAATCAACATTCCGGATGTCTATGAATCCGACGAATACGATTTTCACGGCGCGCAAAAATATGATGAACTAAACAACTACCGAACCAAGTCCATGTTGGTGCTTCCCATGGAAGACGACAAAGGAAAGGTCATCGGAGTATTACAGTTATTAAATGCCATGGATAAAAGTGGTGAAGTGGTGCCATTCCCAAAGGAATACGAGCAAACCATTTATGCCCTTAATTCACTGGCGGCAGTCAGCTTAAACAATCACAAATTACAAGAAGACATATTGGCACTGTTACACTCCTTTGTAGAGGTGATGGCAAGTGCTATCGATACCAGAAGCCCCTACAACGCCAATCATTCCCGGTCTATGGTAAAGTACGCCGAAAAGTTTATTACCTGGCTAAATGCAAGTGACAGTGACTGGAAGTTTTTTGATAAGGACATTGATCCTTTTCTTATGAGTGTATGGCTCCATGATGTGGGAAAACTGGTGATTCCTTTGGAAGTTATGGATAAGCCCACAAGGCTGGGAGATTTGGAACCGGGACTTATGCATAAGCTATCCACGGGAATTTTAATGGAGCGTATACGGGGCTTGGAGAATCCTTCCGAAGAGCAAGAGGCTGTGGCAAAAATAAAGACTTTAGAGGAGGCAAAAGAATTATTCTTAAGCGTAAACGCTGCAGGATTTTTGCCGGATGAAAAGTTAGCGGCCATTGAGGAGACCGGAAAGATTCTTGTGTCGGATTTTGACGGAAATGAAATCCCCCTTTTAAATAAGGAAGAACTTACCGCACTATCCGTACGAAAGGGAACTTTGACAGCCGAAGAGCGCGGTATCATACAGTCACATGTGGTAAATACGGAAAAGATGCTATCGAAAATGATTTTTGACGGAGATTACGCCAATGTTCCGATTTGGGCGGCTTCCCATCATGAGTTTTTAAACGGCACCGGATATCCGAAGAAACTTACCGCCGAGGATTTGCCGAAGGAGACAAGACTTCTGACGATTTTAGATGTGTATGATGCACTAACGGCAGAGGACAGACCATACAAACCGGCTATGCCTACGGAAAAGGCATTCGGAATCTTACATTCCATGGTGGATGACGGTCAGATTGACGGAGAGATACTGGCGCTGTTTGAAGAAAGCGGTGCCTGGAAAAAAGAAGCATAGAGTGTTGGGAGAATACAAGGGTGAGCAGTATGAAGAAAATAAAAGAAAAGGAAAAGATGATTGCAACTTTTTTGGAAAGAGGGGTTTCCGGCGTAATGGCAGGGCTTTTGGCTGTTACACTGATTATTTCCATGACCGCTTGCGGTGGCAACAAAATGACTGCTGTTGTCATGCGACTGGTAAAATCCGAAGGGGAGGTTACCCTTACGGATGAAAAGGATGCGGTCAAATCCATAATGGAAAATATGAATCTTTTCACCGGCTATCATTTAAGAACCGGGGTGGAAAGTTCCACAAAAATAAGCCTGGATGAAACCAAAATGATAACTTTGGCTGAGAATTCCTATCTTGGATTTGAGAAAGAAAAGAAAGCTATGAAGCTTTCCTTGGAAGATGGGGAGTTGTTTTTCAATGTGGAAGAAAAGTTAGAAGACGATGAAACTTTGGAAATCGAGACTTCTACCATGGTTGTGGGTATTCGCGGTACTTCCGGAGTGGTGAATGCCAGAAAAAAGGAAGTCATTATTACGGATGGCTCGGTAGAGGTTGTGCTGACGAATACCGAGACCAATGAATCCCAAACGATTACGGTTGACGCCGGAAAGAAACTGACAGTGGTGAATTCCGATGCTAGTGGCAGTGATGCACCGGTGGAATATACTCTTGAGGATACAGAGATAAGAGACCTCCCGGAGTATGTATTAGAAGAAATTAGGGAAACACCGGAATTGGCTGACCGCGTGGCAGATGCGTATGGTCTTACAACGGAGCAACTTATAGAAAAAGTGGATGACGCCATTGAAGAAAAGAAAAAAGAAGAAGAGGATTCGGTAGGCCAAACGGATAATACTAATACTTTGGACACCACCGATACCTCTGACGACAATAATCAAACACCTACCGGAAATCGTAGGCGAACGACTACAACGGCGACGACAGATGATACGGACAATACGAACCAAACACCACCGGTAACGACAAACCCGACTCCGGACCCAACCCCGGACCCGACCCCGACCCCGACCCCGACTCCGAATCCGACCCCGGACCCAACACCGGATGAAACACCAACGGATGAGACTCCAACAGATGATCCGACGGACGAGACCCCAACGGATGACGAAACACCTGCAGAGGAACAGGAAGAGGAAGAACAGGAAACCACCTATGCGGTTTCTGTCAATATGGGTGGCGCAAACTACGGTGATATATCTGTAACATCCAATGGCGCGTCCGTAGGCACCTTTGATGCATCCACAGGAACCTTTTCTGCAGATGTACCGGAAGGTACGGTATTAACTATTCAAGTGACACCTGCTTACTACTGTGATTTTAACGAGAATAGTGTTCCGGAAGGAATGACAGTAGAAAGGGAGGGAGAACCTGCTACCGGTTATACATACACTTGTACCTACACGGTTGGTACCTCCGGAGCAAGACTAGATTTGCCGATTGAGATGAAGGAAGTTTTCGAAGAGGGTCAAGCTGAATGTAGGCAAATGGTTCAATTTGAATCGGACAAAGATGGGAACACAACGCTCCTATCATATGCATATGGTAATGATGCATTCAATGTGCTCTTGGATGAGAATCGCTACGTAAAGGATTTGAGTAGCATAATGGTTCAGGGTGAAATAATAGAAGTGCTGAATTGTGCAAAACTCGTGGAAGATGAGACAACTCCTGTTTATATTGATAATGATGGCACTCGTACTTATTTTAAGTATACAGGAAGTTATTATTACATTGACTTTGGCGTGGGATATGTGTGCAGTAAAAATGAAAATGCAGACGGAACATTTACTTTTGTTACATCAACAGATCACTTATATGTGATTTATAAACCGGATAATCCTGATTATACATGGCAGTTGACAAAACAGTTGCCGTAATAGGATTGCAGGTTACGGCCTGGCACTGAATATAACTCGCAGTTAGGGGGAAGTATGAAAAAGAAAACCATAACACAGGTTGCGTTGGCGGCGTTGGTGGCCGCCATTGTAACCGGACTTGTTTATATTGGAGCCTGGGATTGGCTGGACAATCGGGTGGCGGATACCCTGTTTCAAAAGAAGGAAGCTTCTTCCGGAAATATTCTGGTCATCGGCATCGATGAAGAGGCTTTGCAGGCCTATGGTCCGTACCACAACTGGGATCGAACCATTATGGCCCAGGCTTTGGAAGCACTAAATGCCGATCCGGCCAATAAGCCGGCAGTGGTGGCAGTGGATACCTTATATTCCGGTACCTCCGATGAAGAAGCGGATGCCAGACTTGTAGAGGCTGCAAAATCTCTTGGCAATGTGGTGATGGGAGCATCCGGAGCCTTTGAAAAGAAGATGGTACTAAACGAGGATGGTTCTTATACCGTAAATCCTTATTATATGAGTGCGTATGAAGAGCCTTTTGCTGCGTTGAAAGAAGTTATAACAACGGCTCATATTAACGCGATGTACGATTCTGACGGGGTACTTCGTCATTCTATCCTATTTATCGAAAAAGAGGACGGAGAAAAGGTTTATTCTATGGCTTCTCAGGTGGCAAAACTATATGATAGCAGTGTCACATACCCTAAGACCGATCAATACGGTCATTATTACGTGGCCTATACCTCTGAGCCGGGAGACTTTTACGACGGCGTTTCCATTAAAGATTTAATCGACGGAAATGTTCCAAGTGATTATTTTGCCGGAAAGATTGTATTTATCGGACCGTATGCCGCAGGGTTACAGGATAATGTTGTAACGCCTATTGATAGAGGGCAGAATATGTTTGGCGTGGAATATCAGGCCAATGTTGTGCAGCAGATGTTGGACGGAAACTTCAAATCTGAAGCAAAAGACGGTTGGCAGTACCTGTTGCTGTTTGCAATCTGCTTTTTATCTCTTTTGGCATTCCAGAAATTAAAACTGTTATTCTCGACCCTTACGACTGCAGCAGTGATTGTAATCAGCGTGGGAGTATCTGTTGTATTATATTCAAATGGTACGGTGGTACATCCGTTTTGGATTCCTGCGGGCATTTTTAGCGTGTATGTGGTAACGGTGGTTTATAACTACTTAAAGTCCCATGCAGAGAAAAAAGCGGTTACCCAAACCTTTGAACGCTATGTGGATACCGCAATTGTAAACGAGCTTTTAAAAGAAGGAAAAGATGCTCTGGATTTATCCGGCAAGAGCTGTGATATTGCAGTGCTTTTTGTGGATATTCGTGGATTTACCACCATGTCCGAGGGCATGAGTCCGGAGCAGGTAGTGGCGATTTTAAACGAGTATTTGACCATGACCAGTGAGTGCGTACGGAAGAATAAAGGTACCTTGGATAAGTTTGTGGGAGACTGTACCATGGCCTTTTGGGGAGCTCCCCTTTCCATGGAAGACCCGGTGTATCATGCACTTAGATGCGCAAAAGATATCGTAGACGGTGCGGCGGAACTATCCGCATCCTTTATGGAAAAATACGGTGTACCTTTAAATGTGGGCGTGGGAGTAAACTTTGGTCCGGCAGTCGTAGGGGATATCGGTTCCGTGAGACGACGTGATTATACCGCTATCGGAGATACGGTAAATACAGCATCTCGTTTGGAGTCGAATGCACCTGCAGGAAAAATATACATCAGCCGTAAGGTTTGTGATATGATGGGAGAACGGATAAAGACCACATCCTTAGGCGCTACCATCAAACTAAAGGGAAAAGCAGAAGGCTTTGAGGTCATCGAATTCCACGGATTTTCATAAAGGGACTTGGTGAAAAAGATGAGATGTGTTGTAATCGGCGGTGCGGAGATGAAAAACTATAAAAGAGCCGCCTCTTATATAAAAAATGATGATTATATTATTTTCTGCGACAGCGGATTGTATCATGAAAAGGGCTTAGGTGTAAGCCCTTCTTTGATTGTGGGAGACTTTGATTCCTACCGGGAACCTGCGGAAGAACTTGAGAAGAAATACAATGCAGAGGTGATTCGTCTGCCCCGGGAAAAAGATGATACGGATTCTTTTTATGCCATAAAAGAGGGCGTTAACCGGGGGTGTGATGAGTTTCTCCTTTTGGGCATGGTGGGAAACCGCTTTGACCATAGCTTCGTAAACATAGCCGCTTTGTTATACCTTAATAACCTAGGGAAAAAAGCGATGATTATAGATGATTACAGTGAAATGGAAGTAATCGAAAAAGAGGCAATGGTTACAAATAAGTATGCATTTTTTTCCCTTTTAAATATATCCGGAGAGGAAAATGAACTATCCATAGAAAATGCAAAGTTTCCTCTAAATCACGGAAGCATTACACCGGAGTACCAGTTTGCTGTAAGCAATGAGGTTCTTTCGAATCAACCCACAAAAATAACCCTGCACAAAGGCAGGGTTCTTCTCGTCCGTATCTTTTAATTCTGATTGGAATCAGATCCTTCCAATGGTGGTCTGATTCTTTCCGTTTTTCTTGGAAGCGTACAGTGCTTTGTCCGCAATGGCCAACACCTCATCAAAAGGAATAGAACCGTAGCTGGTTACAAGTCCGGCGCTGATGGTAAAGTGCTCATCTGTAAATGGATAAGACTGCTCGGAAAAGGCCTTTCGAAATTCTTCCATCTGTGTACGGTGTTTCGTCACATCTTCATCCATAAACATAAACAAAAACTCTTCTCCGCCGAACCGGGCTACGATTACGGTCTCCGGGTCCATAGTTTTGCTTACCTCAAAAATGCGTTTCAACACTTCGTCACCGTTTTCATGACCGTAGGTATCGTTGACGTGCTTGAAGTTGTCGATATCGGTCATAGCCAGAGAAATAGGCTTGTGAAGGCTTAAATCTTTAAACATTTTAACTAAATAGTTGTCGATATAGTATCTGGAATATACCTTGGTAAGAACGTCGTGCTTTAATCGCTCCTCGTATGCCTTTTGTTTTTCGTCGGATTCTTCAATCATACTCTCTGCGTTTATGAAAAAGTCATAGAGGATATTTGCAGAAAGATAAACCAAAGAAGAAAAGATGCATCCAATGACTGCCGCTTCCGCTAAAAAGTGAATCGGCAATTCGCTGGATAAATAATAGCTTACGATGGCGGAAGCGATGACGGCTATCAATGTGATTATAAAAATAACCCGCTTGATGGTCTTATCTTGAAAAACAGCGGAGTAAACCAACCCGAAACAGGGAAGAAGCCATAAAATCACAAAGGATGAGTGAAATATGGAAATTACGGTACATATAATGGTAAGACCAACCCCACAAATCCTGTTTTTAAACAGTTCCGTGTAGCCGTAGGAAGAATTCACCACGCTACAGAGGCAAAAAACAGCTCCGTTTATTAAAAACGGTAATATGACTTTTACTATAAAGTATGTTTTAGGCGAGTAGGAAAGTGAGTCCTGATACAGAAATACTAAATAGAAAACGAAATCTATAATTGATAGAATGACCCACGCGTAGAGCATAAAGTCAATCATCAACTCCCGAATCTTTTTGATGTTGATATCCATGTAAAACCCCTCAATGAAATCGGAAGTGAAATCCACCTCCTCAAGATAGTTTCATTCTATCACAATATGTAGGGAAAATAAAAGAGAATATCGAAGGAATTCCTCTAGATTTTGAAAAAAAAGAAAGCCGATTATGAATAATCGGCTTTCAGGGGAGAGTGATATGAAAAATTTCATAACTCCTGAAGCTTCTGCACTAAAACCTCAAGAGCATAGTTATAATAACATAAATCAAATTCTTGTCTAGGGGAAATTACAAGAAAGAGAGGTTTTGCAATAATTACAGAACTATTTTGAGATGAATTGCAACATTATGTGAACTGTTTGTGTCCTTTTTGTGTCCTTTCATATAGTACAATAAGTCCACCTTTTTAAGGGAGAAGTGATATGGGCAGATGAATTCCTTTTACTTTTGCACATTTATTGAGTAAAAGGAATCTCATTCGCCGCTATGTGGGATGAGTTACAATATAGTAAGCAGGGACGATTTCCGTCGAGAAATCGTCCCTTTTTTTGTTCTACATTAAGTTTTCTATTAAAGCGATATAGGTGTCCTCATATTTGGAACGCCAGTTGGTACAAATGGACTTGGCTTGCTCTTCGGTAGAGACGTGGAAGGTCAAATCCATAACGCTTCTGGATTCTTCCGCCATATGAAGGTGTACATAATATCCACCGGTGGTGGAAGGATAGTAGTTGGAAGTTACCAGATTTTCTTTTTTCATTTCCAAACCGTTTTTTTGGAAGAAGTTTTTGATATCCTCTTCAATGGATTCCGTAATTCGCTCGTGGAACAGACTTAAGGTATCCAATCCCTCCGCGGTAATCTTATAGGTGGTTTCGTTGGCACTTTGCTCGGAGGCAATCATCCCAGAGTCCACCAGATCGTTTAATATTTGCTGGACGTTGAAATAATCCGTGTAGTTTCCGGAAATAAAAAATTCGGTAATCTGTTTATTGCTTAAGGAAAAATCAGCCTTTGACAACAGATTTAATGCGGTGATTTTGTATATAAGATTAACTTCTGACATTAAATAAGTTCCTTTACAGCGTCTGCTACCTTTCTTGCAACTCTTTCATCAAATGCTTCCGGCATAATAAAGTCTTCACATAATTCTTCGTCAGAAACCAAAGAAGCAATGGCTTCAGCAGCAGCCAGTTTCATTTCTTCCGTAATTTGTTTTGCACGTCCTTCCAAAGCACCCTTAAAGATACCCGGAAAAGCAACTACGTTGTTGATCTGGTTCGGGAAGTCGCTTCGACCGGTTCCCACAATGCGTGCACCGGCTGCTTTTGCTTCCTCCGGCATGATTTCCGGAATTGGGTTTGCCATTGCAAAGATAATGGGATCTTCGTTCATGGAGCGAACCATTTCCTGAGTTACGGAATTCGGAGCGGACACACCGATGAAGATATCCGCGCCTTTTAAGGCATCTGCTAAAGAACCGGAAAGATTATCCGGATTGGTAACTTTAAGCATTTCCTTTTTGACATCGTTTAAGTTGTTGCGGTCTTTTGAAATAATACCGGTACGGTCACAAAGGATGGCATGCTTGAAACCATAGCGAAGCAAAAGCTTTGTGATGGCAATACCTGCAGCACCGGCACCGTTTACAACGATACGGCAGTCTTCTTTTTTCTTCCCTGTGATTTTTAAACTGTTGATAATAGCGGAAAGTACAACAATGGCTGTACCGTGCTGGTCATCGTGGAATACAGGAATATCTAAGGTAGCCTTTAAACGTTCTTCGATTTCAAAACATCTCGGAGCGGAAATATCTTCTAAGTTAATACCGCCAAAGGTAGGTGCGAGGGCGGTGACGATTTTAACGATTTCATCGGTATCTTGTGTATCCAAACAAATCGGAAAAGCGTTTACATCGCCGAATTCTTTAAACAGGACACATTTTCCTTCCATCACCGGCATCGCAGCTTCCGGTCCGATGTTTCCTAAGCCAAGAACCGCGCTTCCGTCGGATACGACGGCAATGGTATTTGCTTTTAATGTGTATTTGTAAGCGTCTTCTTTGTTTTCGGCAATCAGTTTACAGGGAGCTGCAACACCTGGAGTATAGGCTAAAGCCAAATCTTCTCTGGTTTTAACAGCTGCTTTTGCTTCTGTGGAAAGTTTTCCGTTCCATTCTTCGTGGAGTTTGATTGCTAGTTCGTCGTGTGTCATAAGACGCCTCCTTTATATAAAATTACTGTAAAAAGTATCATAGCAAATCGAAAAAAACCTTGCAAGCGAAAGGAAGGATAGAGTATAATTCATTTTAATAGATGCTAAAAACGCGGACGCGAAGAATCAAGGTCGTTTCAGACATTTTTCCATTAGGTTATTTTAAGGTACATTATTTAATATTTATAAAGATTCGAACAGGCAATAAACAAAAACAGTAAAGGAGTTTATATGGCAGACAATCGAGCAAAGTATGAAACTTTATCCGCAGCGGTTTTAAAAGATTTGTGCAAAGCACGTGATATCAAGGGAACTTCCAAAATGAAAAAGGAGGAACTTGTGGAGGCTATGCTGGCACAGGATGTAATCGACGCACAAAAGGAAGAAAAGTCGGAAGCAAAGAGCAAGAAGAAAAAGAATGTTTCCGTTACAAAAAAACCTGTAAAGAAGACAGAAAATGCATCAAAGGATACAAAAACGGATGCAGAGACTAAGGAGGAACCCACGGAAACGGTGGAGGAAAACGAGATTCCTCATTATGATGATGAAAAACCTTGCGACGGTATTTTGGAAGTTTTGGCAGACGGATACGGATTTATTCGCTGCGAGAACTATATGCCGGGGGAAAATGACGTCTATGTGTCTCCTTCACAGATTCGCAAGTTTAATTTAAAGACGGGAGATATTATTTCCGGACGTACCAGAAAGAACAATCCTACCGATAAGTATGGTGCGCTCTTATATATGAACGAGATTAACGGATACGATCCGGAAAAGGCAGCAAAACGTCCGAATTTTGAAGATTTGACACCGATTTTCCCGAATAAGAGAATCCGCTTGGAGCGACCGGGCAGTTCGGTTGCTATGCGTCTTGTGGATCTTATTTCTCCTATCGGCAAAGGCCAGCGTGGTATGATTGTTGCTCAGCCAAAGGCCGGAAAGACCACACTGTTAAAGCAGGTAGCGAAGGCCATTACCGAAAACGATCCGGATATGCATTTGATTATTTTACTTATTGATGAGCGTCCGGAAGAAGTGACGGATATGAAGGAAGCCATTGAAGGTAAAAAGGTAGAAGTTATTTACTCTACCTTTGATGAGAAGCCGGAGCATCACAAGAGAGTATCCGAAATGGTAATCGAGCGTGCCAGAAGACTGGTGGAGCATGGTGAGGATGTTGTGATTTTATTGGACTCTATTACCCGTTTGGCAAGAGCTTACAACCTTACGGTTCAGCCCAGTGGACGTACCTTATCCGGTGGTTTGGATCCTGCGGCCCTTCATATGCCAAAGCGTTTCTTTGGTGCAGCCAGAAATATGAGAGAGGGTGGTTCTCTTACGATTTTGGCTACCGCACTTGTGGAGACCGGTTCTAAGATGGACGATGTGGTTTTCGAGGAATTTAAGGGAACAGGAAACATGGAACTTGTGTTAGACCGTAAGCTTTCTGAAAAGAGAGTATTCCCTGCCATCGATTTGGCAAAATCTTCTACCCGTCGTGATGATTTGCTTCTTACCAAACAGGAACAGGATGCCATCGACATTATCAGAAAAGCCTTAAACGGAATGAGAAAAGATGAGGCGGCTGAAAATATTATTAATATGTTTGCACACACAAAAAACAATGCGGAAGTGGTGGACTTAATCCTTCGCAAACGAATGATTTAAAATAAATAGATGAAGTTTTTTTCTTTGTTTTTTCACATAAGGGGGATGTTATGAGTGATATGAGGCAGGGACAAAACAAAACAATCGGCATTTCCTCCGAGTGGGCGTATGCGTTCGGCTGCGCCTGTGGATGGGGAACCTTTATGATGCCGGGGAATATCTTTTTGCCGGAGGCGGGTCCGCTTGGTTCCGCCATCGGTATTATACTTGCGTCGATTCTGATGTATTTTATTGTTTCAAGCATTTCTTATGTGGCAAATCACTATCCGAATGATTCGGGAATTCACGTTTATATTGGAAAAATTTTAGGAGCGGATCATGGCTTTTTGTCTGCGTGGTGCGTTTTACTTGCATATCTTTCAATTCTTTGGGCAAACGTCACTGCATTTATCGTCCTTATCCGGAATTTGTGGGGGGATGTGTTGCAATGGGGATTTTACTATGAAGTGGCCGGCTATGATGTGTATTTTGGCGAGGTGCTTACCACCATAGTTGTAATCGTTTTCTTCGGGTTACTGGCTATTGTGGGAAAAGTTGCGGTACGTTTGCTACACGTATTTGCAGCCTTGTTTCAAATAGGAATCATAATTGTATTGTTTGTGGGAGTTTTGATATCGGGAGTACATACGCCTGCGGATAGCTTTGGATTTGCTTTGGGAACCTCTCCCGGTGTTCAGGTTATGAATATAACGATGCTTGCGCCATGGATGTTTATCGGAATCGAAGCCTGCACCTATATGGTCAATTCCGGAGGAAGAAAGGCTTCTGATACACAAAGCGTGCGCTTGTTTGCGATTGTGGCATCCTGCCTGGCGTATTTATTGCCGGTACTGATGATTGTTTTGGCACTTCCCACCGGATTTTCAAACTGGATGGAGTATCTGGATGTATCGCATAAAACGGATGGTTTACTTGGGTTGCCCCTGTTTTACAGTGTATACTGTGTGTTTGGAGAGACAGGCTTACGGTGGCTGGTGTTTTGTATTCTTTGCGGAATTTCTACCAGCTTATTCGGACTTTACAGAGTAATTGCCAGACTGCTTGTGACTATGTCTGAGGAAGAGCTTTTGCCGGAAAAAGTTGGACGTCTCAATAAAAACGGGGAACCCTATGTTGCGATTTTAATCGTAATGATTATATCGGTAATCATCCCGTTTTTTGGACGAACGGCCATTGGGTGGGTTGTGGATATGACCACCATATCGGCTACTATCGTTTATGTATACTGCATGATTGGTTGTTTAAAACTGGCGAGAACCCATAAAGATGCCGGAAGACGGTTTAAACTTCAAACGATTATAGGAATGATATTTGCTGCTGCTTCTTTTTTGTTTTTACTGATTCCAAACGTGTTTTCCGAGAACGAACTGGCGACGGAGTCCTATTTGATTCTGGCGGTATGGAGTATTGGCGGCCTGGTATATTATTGGTATATTTATCGTCGTGATAAAAAGCGGATGTACGGAAAAACCACAGTAATGTGGATGCTGATGGTGTTTTTGGTTTTCTTTTCTTCTGTAATGTGGATTCGACAACGAACGATTGACCGCATTAAGGAGGTTGAGGGATGGGAAGGAGCGCGTCTCTCTAATTACGTGGCTCAAAATGCCCTTTATCAGTTTCTTGTAGTTTTGGTGGTTTTGGCAGTTATATTTTCCCTGTTTTCCATTATGATAGCCCGCCAAAAGGAAACAGACAAAAAAGCCCTTGAATCCGATGCAAGAAACCGGGCGAAAACCGAGTTTTTATTTCATATGTCCCATGATATTCGTACGCCTATGAATGCGATTTTAGGGTTTACGGATTTGGCGCTTTTGGATACGGGAAATCAGGAAAAGATGGAGGATTACCTAAAGAAAATCAAGTCCTCAGGAGCGCATCTACTTTCCTTGATTAATGATGTTTTGGAAATGAGTCGCATCGAAAGTGGGAAAATGGAAATTGCATCCGAGGTCATGGATTTACATGAGGTGTTCCGAAATCTGGATTTCATCGTGCGCGGCTCTGCCGAGGCAAAGGGACAGACTTTAACCGTTACCACCGAGAATCTGCAGCATCCCTATGTTTACGGGGACAGGCTTCGATTAAATCAGGTTCTTTTGAATCTGACATCCAATGCCATTAAATATACGCAGGAAGGCGGAGAAATCCGGGTCAGCATTCGAGAAACCGGGGATGTTTCGGATGGAATCGCAGGATATCAAATAGCTGTAAAGGATAACGGTATGGGTATGACACCGGAGTTTGCGGCAAAGGTGTTTGAAGCGTTTGAGCGTGAAAAACAGGTGGAAAAACATGGCATCCAGGGAACGGGACTTGGTATGGCGATAACCAAACGGATTGTGGATTTGGTGGGTGGTTCCATTTCTGTAAAGACAGAGCTTGAAAAGGGCAGTGAATTTCTCGTGGATGTTTCCATGCCTTTGGCGAGCGAAGCGGATATTGAGGCGCATCAGGAAACAAAGAATCTCTCCGAGGTTAATTTTGATGGGAAACGGGTTCTTTTAACGGACGATGTGGAGATTAACAGGGAAATCGCAGTTGCCATTTTAGAAATGTTTGACCTTATTGTGGAGCAGGCCTGCGACGGACAGGAGGCTCTGGAAAAGGTGGTGGAGCATCCGGCAGGGTATTATGATGTGGTGTTTTTGGATATTCAGATGCCCCGTATGAACGGATATGAGGCGGCTCGTGCCATCCGGGGACTCTCGGATGAGGCAAAGGCAAAGGTACCGATTATTGCCATGACGGCCAATGCTTTTGAGGAAGATATTAAAAATGCAAAGGCAGCAGGAATGAATGGACACGTGGCAAAGCCCATTGATCAGGAACAGTTGGTAGAACAATTACGTATTTCATTACAAAAGTAAAGGAATCGTAAAACCCCGAATTGTTTTTGTGTTATGTGATTCTTATCGATAATGTGGTATAATATTTTATACAGCTGATTCCAAGGATAAGAATCGGTGATAAAGCACGCAGGGGTGCAAAAAGACAAGAGACCGGGTCTCGAAAGCATGTAACAGGGAGGCAGATATGAAAAAGAATAGTGAAAAAAAGACAAAAAACCAGAACAGGAGCGTGAAGGGAAGCATTAAGACACAATTGTCTTTAGTCATGACGCTGATTCTGGCGATACCGCTTGTTTTTGTAATTGTGATAAGCACAATCATGACGCGTAAAAACACGATTGAGGATATCAATGCGTTTAACAAAGTGAAAGCGGAAGCAATCGAATATGAAATCGCTTCGGTTTTAGATCAGAATATGCAGTCATTACAGGCGTTTGCAGCGGCACCATCTACAGTTGTTTATATCACGGATGCAAACGGGCAAACGGAATCCGGTACGGATTTGACCGCAAGTGTGCTGAATCAGATGAAGGCGATTGATGCTGCCATGGGAGACGGAAATACCACGATTATTTCCGGAAATCAGGGAAAACAGATACTAAGAACAAATGGTGATTTGTTGGATATCAGCGAGCGTGAATATTACCAGAAAGCTATGGAAGGTACATTGTATGTTTCCGATGTGGAAGTATCAAAAGCAACCGGAAATCTTATGACTACATTTGCGGTTCCTGTATATGGAGAAGACGGAAGTGTGGTCGGTGTTGTTTCAAGGAACTATGAATTATCCGGTTTTCACGATCTCTTAGCGGAAGAAGTATTTGAAGATCAACACGAAATCGTAATTGTTGATCGAAACGGAGATGTGCTGGCACATTCTTCCCATTTGGTTGATGCGTCTAATCCGGAATCTCAGGCACAAAATCCGTTTTATACTGATTCCAGAGGAGATACTTTAGAGGGAAGCTATGAATCTGTATGGCAGGGTGTTACCTGGATGATTAGCTGGGTTAAGGAGCCGAAGACCGGATGGGTAGTGGCTTCCTGCCGTGTTCAGGATGTTGCACTTGCCGATGCAAATCGAACCACGTTTGTAATGTTGCTGATTGGTGTAGTAGCACTTGTTGCGGCAGTTATTGTTGCATTGGCATTTTCCAATCGAATCGCAAAGCCGATTCAGAGTGTGGCGTCTTCTGTAAAGGGACTTACTTCAGGAAACCTAACGACGAAGTTTGATTTATCCGCTGCCAAGAGAAATGATGAAATCGGACAGATTGCAAGTAATTCCATTGCTCTGGCAGAAAAACTGCGGGACGTTATCGGAAGATCCAAGGAAATGGCCGGTGGATTGAAAAAGTCCGGTATCGAACTTTCCGGCACTTCTTCACAGGCTTCAATGGCATCCGGACAGGTATCTGAGGCAGTAGAAGAAGTTAGTAAGGGAGCAATCTCTCAGGCAGAGAGTGTTCAGGATGCAGCCATGCAGATGGAAACCATCGGAGATGGTGTCGAGGAGATTGCGGAAAACACCAATGAGTTACATGAGGCATCCAATAACATGGAGCAGAACTGTAATGACGCTATGGCATCCTTAAGGACGCTAATCGAACAGTCCGAAAAGGTATCTTCTTCTGTGGTATCTATTGGGGATACCATTGAAAGAACCAACGAAGGTGCCAATGAAATCAGTCAGTTTACGGAGGCCATCAATTCCATCGCGACCCAGACCAATCTGCTTTCTTTAAATGCTTCCATCGAGGCGGCTCGTGCCGGTGAGGCTGGAAAAGGATTTGCAGTCGTGGCAGATGAGATTTCGAATCTGGCAGCACAGTCCAAGGAAAGCTCAGATAAGATCAATGAGATAGTATCCCGTCTGATGCAGGATGCTGCTTCTTCTGTGGAAGTCATGAATACCCTTCGTAAAAACTTTGATGAGCAGGGAGTTCAGTTAGACGCTACCAAGGAATGCATGGAAAATATGGCAAACGGCATTTCTGCTGTTTCCGATTCTGCCGGAAATATTTCGCAGAAGGTTACGGATTTGCGCTCCGCAAAGGATCATCTGGGTGGAATTATAGATGATCTTTCCGCAATATCTGAAGAAAATGCAGCTTCTACAGAAGAGACCAATGCTTCTATGGAAGAATTAAATGCAACCTTTAATGTCATTAGCGATTCCGCCGGGGATTTAGAAAAATCCGCAGAGGAACTGGATGATATGATTGGATTCTTTACATTGGACGAGGAGGAAAGCTAGGCAGTAAAAAGACTTTTGAAATGTCGGATAATATTGTAAAATATTTTTACTATATGAGACAAATCAACATGAGTTCAAAGGGGGAGCGTGTTTATGGAGGAGGAACTGGTTTATCTTAGTAACATTAAACGTAGTGTGCTTGTAGTTGATGATGAGGAGATTAACCGCGAGATTTTAGGTGGCATTTTAGAGGAAAGCTACGATGTCTTATATGCTACAAACGGAGAAGAAGCCATTAACATCGTGGAGAAGAAGGGACCGCTTCTTTCTTTGGTTCTGCTGGATTTGATGATGCCGGTAATGGATGGCTTTGCGGTAATGGAAAAAATGCAGCAGGATGTTGTTATGCGAAATATTCCCATTATTGTGCTTACCTCCGAAGAGTCTGCCGAGATTGAAAGCTTGCGAAAGGGTGCAGCGGATTTCATTAAAAAACCCTACGACATGCCGGAAAAAATCATGGCTCGTGTAAGAAGAATCATTGCTTTATTCGAGGATCGAATGATTATTCAGTCCACGGAAAAGGATGAGCTTACCGGACTTCTTTCCAAAAGTTATTTTTATGAGTACGCTTCCTTACAGGACAAGTTTAATCCGGAAAGAAAGATGGATGCGGTTACCGTAAACATTAACCACTTCCATTTGTACAATGAACTGTACGGCATGAGCGAAGGGGATTTGGTGCTGCAAAGAATAGCCGATGGATTAAAGAGTTTTGCTGAGAAAACAGGTGGTATTGCCAGCAGAAGCGATGCCGATAATTTCAGCCTTTATGTACCGCATCAAGAGTCTTATGAAAAGCTGGTAGAAGATATTTCAGAAAGCATTCGAAAGGATTCTAACATCCACAACACGAGCATTCGAATTGGTGTCAACGATTTGATTGATGATGAGGATAATCGTCTGGAGATGGCTTTTGACAGAGCCCGTATGGCAGCGGATTCTACCAACGGGAATACGACAAGCGTCATTACCTATTATGATGCAACCATGCGCAAGCAGCGAATGTTTGAAGAGCGGTTGATTCGTGATATTGCGGACGGCATTATCAAGAATCAGTTTAAGGTGTTCTATCAGTCAAAGTATGATGTTACCGGTGATGCCCCCAAATTGGCGGGAGCAGAGGCACTGGTTCGCTGGGAGCATCCTGAATTTGGTATGATTTACCCCGGAAGCTTTATTTCTGTTTTTGAGGAAAATGGGTTGATTCAGCTAATGGATGACTATATATGGCGACAGGCAGCCGCACAGGTGAAAAAGTGGAAAGACAAATATCATATGACCATTCCGATTTCCGTAAATGTCAGTCGTATTGATATTCAGGATGAGAATATCGTTTCCAATATGTGCGATATCGTAAAGGAAGCAGGCATCGATGTAAAGGATTTACATTTAGAGATTACGGAGTCTGCTTACACCAGTGATACGGATCAGTTGGTGGAAGTGGTGGCTCAGTTCCGTGAAAAAGGCTTTGTGATTGAAATGGACGATTTCGGAAGCGGATATTCTTCTTTAAATATGCTGACAACGTTGCCGATTGACATTTTGAAAGTGGATATGCGATTTATGCAGAGCATTACACAAGATAAAAAGAGTCTTCGCATGATGGAGTTAGTAAAAGAAATCGCAGATTTCTTAAAAGTTCCTGTTGTTGCGGAAGGTGTGGAAGAAAAGGAGCAGTTGGATACGCTAAAAGAGCTGGGCTGCCAGATGATTCAGGGGTACTATTTCTCAAAGCCACTGCCTGTTTCTGAATTTGAAAGCTTTATTAAATAACAAAAGAAGTTTGAGGTAGTTAGTATGCTTACGATTGATGGTTTACGCGAATACGGTGCCAATGTGGATGAGGGAATTGCCCGCTGTGCCAACAACGAGGGACTGTATCTGAAACTGGTTCCGAAGCTTTCTTCGGATGAGGGATTTGATTCTTTGGCCGAGTTGATATTGGAACGGAATTATGATGCGGCGTTTGAAATTGCGCATCGGCTGAAAGGGGCGGCTTCCAACCTTTCCCTCACGCCTATTGAAGAGCCCGTTACCCGAATCAGTGATTCCTTAAAAATGAGAGAGGAGCGGGATTACAGCAGGGATTTAAAAGACTTACGAGAAGCAAAAAAAGCATTGGATGCGCTAATATAAGAGATTAAGAATGGGGACAGAGAAATCTGTTCCCTTTTTTATTGATAATTTAACGAAAGTTCTTTGCGAAACACCGGTCTATGCATTATAATGATTCGAGAGAGATGATATGGAACACTTGAGAAAGGATGCGACGAATCTACAGTCGAGTAGTATGCCAACTAATTTACTTAACGGAATCAAAAAAGGAATTTCCGCGATTGAAGGACAGACCGCAGGTTTATTTCGCGAGAAAGATGAGCTGACAGGGTTGTTGTCCAGCAGTTGCTTTTTCGAATATGCATCCACACTGGATAAGATTTATCCGGAACGAAAGATGGATGCGGTCACTGTAAACATCAATCATTTCCACCTATATAACGAATTATACGGAATGAACGAAGGAGATCAGGTATTAAAACTGATTGGCGGATGTATTCGCGAGTTTTCAGAGGAGATGGGCGGTATTGCCGGTCGAAGTGATGCAGATAATTTCAGTATTTATGTACCCCATCAGGATTCTTACGAATGCCTTGCAAGCTTTATTTTGGAAAGCATTCAAAGTGACAAGAGCGTGCATAACACCGGGATACGCCTGGGTGTCAATGATGCGATTGATGAGGAGGACTCCCGTCTGGAGATGGCCTTTGACCGTGCCCGTATGGCAGGAGATACTGCGGATAAGGATTCCAAGAAAATCATTTGCTACTATGATTCTGCCCTTCGCAAGCAGCGAATTTTTGAAGAGCGTTTGATTCGCGATTTGTCAGAAGGGATTGCCAATCATCAGTTTAAGGTATTGTATCAGCCAAAGTATGATGTGACAGACAGAAAACCGGTTCTTAAGGGTGCAGAGGCTCTGGTTCGCTGGGAGCATCCGGAACTTGGCACCATTCATCCCGGATGTTTTGTTCCTTTGTTTGAAGAAAACGGACTGATTTCACTTTTGGATGAGTGTGTTTGGAGACAGGCGGCGGCTCAGGTAAAAGAGTGGAAGGATAAGTTTGGCGTCTCCGTGCCGGTGTCCGTAAACGTCAGCCGAATCGACATCAAGGATAACAATATCGTTACGAATCTTTGTGACATCGTAAAGGAAGCGGGCATAGATATATCGGATTTTCATTTAGAGATTACAGAATCCGCTTACGTCAGTGATACAAAGCATTTGGTGGAAACCGTTGAGGCGTTCCGTGAAAAAGGTTTTGTGATTGAGATGGACGATTTTGGAAGCGGATATTCTTCCTTAAATATGCTTACCACACTTCCTATTGATATTTTAAAAGTAGACATGCGATTTATGGAAAATATCAAGGAGAATCAAAAAGGGGTACGTATGATGGAATTGGTAAAAGAAATTGCCGATTTCTTAAGTGTTCCCATTGTTGCGGAAGGCGTAGAGCAACAGGAACAGTTGGATGCCTTAAAGAGACTTGGCTGCCAGATGATTCAGGGCTATTATTTTTCAAAGCCGGTTCCGGTTGGCGAGTTTGAAATGTTATTGGCTTCATAAAATCAGGGTAGGATGAATTCATCCTACCCTTTTTACTTGCTTATACAGGTTCGCTTTTTAATTTCTTTTTGTTTTTATACATTTCTTTGTCGGCCTTTTCAAACACCGCTGACACGCTTTTTTCTCCTCGATGCTTTTTCATACCGGAAGCGATGACAACCGCGCCGGTTCCCACATTCTTTTCGTTAGCTTCCCGGAATTCTTTAAATAATTCATCTAGGTTTTTGTAATCATCACCTTGGGCAATTGCTACAAATTCGTCACCGCCGATACGGAATACGGGACTATGCTTAAATGCGTTACAGATGCGTCTGCAACCGTCTTTGATGTACTGATCTCCGGCCTGATGTCCTCTGGTATCGTTGATTTCCTTTAAGTCGTTGATATCGAAAACAATAATGGCGAAATCCGGTACGCTTTTTTCTTCAATCAGGACATTAAGGTGGCTTTCAAGATCCACATAGGCGTGCTTGTTTTTCAAACCTGTAAGAGTGTCTAAGTTTGCAATATCTCTGGCAGCCATAAGCTTGCGGTTGTATTCCATATCTTTTTTCACTTGTGCATCCGTATCCAATAAGCCCACGATCAGCTGTTGGCCGGATTCTTCGTCAATTAAAGCAGCTTTTAAGCAGACGTGTTTTGGAACACCGTCTAGCATCAAGCGATAGTTTAAGGTAAAGAGTCCCTTACTCTCGATTTCCATTAATACCTTTTCTTTCGAAAACATGGAAAGGTACAAGTCTTGATCTTCGATGAAAACGGCTTTGGAAGATCGCTTTATGGATTGTTCGAAGAAGTTTTCTCCCTCTACCGGAACACCAAGGTTTTGAAAGGCCCTGGTGCCGGAAAACTCGACAAAGTGGTCTGTTTTCGGATCAACAGTATATAGACAAATATAGTCGCCGGCCAGAGCAGTAATCCGTCGATAGGCTTTTCGTTCTTGATGAATCAAGTCCAATTCATGTTTTTGTTTAAGTTCCGAATTCTTTTCTACGTATCCAAGGATGACAATGGCGAGGGCAACTGCAGCGGTTTCCGGATTTGTGGCGATTCTTCGAATGAAAACATGAATCACTGCACCTCGCTCGGTTTGTACGTCCACAACGATCTGGCTGCCGTTTTCTTTACAATTCTTTATGGCACTTGTAAACTCATATCCCACATCCATAGTACCGGAATATGGTAAGAATCCAGCCCGATACAATTTGGGATAGTAGTGATTCATAAAGTCTCTAAAGGATTTATTGCCACGGATAAGTCGAAGGCCCTGTTCTCCTGCTTCTCCGATAAACATAGGGATGGTATCGAAGTAATGCTGTAATCCGTCAAAAGCCCCCAGGGACGCGTTGGAAACATCGTAAAGATTTATATTTCCAACCATAGAGTAATACTCGGATTCCTTTGGATTTTCTAGGGTTAAATGATAGTTGTTGTTATACAACTCAAATAATTCGCTTTGTGGCGAGGGCTTATGGTAATAATATCCCTGTAATAGGGAACAACCGATTTCTTTTAGGAAAGTAATTTGTTTTTCGGTTTCCACGCCTTCTGCAATTGTTTCACATTGCAATCCGGAAAAGAGCCGAACGAGCTCGTTTACAATGATGCGACTCTTTTTATTGGTGGTTATGTTGTCGATAAAGAGTTTGTCAATTTTTATAGCATCAAAATTAATCTCCTGCAATATGGAAGGAGAGGAATATCCACTTCCGAAATCGTCCATCCAAACTTTGAAACCGGCTTGATGAAAACGGTCTACTTGTTTTTTCATGTAGTCTAAATCGTCAGTAAAGATGCTTTCCGTGATTTCAATAATGAATAAACTGCGGTCGAGACCTGCAGCGTCAACACGCTTTTTTATTTCCTCTACCATATCGCAGATATAGAAATCCGTGCGCGAGAGATTAATGGTGTTAGGAAACAGAAATACACCGTGTTCTCTTTGACGGATTAGTTTTTCACACACCTGTTCCACCACATATAGGTCAAGTTTATAGGAAATTTTATAATCTTCCAATATGGGAATAAAGGAAAGAGGCGGTATCATACCTTTTTGCGGATCAATCCAGCGCGCCAAAGCTTCTTCGGTACAGACCTTATCATTACTTGTTCGAACCATAGGCTGGTAGTATACCTGAATCCATTTGTTTTCGATGGCTCGGTCAAAATTTTCTAAGATATAAAGTCTGTCTTCAAACTGCTGTAGCATTTTTGCGTTGAAATGATTTATCTGAGATTCAATGATTTCACCGCATAAGTCACAGGCAATTTTTGCCCGGTCACATGCCGATGTTGCAATTGTATGGGAAGTGGCGGAATCGATTCTTGTATCGTAGATTCCTACGCGAAGCGGGGGTACCTTTTTTTCGGAAATGGTTTTGATTTCCTGAAAAAGGATTTGTATCTTTTCTTCCAACCCATCCATAGTGGTATAAACTGCAAAATGATCGGCAGTGGTGCGGCAACAATTATCGGAACCAAAGTGCTTTTTTAACAATTCGGCAGTTTTGCGGATAATCTGGTCTCCTTCTGCATATCCGTATTGCTGATTAAATCTTTTGATGCCGCAATAATTCATAAACAGCATTGCGTGATTTATATTATCTTCCAAACAGGAATTGTAGAAGGATTCAGCCATGTCAAAGAAAAGATCCATTTTTGGAAATCCGGTCAAGTGATCATAGTTTAATCGTTTGTCGATTCTAATGGAAAACAATGTGGTGTTATCAGAACCCTGTTCGTGGTAGAGGCCTTCATCTACATAGTGAACGACAGCCAACCGTGTTTTGTCCTCTGTATAAATGTGTTTTCCGATGGCATGAAGGATGTAATAGCCTGTCTTGCCTTTTGCTCGATAGGTAACATCATAGATTCCGTCTCCTTTTGCAAAACGAATGGCTTCGTCGGAAATACGTGCAACATCATCGGGATGTACGTCCCGATACATATTATTGTCCATGAGATTATAAGCTTCTTCTAAGGAAGCGCAGTTGAACATCTCGGCTGCAGCTTTGGAAATGGCAACAGTAACGACCCGTTTATTAATGAATTGGTATACCGCCATGGGTATACAAGATTCTTCAATGAGTTTTAGAACACTTGGCTCAAATTTAAATTTTGTCATATCAGATTCCCCATATCTGTACGTCTCACATTGTTTTTCTAGTATACCACCTTTTGAATTTTCTGACAATAGAGACAACTCGACGAGAAAAAACAGATTCTTCGGAGGGGACAGGGAGACGGTTTCGTGCCTCAAAAAATACCTGTTGCAAAAACACGTCGTCTATGTTAATATACAAGAGCTGTTTTTCGGGATGAATAGCAAAGCGAGAAATCGCATGTACATATATTTATTGTTTTAGAGAGGTGAAAATCATGAGACAGGGTATCCATCCGGATTATTATCAGGCAACCGTTACCTGTAACTGTGGAAACACTTTTGTAACAGGTTCTACAAAGGAAAGCATCCACGTAGAAATTTGTTCTAAGTGCCATCCGTTCTACACAGGCCAGCAGAAATCTGCACAGGCTCGTGGACGTATTGATAAGTTCAATAAGAAGTACGGCATTCAGTAAGAACATGTTTATCGGAAGGGTTGAGGTTCTAAAATCTCAACCCTTTTTCTTTCGAGAACAAAAGAGGAGATAGGAAATGTCATATTCCGGAATCGGGGGTCAGGCCGTTATGGAAGGCGTGATGATGAAAAACGGCAAAGATTATGCCGTGGCTGTGCGCCTATCTGACGGAACGATCCATATTGATAAAAAACAAATGAAAACCGACGGAACAAAAGTAAATCGTATTCCCATTGTGCGTGGGATTTACGCCTTTGGTTCGTCTCTTGTTATCGGTCTTTCCACACTGATGGATTCCGCTTCTTATTTTGAAGAAGAGGATGACAAGAAAAAAGAGATGGATGAAAAGACCAAAAAGAAAAAAGAACGTGCAGAAATGGCGGCGACGTTGGCCTTTTCCATTGTATTTGCCATGCTACTTTTTATGATTCTCCCTTTTTATATATCAAAGCTTCTTGGTTTTGTAACGGATTCGGCGGCTATCATTGCTGCGGCTGAGGGACTGGTACGCGTAAACATCTTTTTGATTTATGTGGTTGCCATCGGAAAAACCGAGGACATTCATCGTGTATATATGTATCACGGTGCGGAGCATAAGTGCATCAACTGTATTGAACATGGGATGGACCTTACGGTGGAAAATGTGCGCTCATCCTCAAGATTTCATAAACGATGCGGCACCAGCTTTGTGTTTGTGGTACTTGTTATCAGTATTTTTGTATTTATGTTTTTGCAGGCGGACAGTCGTGCTATGCAGCTGTTGTATCGCGTATTGTTTATTCCGGTAATTGCGGGAGTTTCTTATGAATTTATACGACTGGCCGGACGAAGCGAAAATAAAATCGTAAACATGTTAAGTAAACCGGGGCTTATGTTACAAAAGATTACAACTGCAGAGCCCGAGGATGATATGATTGAAGTCGGAATTGCTTCTGTGGAAGCGGTGTTTGACTGGAAAGCGTTTGTTGAGAAATGACGTACGATGAAGCTTTAAAAAGCGGAATTAATTATTTGGAAAAGCATGAAGTACCAAACGCCCATTTTGATGCGGAAGAACTGCTTTTGTATGTGTCAGAGTTTTCCAAGGCAGATTACCTTCTCCATAGGATGGAGGAAATGCCTGGGGAAAAGGAAAACGGCTATTTGGTCTTTTTGGAAGAACGTGGTAAGCGGATTCCGTTGCAACACATTATTGGGGTTCAGGACTTTATGGGATTGGAATTTAAAGTCAACCGGGATGTTTTATGCCCGCGACTGGATACCGAGTCTGTTGTGGAGCGCGCTTTAGAGCTGGCATCAGAGTATGAACAGCCAAGAATTTTGGACCTCTGTACCGGAAGCGGATGCATAGCGATTTCCATGTACCACTTTTTGAAGGATAAAAAGAAGAAAGTTCACGTTGATGCGGTGGATCTTTCTGAAAAAGCATTGGAAGTGGCAAAGAAGAATGCGTTTTCCAATCGTGCCTATATCGAGTTTTATCAGGGAGATTTGTTTGAACCCCTGCCGACCGATAAAAAATATGATATGATTATATCTAATCCGCCCTATATTCCGTCACGGGTGATTGACGGCTTAATGCCGGAAGTTCGTGACCACGAACCCCGCACCGCCCTAGACGGCGACGAAGACGGACTGAAATTCTATCGCCTGATTTCCGAGCAGGCCCGTGAGCACCTAGCTCCCGGTGGTTGCCTTGTCTATGAGATAGGGTTTAATCAGGGCGAGGATGTGAGTGAGATTATGAATAGTCTTGGATATAAGAATGTGAGTGTCGAAAAAGACCTCGCACAGAATGATAGAATAGCATTCGGTTTTTTATAGCTGGATGATATGGCTTAGTATAAATTTCAAACCGCCGCGAGCAGGGGCGGGCTATGCAACGAGGGTAAGCCGGAAGGCGACCGAGGCAGCATGGAGGGTGCCCTGCGGGAGGCGGTCAGTAATTATAAGGAGATGTTATAATGTTTGATAAATTAGAAGATTTGTTACTCCACTATCAGGAGATTATGAATATGTTAAGCGAGCCGGACATCGCAAACGACTCAAAGCGTTTCCAGAAATTAATGAAAGAACAGTCCGATCTTTCCCCAATCGTTGAAGCTTATACCGAATATAAGGCTTCCAAGCAGGCAATTGAGGATTCTCTTGCAATGTTAGACGAAGAGTCTGACGAAGAAATGCGTGAACTTGCAAAAGAAGAATTAAACGAGTCCAAAGAAAAAGTGGAAGAACTTGAAGGAAAATTAAAAGTTTTATTACTTCCGAAGGACCCGAATGATGATAAGAACGTAGTAGTGGAAATCCGCGCAGGTGCCGGCGGTGACGAGGCAGCACTTTTTGCAGCTGAAATCTATCGTATGTATGCGCACTACGCAGAGACTCGCGGATGGAAAATCGAGGTTTTGAATTCCGAAGAAACCGGAATCGGCGGAATGAAGAGCATTGACTTTATGGTAACCGGAAGCGGTGCCTATTCTGTATTGAAATATGAATCCGGCGTACATCGAGTACAGCGTGTACCGGAAACAGAGTCCGGCGGACGTATCCATACATCCACCATTACCGTATCCGTTATGCCTGAGGCAGAAGATGTAGATATCGAAATTAACGAAGCGGATTGCCGTATCGACGTAATGCGTGCATCCGGAAACGGTGGACAGTGCGTAAATACCACGGACTCTGCAGTTCGTTTGACACACTACCCAACCGGTATCGTGATTTATTCTCAGACAGAAAAGTCACAGCTTCAGAATAAGAACAAGGCCTTTGCTTTATTAAAGACAAAACTTTACGATATGGAATTACAGCGCCAGCAGGCAGAAGCATCTGCAGAGCGTTTGAGCCAGATTGGTACCGGAGATCGAAGCGAAAAGATCCGTACTTACAACTTCCCACAGGGACGTGTAACCGATCATCGCATCAACTTAACACTTTATAAGTTAGATAAGATTATGAACGGTGATATCCAGGAAATTTTGGATGCACTGATTGCAGCTGATCAGGCGAAGCGCCTTTCTAAGATGAACGAGGCAAGCTAAGTCAGACGGAATTATTGGGGAAATTACTATGGGAGAAAACAAGAAAGCAAAAATTTCAGATGCCATCAGCGATTACAGCACGGAAGGCATGATTGTAGGAGGTTTGGTCGGCGTCGCATTTTTCGTGATGTTTGTGATATTTGGCCACGCGAGCTATGGTGCTGTCTGCATCGCCATCGGCGTGTGTGCCGGTTTGCTGTTTGGCATGTCAAAGAAAAAACCGGTAAAGAAGTCCTCTGTCGATCGGGAGGTAGAGGCCTACAAGAAACTGGATATGCAGCGCAATGCCTTTTTCCCGGATGCATCGGTAAAACCATACAATCCGACGCAAAAGCGACCGGTGCTTCGCACCAGAATCGCCAACGGAGAACGTATGGCAGGATTTATCAATCTTCGTACCGGAGACTTTGAAGAAGCCATGCTGATTTCTTCCGAAGAAGACTTGCAGGAATTTATGCGCCGCTACAAAATCGGCTCCCGCAACGAAATTCAGGATGGAATATAAAAGTCCTATATTTAGTACACCAAGATATATTATAATACTCCTATGAGATTCATCGAGGATACCTCGGTGAAGATGATAGGGGTATTTTTTTATGTCAGTTCAGTTTGTACTTGGATCAAGCGGAAGCGGAAAATCCACATATTTATACGAAAAAGTTATTGCAGAATCTATGGCCAATCCGGATAAGCGGTACTTTTTTATTGTGCCGGAGCAGTTTACACTTTCAACTCAGAAGACTTTTGTGGCTCGCCATCCGAAGCATACCATTATGAATATTGATGTCCTTAGTTTTCATCGCTTGGCGTACCGTATTTTTACGGAGCTTGGGATGGATGATGTATCGATTTTGGATGATACGGGAAAGAATTTGATTTTGCACCGTATCGCCCATGAGAATCTTGAAAAGTTCCCGGTGCTCGGAAGAAAGTTGCAGAATCCCGGTTATATCGATGAAGTAAAGTCCCTGCTATCCGAGTTTACCCAGTACCACATTTCCGTGGAGGAACTTCGGGGGATGGCGGATACCAAGGGGCTTCCACCCATGTTTCCAAAGAAGGTGGATGAGATTGCCTTTTTGTATGAGAACTTTCTTTCCTATATAAAGGATAGCCATATTACCTCCGAGCAGATTCTGGAGGAGTTGGCAAAAGTCCTGCCAAATTCTAAACTCGTGCAGGACGCGGTCTTCGTATTTGACGGATTTACCGGATTTACACCGCTGCAAAATGACGTGGTCCGGGCTTTAATGCCGATGGCAGATAAGATGCTGTTCTCCGTTATTATGGATAAAAATGAAGCGGTCTTTTCTGAAATCAAAGAAGAAGAACTTTTTTACATGAGTAAAAAGTTCATCGCGCATTTAACACAAATGGCTCGCGAGACAAATACGGATGTGTTAGATCCGGTGCTTTTAGACTTAAGTGAGACCTCTCGATTTACAAAGAATAGCGCCTTTGGTTTTTTGGAGAGTCATATCTTTCGAGATGAGACAGGCGTGTATGAAGCGGATGCAAAGGATTCAATTCAGATTGTTCGTCTCGATACACCTCGAGAAGAGTTGGAGTTTTGTGCCAACGAGATTCGTCACATGACATCTGTACCAGAAGGCGAGACTCCGGATACGAATGCTTTACGTTACAGCGAGATTGCCATTCTTTGCGGAGATGTTTCTGCCTATAAGAACTACATCGATGAGATTTTTAAGAAATATGACATTCCGGTCTTTACCGATGCCACTATGGAGTTATCCTATCAGCCGGCAGTGGAGTTTTTGATTTCTTTTTTGGAAATGATGGATGCAAACTTTTCCTACGAATCCGTGATGCATTTCCTTCGTACCGGCTTATCCGATGTGCCGGTGGAAGAATTGGATTTGTTCGACAGCTATCTGTATCGTAGCGGTATTCGTGGGTGGAAAAAATACGGAAAGCTGTTTACCGTTCATCCAAAAGAGTTTTCCGACGAGGAGATTCTTCGGGTAAATGAAATCCGAAAGGAATTGGTATCCCGTTTGAATGTGGCGGCAGACCTTTTCTTAAACCCTTCTACCGTAGCTGCAAAATCCACGGCGCTGATGGGATTGTTTGAATCCTTTGGCGTGGCAGAAAAAATGAATGCAAAAAGCGAATACTATTTGTTGCATGCCGATGAGGTGCGAGCCTCCGAGTATGCACAGATTTATGGTTTAATCACAGATCTTTTAGAAAAGATGAATACCGTATTGGGCGAGGAGGTTGTGGACGCTAAAGAGTATTCCGACTTGCTTCGTGCCGGATTTAAGGGCGCCAAGATTGGTATCATTCCGCCGTTACAGGACGCAGTGGTGCTTGGTGATTTGCAGCGAAGCCGTTTGGAAAATACGAAAGTGATCTTTTTAATCGGAGCGGTGGATGGTCTCATTCCCAAGGTGTCCGATGCGGCAGGTATTCTTTCTCAAAATGAGCGTGAGATTTTAAAGGGTGCGGATTATGAGCTGGCGCCTACCGAGCGGGAACGCTCCTTTATGCAGAAGTTCTATCTCTATCAGATGCTGACAAAAGCTAAGGAAAAATTGATTGTTACCTATTCTCGTTTGGATACGGAAGGGGCTTCCTGCAGAAAGTCTTATTTGATACCGATGCTTACGGAATTGTTCCCTGCAGTTAAGGTACGGGTCGTAGATGATATGGCAAAAAAAGAATCTGAACCTACGACCTATCATCAGTATAAAGAGCGACTGATTGATTTGTGCCATGAACTGTTATTGCATGGCTCTCTGAAGGACGACTCCGCAGAGTTTACGACACTGTTACAGTATTTCTTTGCGAACCATCCGGATGATTTGAAACGAATTCTAGATGGTGTGTTTTATATTTATGAAGGCAATCGTATCTCACAGGAGATTCACAGACAGTTTTTGGGTGAATCGGTATCTCTTAGTGTCAGCAAATTGGAAAGCTATGCCCAGTGTGCCTATCGCTACTTCTTGGAGTATGACCTTCGCTTGAAAGAGCGAAGAGAGCATGCCTTTGAAATGGCGGATATCGGAACCATTTATCATGAAGCATTGGCGCGTTTCTCCAATCATATGGCAAAAGAAGATGCGTGGTTTACCGCAACGGATGCGAAGGTAACGGAACTGACTGATTTATCCGTAAAAGAAACCTACGAAGCCATGGAAAAGACGGAAGTCTATGATGAGGCACGAGAAGTTTATCTTTTGCATCGCTTAAACGAAACCCTCCGCAGAACGGCATGGGCCTTGATGCGCCAGGTACGACAGGGTTCCTTTAAACCGAAACATTTTGAAGTTAAGCTTTCAGAAATCGGTTCTATTTCCGATTTATCCTATGAAATGGAAAACCATACGAAGTTGATTTTGGATGGAAAGATTGACCGTTTGGATACCTACGAAAACGAGGACACGGTATATGTAAAGATTATCGATTATAAATCCGGGAACAATTCCATTGATTTTGCATCCCTTTATTATGGTCTGCAGATTCAGCTTGTATACTATCTGGCGAAGACGGTTGACGGTATGCAGGGTGCTAATCCGGATAAGGAAGTTTTGCCGGGAGCGATTATGTATTACCATATTGATGACCCGATTCTGGACGAAAAAGAAGGAATGGATTTTGAAACATCTTTACTTAAAAAACTGCGTCCAAACGGACTGATCGATAACAGTGATGAAAATCTAACGGCGATAGACCATGACTTTGCAGATGCTGATTTTTCGGAATCGTTGGTTGCCAATGTCAAAAAGAAAAAAGACGGTGATTTTGCAGCGTCTGCACAAGTGCTATCGAAAGAACGCTTTCAGCTTTTATCCGAGTTCGTGAAAGATAAGGTTCTTGCGACGGGCTGTGAGATTTTGAACGGAGAGATTTCCGTATCCCCTTATAAACGAGAGAATAGAACCGGATGTGATTATTGTCCGTATCACAGTATCTGCGGATTTGAGCCGACATTGGACGGATTTACATATCATCGCATGAACAAAAAGTTTACGGAAGATGAATTCTTTGAAGAGATTTCCGGTGAATAAGGAAGAAGAGTAACATGATTGAATTTACCAAAGAACAACAAAGTGTCATAGATGCAAGAAATCGAGATATCTTGGTTTCTGCGGCTGCGGGAAGCGGTAAGACCGCGGTGCTTGTGGAGCGCATCATTAAGCGCCTTTTGGACGAAAAACACCCTGTGGATATCGACCATATGCTGGTGGTTACCTTTACCCGTGCTGCCGCAAAGGAGATGAAAGAAAAAATTCGTGTGGCTTTAGATGAACGTTTAAAGGAGCATCCGGGAGATGCGCATTTAAAAAAGCAGGCCACCTATGTCTTTCATTCCCAGATTACGACGATTGACAGTTTCTGTAATTATCTCGTAAAGAATTATTTTTATACCATCGGAGTGGAGCCTGATTTTCGTATCATTTCTTCCAACGAGTATGCCTTGATGGAAACGGAGATTATCAATGCGCTTTTTAAAGAATGCTATGAGGCAAAGGAAGAGGGCTTTCTTCGTCTGGTGGATACCTACGGAACGGATAAATCAGATGCTGTCGTAGCGGATATGGTTTTGGATGTTGCGAAAGAAGCCATGACGAACCCTTGGCCTTCGGAGTGGTTGGATGGATTGTGTGATTTGTATCAGGTTTCTTCTGTAAAGGAATTGCAAGAGTCTGATATAATAACTTCTCTTCTTGCAGAGACAAAGCAGGCACTGGAGGATTTAATTGCTGAATTAAAACAAAGAAAAGAAGCAGAGGAATCCTACGATGTGCCAGCTTCTTATGTAAAGACCATCGCGGATGATATTGCGCATTTGGAAGCAATAAGTGCGTCCGATTCCTATGATGCATTTGCACAAAACCTGACGCTAAAGTTTCCGACTCTTTGCAAAAAAGTCGTGACCGATGACGAAGAAAAACGCAAAGCTTTTCAAAAGTACAGAGACGATTATAAAAAGCGTGTAGATGAGTTGAAAAAGAAGTATACCTTTTCACTGGAGGATGCGGTAGAGGTCATTCAAACACAGAAGGCGTACGTGGAAACCCTTATGGACTTGGCACGCCGATTTATTGAAATGCGTCACACTTATTTGGAAAAGAAGAACGCTTGGAACTTTAACGATATCGAGCATTTTGCACTGGAGATTTTAAAAGATAAAGATACAAAAGAACCCACGGCAGTTGCTGAGGAACTTTTAAGTTTCTATGAAGAAATCATGGTGGATGAGTATCAGGATTCCAACTACTTGCAGGAGGAAATCCTTCGCACCATTACCCGTGAGAGACTTGGGGACAATAACTACTTTATGGTAGGCGATATCAAGCAAAGTATTTATCGTTTCCGTCAGGCCCGTCCGGAGATTTTTAAAAAGAAGTACCGGTTGTTTTCTTCGGAAGAAGCAAAGCAGCAGAAGTTTGAATTAAACAAAAATTTCCGAAGCAGAGGCCAGGTGGTAGATGCGGTAAACGATGTGTTCTTAAAGTTGATGGATGCATCCGTAGGTGGTGTTGCCTATGACGATAAGGTATCACTAAAGCATGGCGCTGATTATTTTCCTGAGGAAGGAAATCCGGCATATCGTACCGAGGTTTTGATTGGAATCAAGGACAAGGAGCTTTTGCAGGAGTTTGAAGTCGAGGATAAATCAGAACTGGAAGCGCGCATTATTTTATCCCGTATACAAAAGTTGATGAAAGATTTTAAAGTCTTTGATAAGGATTTAAAAGATCTTCGTCCGATTAAGTATTCCGATATCGTGATTCTTTTAAGAAGCGGAACGAATCGCGATACGTACTTACAGGTATTAAATGAAAACGGCGTACCGGCTTTTTCGGAAAAGGCCAGCGGATTTTTTGATACAACGGAAGTACAAACGGTGGTTAGCTTTCTTAGTATTTTGGATAATCCAAGACAGGACATTCCGCTGGTGTCTGTCATGAAATCCAAAATGTTTTCTTTTACGGAAGAGGAACTTCTTACAATTCGTATGGAGTATCCGAAGGAGATGTTTCATAAGGCCCTCTTTTTGTATGCCAAAGCACATCCGGAAGATGAAAAGCTGCAGAATTTTATTTGTACGTTAACGGAGTTGCGAGAAAAAACGGATGATACACCGATTCATGAACTATTGCAAATGATTTATGAAAAGACGGATTATATGACTTACGTCTATGCACTCCCGGGAGGTAAGAACCGTAAAGCAAATCTTTTGAAGTTAATTGATTTGGCGATTCAGTTTGAGGAGACGTCCTTTAAGGGGTTGTTTCGTTTTTGCAATTATATCGATCGTTTAAAGAAAAAGAGTGCGTCCGAAGGTGAGGCGGAACTTTTAAGCGAAGAAGATGATGTGGTTCGTATTATGACTATCCACCACAGCAAGGGCTTGGAATTTCCGGTGGTCTTTTTATCCGAAATATCCAAGCAGTTTAATGTGTTGGATACCAGAGGAAAAATGGTGCTGCACTCGTCTAAGGGGGTTGCATTAGAGGATATTTCCGTTGAAAAGCGTATAAAGAAAGAGTCGCTTTTAAAGAACTATATTTCAAATGCGATTTATCGGGATACCATCGGTGAGGAGATGCGTCTTTTGTATGTGGCTATGACTCGTGCAAAAGAAAAGCTGATTCTTACCGGTACCTATGAAGAAGGAAAGATCCCCCAAGCGCTTACCGGCCGTTTTACGGATGCAATGCGATTAAAGAATGCCGGATACGGAGGATGGATGCTTCCGGTTTTCTTTGCAAATTCGAAAGCCTATGATATCCGGATTATTACGCCGGAGGACTTGGCAGTTGAAGAGGTGAAAGACTCTGTTTCCAAGGAGAGTTTACGAAAAGATCTGATGGAGCTTTGCACAGGCCATATTTCTGCTAAAGAGGATACCTTGGAAAAGAATCTAAAGAAAGCCTATCCTTTCGAAACCACCTTTTCCTTTAAAGGAAAGTATTCCGTGTCCGAGTTGAAACATAAGGCGATGGAAAGTGTGGAGGAAAAAGATGCGACGCCCCTTCCTTTCAGTGAGGGTGTGGTTAGCCCCGGTGCTGCCAAAGGTACCGCCATGCATCGATTTATGGAATGCTTTGCGTTTTCTCGCTTGGATGAGGATGGAATTCTAGACCGGGAACTTGCACGAGTCAAAGATGAAAACTTAATGAAGGATGATGAGATTGCTCTTTTGGATAAAAAGCAGCTATTACTGTTTTTCTCTTCCGATGCCGCCCGTGAAATGAAAGAAGCTTCTCTCAGTGGGAAACTTTACCGTGAGCAGCCCTTTGTATTTGGAGATGATGCAAAAAGTTTGCTTTCGGAAGTCTATCCGGACTACATATATCCGACCGATGGAGGACCAATGATTTTATTACAGGGAATCATCGACGTCTTTTACGAAACGGAAGATGGATTTGTTTTACTGGATTACAAAACGGACCGTGTAGCCAATGGAGAGGAATTAAAAAATCGTTATCAAAAGCAGATGGAATTGTACACCGAGGCAATTGAAAATGCCTACGAGAAAAAAGTGATTCGCAGGGTATTGTACTCTTTTTCTTTGGGAGAAGAAGTCATGGTTTGATACTCGACCAAACCCGTGTGAGTATGGTATGATGCTAGTCGACATTAGTATTTATTAATAGCAGTGAGGATAGATTTTTATGTATGATGATTTATGCGTACAAACTTTTTTAGAAAACCAGTTGCAGTTGTTTCCGGAGCCGGTAGCCGAGACGGAAGAAGAGGCACTTTACTTTTTGGAAGATGTCTGCGCAGTCGTTTGTGATTCCGAAAAGGAAGCCATTGCATACATGAAGGATATGCTGGATGTTTACGGCATGTCAAAGGAAGAAATATTATCGGCGGAAGAAGTCTTTGCACTTCCTGACGGCAGATTCTTGATAGTTGAGGGATAAGATGAAAAAAAGAATATTGGCTTTGTTATGTCTGGTATGCGTACTGTTTTCTTTTACCGGATGTACCTTTAATGATCATGTGGTATTTTTTACCGGCGGCACCGGATTTAATAATGTCTTTCGTATCGGAGATTATAAGTGCCCGGATAAGGAAGTAAAGCTTTACCTGGCGACCTATCGCAATCTTTACGATACGGTGGGAGATACCTCCATTTGGAACGATGGATTTGAAGTTGATACAATCTATGATTCCTTAAAGAAAAATGTGGTTTCTCATTTGACCAGAGTGTATGCGCTAAATATTTACGCAGAGGAAAATGAGGTCACACTTACGGATAAGGAAAGGAATTTTGTGGAGCAGGCAGCAGAAGAGTACTACTCTTCGTTGTCAAAAGCAGATCGCAAAGCCCTGAAAGTTTCTCAAAGTGATGTGGAGGAAATGTATCTCCGTTATGCTCTTGCGGAAAAAGTGTATTTTGATTTGATGAATCAGGTGGACGAAGAGGTCTCCGAAGATGAAGCTCGCGTTATGGATGCCTACGTGCTTTTTACCACAAAAGAGGACACCGCAAATTATGTACAACAGGCGTTGAATAATGGACTTACATTTATGAATCTTCTAAATATGTACGGAACCGGAGAAAAGGGACTTCGTTCCATTCCGCGAGGAACCATGCCGGAGGAAGTGGAAGATGTAATTTTCCAGATGGAAGATGAGCAAGTGTCCGATTGTATTGCTGCTGAAGACGGATATTATTTTGTGTATTGTGTCAGCAAATACAATGCAGAACTTTCCGAATCCAACAAGGCAAATGTGGTTGCAAAAAGAAAGGCTCAGGTAATTGCGGACTTAATTGCAACGCAAAATGAAACCTATTATTCGGAACTAAACGAGAGTCTTTTGGAAAAGATGGATGTACCGGACACCATAGAAACCAGGAACTTTTTTACGGTGCTGGATTCTTATATCAGTTTCAAATAAATGGAGCATATGGCTCCGTTTTTCCCTTTGTGTTTTTGAATTATTATGTTATTATTGACAAGGAATGTATATTTGTGGAATTTAATATTCCCGAATAAATAATAAGAGAGGAAAAAATATGAAAACCAAAAAGAAACTTATGTTGTTTATGGCAACACTTTTAACAGCGCTAACAGTTGTTATGCCGTTGCAGACAAATGCTGCCGGAGAAGAGGATACGACAGGATCCTATCGTGGGGGTGGACTTCAGGATTTTGTTATTGTAGAAACGAATCAGAAACCGGACACCATTCAACTGCAGCGTAAAGCATCTCATGCTACTGATGCATCTTCCTATGGTGCTTTTTGCTGTGATGCAATTTATGACAATATGTCTTCTGCGGAAAAACAGTTGTATGACAATATGTATGCAGATTGTATGACATATCTTACAACCACAAAGACTTCAGGAGATGGTTTTACAGATGGTGCTAGTTTTTCCGGATTGAATGAGGATCAGATGGTCAGTATTGCGTTGATTTTTAATTTTTTAAATCCACAGTTTTATTTTATAGAGAATCAGTTGATGCGGGGAAGTGACTGGAGCGGAAATAGCTACATCAAATGGAAAATCTATGATTCATTTGCGGATGGAAACAGCAGAGCTGCCGCTACAGCAAGTATGTATGCAGTTGTAGATGGATATATGGCGCAGATAAATGCACAGGGCTCCGCTTATGACAAACTGAAAGTTGCTCATGATTTATTAGCGAATAATACCACATATAACGGTGATACTTATGATCAAAGCTGTTATGCACCTTTTGTAAGAGGTGTATCCGTGTGCGCCGGCTATGCCGAAGCTTATGAACTTCTTTGTAACAAGGCCGGTATCCCTACCATTGCCGTTACAAGTGATGAACATGAGTGGAACCAGGTTTATTTAAATAATGTTTGGTATTTAGTAGATGTGACTTGGGATGATGGTGATCCCGGATTGTATTACGACTATTTCTTAAAGAGTACTGCTACGGTTCATGGTTATGGAAGTGATGATAGAAGTATGCATACATTAGAGTCTCTGTGGAGTCCGTATCATGTTCGAGATTGTCTCTATGATTATCCGGCACCAAACGGTGAAACTACTCAGGATTTTTCTGATGCACAAGGTCCTATTATTCCGGGAGCAATGTATCGTATGTTTAATCCTTCTTCCGGTGAACATTTTTATACAGGTTCATTAGAAGAAAAAAATCAACTTGTTGCCAGTGGAGTATGGAACTATGAAGGAATTGCGTGGATAGCACCTACATCCAGCAACACACCGGTTTATCGTTTGTATAATCCTGCATCCGGAGCTCATCATTATACACCATCTGCGGATGAGCGAGATCAGTTGGTAAACAATCAGGGCTGGAATTATGAAGGTATCGGCTGGTATTCCAATGATAGTCAGACCACTCCGATGTATCGCTTGTATGATCCAACCGGAACAGGTTTTGCTGAAGTAAGAGCACATCATTACACTGCAAGTACAGAGGAACGTAATCAGTTACTTGCCAGTGGATGGATTGACGAAGGTATCGGTTGGTACGGAAATTAAATTTTCAGACGGAGTCATTTTTGACTCCGTCTTTTTTTATCTTTTTTGAATTTTTAAAATATAAATCTTTTTTATTGCAAGTTATACAAAAACAAAATAGAAGTGATGTATATTTTTTTAAAATTTTTCCTTTACTTTTTTTTTGTAGACGATATAATAAACTTTGAATAAAGATGATAGTTATGTATGAAAAATTTCATACGGAGAGGAGCTACAAAATGGCAGAAGTTAAGAAGACAACAGCAGCTACAGTTAAGGCTGACATCGCTAAGACTGCAGCAGAACTTGCAGAGGGAAGCAAAAAGACTGTTGAAGAAGTTAAGAAGACTGCAACAAAGGCAGCTGAGACAGTTAAGAAAGCGACAGCAAAGAAAGCACCTGCTAAGAAAGCTACAGCTACAAAGAAAGCAGCACCTGCTAAGAAAGCTACAACTACAAAGAAAGCAGCACCTGCTAAGAAGGCTACAGCAGCAAAGAAACCTGCAGCAAAGAAGGTTGAAGCTAAGGTTAGTGTTAATCTTCAGTACGGCGGACTTGACGTAAACATGGATGAGATCATCAAGAAAGTTAAGAAAGCTCAGAAAGATTGCAAGAAATATGAAATTTATGTTAAGCCGGAAGAAGGCAAGGCATACTATGTTGCTGATGGTCAGTTAGGTGACGTTCAGTTATAAAAAATAGTTTATCTTAAATAAAAAAGAGAGGAATTCTGTACCGACCCCCAAAAGTTAGACCAAAAATCTAACATTTGGAGGTCGGTATTTT
>DAIMGJ010000021.1:0-31764 GCA_036723975.1 Lachnospiraceae bacterium
TCCATGTGTTCCGCCTAGTTCATAAATATGTGTCCAGGATTCTGGGTACATATCAATTTCCTCGAAAGGCTTTAAATTTGGGTTTGGCTATTCACCGTATTTACATTTTTTAGAATCAAAATAGAATCATTGTTATATTTTCTTTTAAGAATACTGCCTGCACAACTCTTCCAACTCTTTATATGGAAGAGCTGATTTTACATAACCTGCCGTTGTATCGTTTTCAAGTTTTTGTTTATATAAAACCTCTGCGTTATTTCTTATCTTCTCTTGGTTCTTTCTTATGAAAATAATCTCATTCTGAACAAGATCTTTATATGCTTCATCTGTTTCGTTTTCCAAATCATATAATTCCAGTTCAGACTCCGGTACAGGAATCATATGACTGATTCGAAGCGTTCCTTTGAGTTCCTTTTCTCCGGCAGAATTTTTAACCACTATTCTGATAATAGGAATAATACTCTTCTTTATTACCTTCGTAGCACCTGCCACTTGATAATCCGTATCCTTCGGTGACGACATAGGAATATAATAGTTATACTCACCCATCATAATCACAATTCCCACATACTTCCGCGTATGCGTTCTGTTTTCTACCTTATTTGAGTAAACATTCGGATATTTGTCTCTTAAATAAGATATATACTTATCCGAAACGCTATAAACCTTAAACTCTTCCATAATCCTCAATCCATCTTAGTAAAAAATAAGGGAGCTATAATGCTCCCTTGAGTTTAAAATCTCCCACTTATTGGTAGGGACTCACCCGAGTTTAAAATCTCCCACTTACTGGTAGGGACTCACCCGGCGATAGTTTCCTATCTACAAATAGTATAACACGATTTCTCAAGAAAACAACCTGGTTTTTAATTTTGAAAGACACGCTACGAGAATAACTCCGTTCTTGAATGTAAACATTTAAATAAAAAAGACTTCCGAGAAAACTCGGAAGTCTTGATTTGTAAAAAATGGGTTGGGCTGTTCACCGAATAAAATTACTCGATAACAGTTGCAACTCTTCCTGAACCTACAGTACGTCCACCTTCACGGATAGCGAAAGTAAGACCCTGCTCCATAGCTACAGGATGGATTAACTCGATAGTCATTTCTACGTTATCACCAGGCATGCACATTTCTGTACCAGCAGGTAATTCACATACACCAGTAACGTCTGTTGTACGGAAGTAGAACTGAGGACGATAGTTGTTGAAGAATGGAGTATGACGTCCACCTTCATCCTTTGTTAAAACGTAAACCTGAGCAGTAAACTTTCTGTGGCAAGTTACTGTACCAGGCTTAGCGATAACCTGTCCACGCTGGATAGCATCACGATCAACACCACGAAGTAATGCACCGATGTTATCACCAGCCATAGCTTCGTCTAACTGCTTACGGAACATTTCGATACCGGTAACAACTGATTTACCAACTTCTTCCTTAATACCAAGGATTTCGATTTCATCGTTAAGATGAAGTGTACCACGCTCAACACGTCCGGTAGCAACAGTACCACGACCTGTGATGGTGAATACGTCCTCTACAGGCATAAGGAATGGCTTATCAGTATCACGCTGAGGATCAGGGATGTACTCATCAACTGTCTTCATGAGTTCCATGATCTTGTCGCCCCATTCTCCGTTAGGATCTTCAAGAGCCTTAAGAGCAGAACCCTGGATGATTGGGCATCCTTCGAATCCGTACTCTTCCAACTGCTCGGTAACTTCCATCTCTACTAATTCGATAAGTTCTGGATCGTCAACCATATCGCACTTGTTCAAGAATACAACGATGTAAGGAACACCTACCTGACGAGCAAGTAAGATGTGCTCTTTTGTCTGAGCCATAACACCGTCAGTAGCAGCTACTACAAGGATAGCACCATCCATCTGAGCAGCACCGGTAATCATGTTCTTTACGTAGTCAGCATGTCCCGGGCAGTCAACGTGAGCGTAGTGACGATTCTCTGTCTCATACTCAACGTGAGCAGTAGAGATTGTGATACCTCTTTCACGCTCTTCCGGAGCCTTATCGATGTTTTCAAAATCTACAGCAGCGTTACCTGCAACTCTTTCAGCAAGAGTCTTTGTAATAGCAGCTGTTAAAGTAGTTTTACCATGATCTACGTGACCGATGGTACCAATGTTACAATGTGGCTTGGTACGGTTAAATTTCTCTTTTGCCATTTTTAAACTTCCTCCTTATATTTGACCATAAATAGTCTCATTCGTTTCAAATCGGCTAAATCTTATTATATTAAAGATTATTTGATTTTTCAACATAAACCTACTTCGTAGGTTAATTTGTTATTTTGCAGAATTTGCAATGATCTTGTCCTGAACGTTCTTAGGTACCTGCTCATATCTTTCAAAGAACATAGAGTAGTTACCACGTCCCTGTGTAGATGAACGAAGTTCTGTAGAGTATCCGAACATCTCAGCAAGCGGTACGAATGCACGTACAATCTTACCACCACCAAGGTCGTCCATTCCTTCGATCTGACCACGCTTAGCGTTTAAGGAACCGATTACATCACCCATGTATTCTTCAGGCATGGTTACTTCAACCTTCATGATTGGCTCAAGAAGTACCGGGTTACCCTGCTTCATAGCATCCTTAAATGCCATAGAACCGGCAATGTGGAATGCCATTTCTGAAGAATCGACTTCATGGTAAGATCCATCGTATACAGTAGCGTGTACACCAAGTACCGGGAATCCTGCAAGGATACCAGCCTGAGCAGCTTCTTCGATACCTTCACCAACTGACGGGATGTATTCCTTCGGAATTGCACCACCGACAACGGTAGACTCGAACTTGAATGTTTCTTCACCGTTCGGATCCATCGGCTCGAACTTAACTTTACAGTGACCGTACTGACCACGACCACCGGACTGCTTAGCGTACTTAGAATCGATATCAACAGCCTTAGTAAAGGTTTCCTTGTATGCTACCTGAGGAGCACCAACATTAGCCTCTACCTTGAACTCACGAAGAAGACGGTCAACGATAACTTCCAAGTGAAGTTCGCCCATTCCGGCGATGATTGTCTGACCGGTCTCAGCGTTGGTATGAGCACGGAAAGTAGGATCTTCTTCTGCAAGTTTTGCAAGAGCTTCACCCATCTTACCCTGATCGTTCTTGGTCTTCGGCTCAATAGCAAGCTCGATAACCGGCTCAGGGAATTCCATTGACTCAAGGATAACCGGATGCTGTTCATCACAGATTGTATCACCGGTAGTAGTAATCTTAAGACCTACTGCTGCAGCGATATCTCCGGAATATACCTTGTCGATTTCTGTTCTTGAATTTGCGTGCATCTGTAACAAACGTCCAACACGCTCCTTCTTATCTTTTGTAGCATTTAATACGTAAGAACCTGAATTCAATGTTCCGGAATATACACGGAAGAATGCAAGTTTACCTACGAACGGATCCGTCATGATCTTGAATGCTAAAGCTGCGAAAGGTTCGTCATCAGAAGATGGCTTTGTGATTTCGTTACCTTCCATGTCAACACCCTTGATATCAGGGATATCTGTAGGAGCCGGCATGTACTCGATAACACCATCAAGTAACTTCTGAACACCTTTGTTCTTGTATGCAGATCCGCAGTATACAGGAACTGCTTCACAAGCGATGGTACCCTTACGAAGAGCAGCCTTCATGTCTTCAACAGAAGGAACTTCATCTTCTAAGTAAGCCATCATAAGGTCGTCATCTAATTCGCAACATTTTTCAACAAGGTTATTATGCCATTCTTCAGCCAAATCCTTCAAATCGTCAGGGATTTCTTTGATTTCAATGTCCTCACCCTTGTCGTCATTGTAATAATATGCTTCCATCTCGAACAAATCGATCAAGCCCTTGAAATCATCTTCAGCTCCGATCGGAATCTGTACAGGGATAGCGTTCTTGCCCAAACGATCAATGATTGTCTGAACAGACATGAAAAAGTCCGCACCCATTTTATCCATCTTATTGATGAATGCCATACGAGGTACGTTGTATGTGTCAGCCTGACGCCATACGTTTTCTGACTGAGGCTCAACACCGGCCTTTGCATCAAATACACCTACGGCACCGTCAAGTACACGAAGTGAACGCTCTACTTCTACAGTAAAGTCTACGTGTCCCGGGGTATCGATAATATTTATACGATGCTCTAAAGCTCCGGCCTTTGGTTTATGATGGTCTTCCAATGTCCAGTGGCAAGTAGTAGCTGCGGATGTGATTGTAATACCACGTTCCTGCTCCTGCTCCATCCAGTCCATGGTAGCTGATCCATCATGAGTCTCACCGATTTTATAGTTTACACCGGTATAATATAAGATACGCTCTGTAAGAGTGGTCTTACCGGCATCGATATGTGCCATAATACCAATGTTTCTGGTTCTATCAAGTGGATATTCTCTTCCAGCCAAGGTTTTTTCCTCCTATAATTATTTTAAATACGTAAAAATTAGAAACGATAGTGTGCGAAAGCCTTGTTAGCTTCTGCCATTCTGTGCATTTCTTCTTTACGCTTTACAGCTGCACCTGTGTTATTAGATGCATCAAGGATTTCTTTTGCCAATCTCTCTTCCATAGTCTTTTCGCTACGGTTACGTGAGAAAGTGGTTAACCAACGAAGGCCTAAAGCCTGACGACGGTCAGGACGAACTTCGATTGGTACCTGGTAGGTAGCTCCACCGATACGTCTTGCCTTAACTTCAAGAACAGGCATAACGTTATTCATAGCTTCTTCGAATACTTCGAGCGCAGGTTTTCCTGCTTCTTCTTCAACTCTGGCAAATGCACCGTAAACGATCTTCTGAGCGATACCCTTCTTACCGTCTAACATAATGTTATTGATAAGCTTGGTAACCACTTTGGAATTGTAAATCGGATCCGCCAGAACGTCTCTTTTAATAGTATGTCCTTTACGTGGCACGTTTCTTCCCTCCTAAATCATAATAATTTAATCATCGGTACTCACATAAGATGTGTTCGCGCTGTATTTTAAAGTGAAAAAAATACAAACACTAACCTTTTATGTTCATACAAATTTCGTTTCTAAAAATGGTCTATTATTTAGCAGCCTTTGGACGCTTAGCACCATATTTAGAACGAGCCTGCTTACGATCAGCAACGCCTGCAGTATCAAGTGTTCCACGGATTACGTGATAACGTGTACCAGGTAAATCCTTTACTCTACCACCACGGATGAGTACAACACTGTGCTCCTGAAGGTTGTGACCTTCACCAGGAATGTAGCTGGTAACTTCGATTCCGTTTGAAAGACGTACTCTGGCGATCTTACGAAGAGCTGAGTTCGGTTTCTTAGGAGTAGCAGTCTTAACAGCTGTACAAACACCACGCTTCTGCGGAGAAGCTGTATCTGTAGGTCTCTTCTTTAAAGAGTTGAATCCCTTCTGAAGAGCTGGTGAGTTAGACTTCTTTACAGATGTCTGTCTACCCTTTCTAACTAACTGGTTAAATGTTGGCATTCTTTTCACCTCCTGTTTTACTTACTATACGCCATTTTCCAATCATTAGAATAATCGCAAATTAACGCATGCTAAAATATTATATATGCGAGTTTTTTCATTGTCAAGTGAAATTATAACTAAAAAATAGCAATCCACACTTCCATCGGGCGCCAAGGAAGCGCCCTACATGGAAGGTGAATTGCTATTTTTAATCTTAATCGCTCTAATTACTCAGCGTCATCCGCGACGTCAACTGCTTCTTCAGCAGGAGCCTCTGCCATAGCAGCGTCTAAGTCTTCTTTCATCTGCATGTTGTATTCAGAGTTCAAACGGATATTTCCGTATCTCTTCATACCGGTACCTGCAGGGATAAGTTTACCGATGATAACGTTCTCTTTCAAGCCGAACAACGGATCAACCTTACCCTTGATAGCTGCATCTGTAAGAACCTTTGTGGTTTCCTGGAAGGATGCTGCTGACAAGAAGGAGTTGGTAGCCAAAGAAGCCTTTGTGATACCAAGAAGTACCTGAGAGAATTCAACCGGCTCTTTGCCTTCTGCAATGAGCTTCTCGTTTAATTCTTCCACATCAAGTCTGTCAGCCTGTGATCCCGGAAGTAAATCAGAATCTCCGGCAGCCTCGATACGAACCTTCTTCATCATCTGGCGAACGATAACTTCGATATGCTTATCGTTGATATCTACACCCTGAAGACGGTATACACGCTGAACTTCGCTGATGATGTAATCCTGTACCGCACGAGGATTCTTAATCTTTAAGATATCATGCGGATTGATGGATCCTTCTGTTAAAGCATCACCTGCTTCAAGAACAGCTCCATTTACAATCTTTGTCTTCATATGTGAACCGTAAGGGATAAGGTAAGTCTTAGCTTCACCTGTTTCTCTGTTGGTAACAACAACCTCACGTTTCTTCTTAGTATCCTTAACTTCTACTTCACCGGCAATTTCGGTTACGATAGCAAGTCCCTTAGGCTTTCTAGCCTCAAAAAGTTCTTCTACACGAGGAAGACCCTGTGTAATATCGCTTCCTGCCACACCACCGGTATGGAATGTTCTCATGGTAAGCTGTGTACCCGGCTCACCGATGGACTGAGCTGCGATGATACCGATTGCCTCACCAACCTGTACTGCCTGACCACTCGCCATGTTTGCGCCGTAACATTTAGCACAAACACCAACCTTGCAACGGCAGGTCAATACGGTTCTGATCTTAACCTTAGTAATCGGCTCACCCTTTTCGTCAACACCATTCTTGATGATGTTTTCAGCACGACGAGGAGTAATCATATGATTTCTCTTAACGATCATGTTTCCGTCTTTATCAAAGATGGAATCACAAACGTAACGTCCTGTAATACGCTCCTGTAAAGACTCGATGGACTGTTCGCCAAAGTTAATTGCTTCGACAACCATTCCCGGAATCTCTTCTGCTCCTTCACAGCAGTCTCTTTCACGAACGATAAGTTCCTGTGATACATCAACAAGACGTCTTGTTAAGTATCCGGAATCGGCCGTACGAAGCGCCGTATCGGAAAGACCCTTACGAGCACCGTGTGCGGACATGAAGTATTCCAATACATCAAGACCTTCACGGAAGTTTGACTTAATCGGCAACTCGATGGTGTTACCCTGTGTATCCGCCATCAAACCACGCATACCTGCAAGCTGTTTGATCTGCTTATCGGAGCCACGGGCTCCGGAATCAGCCATCATGAAGATGTTGTTGTACTGATCCAAACCGTCAAGAAGCTCTCTGGTAAGCTTATCATCTGTTTCTTTCCAAACAGAGATAACGTCTTTCTTACGATCTTCTTCGGTTGCAAATCCACGGGCAGCCATCTTGTTGATCTTTTCAACAGTTTCTTCTGCCTCTGCAATGAGCTGTGCCTTGCATTCCGGTACTGTCATATCGGATACGGATACGGTCATTGCAGCAAGGGTAGAATACTTGTAACCCATAGCTTTGATATCGTCTAATACTTCAGCAGTCTTTGTAGCGCCATGAGTATTAATAACTTTTTCAAGAATCTTCTTTAAGTCACCCTTCTTCACAAGGAAGTCAATTTCAGGGAGAAGCTCGTTTCCTTTTACGGAACGATCAACAAAACCTAAATCCTGAGGAATGATTTCGTTGAACATCATACGTCCCAAAGTAGTTTCTACAACACCGGTCTTAACAGATCCGTCTGCCATAGTCTTTGAAACTCTGATGTGACATTTTGCATGGAAGTCAAGTTCTTTGTTCTCCTGAGCAAGGATTGCTTCGTTTAAGGACTTAAAGATCTTTCCTTCGCCAAGTGCACCATCACGCTGCTGTGTCATATAGTAAATACCAAGAACCATATCCTGAGAAGGAACGGCAACCACACCACCGTCAGACGGCTTTAAGAGGTTGTTTGGTGACAACAGCATAAATCTACATTCAGCCTGTGCCTCAGCAGTTAACGGTAAGTGAGCAGCCATCTGGTCTCCGTCGAAGTCGGCGTTATATGCGGTACATACGAGCGGATGAAGTTTAATAGCTTTACCTTCTACTAAGATTGGCTCAAATGCCTGGATACCAAGTCTGTGAAGTGTGGGGGCACGGTTTAACATAACCGGATGCTCCTTAATAACATCTTCCAAGATGTCCCATACTTCCGGCTGAAGTTTTTCAACCATCTTCTTAGCACCCTTGATATTGTTAGCAATACCACGATTCTGTAACTCTCTCATAACGAAAGGCTTGAAAAGTTCGATTGCCATTTCTTTCGGAAGACCACACTGATAAATCTTAAGTTCCGGTCCTACAACGATTACGGAACGTCCTGAGTAGTCAACACGCTTTCCTAACAAGTTCTGACGGAAACGTCCCGATTTACCCTTTAACATATCAGAAAGTGACTTTAATGCACGGTTACCCGGGCCTGTTACTGCACGACCACGGCGTCCGTTATCAATTAAAGCATCAACTGCTTCCTGAAGCATACGCTTCTCGTTACGTACGATGATGTCAGGAGCACCAAGCTCTAACAAACGACGCAAACGGTTGTTACGGTTGATGATTCGACGATACAAATCGTTCAAATCGGAGGTAGCAAAACGTCCACCATCCAACTGAACCATAGGGCGAAGGTCTGGCGGGATAACCGGAATAACATTCATAATCATCCATTCAGGCTTGTTTCCTGATTCACGGAAGGCTTCGACTACTTCCAATCTCTTGATGACGCGGGCACGTTTCTGACCTGTAGCACCTTCTAATTCTGCAGAAAGTTCTGCAGCTTCTTTTTCAAGATCGATATCCTGTAACAACTGCTGGATTGCTTCCGCACCCATGCCGACCTTGAAGGAATCGCCGTACTGTTCTCTTGCATCCTGATACTCGGTTTCGGTAAGGACCTGCTTGTAGGAAAGTCCTGACTCACCTGCATCCAATACGATGTAAGAAGCAAAGTAAAGTACGCGCTCTAAAACTCTTGGAGATAAATCAAGGATTAATCCCATACGAGAAGGGATGCCCTTGAAGTACCAAATGTGTGATACAGGTGCAGCAAGTTCGATATGACCCATACGTTCACGACGAACGCTGGCCTTTGTAACCTCAACTCCGCATCGATCACAGACAACACCCTTATAACGAATCTTTTTGTACTTACCGCAGTGGCATTCCCAGTCTTTGGTAGGTCCAAAAATCTTCTCACAGAAGAGTCCGTCCTTCTCCGGCTTTAATGTACGATAGTTGATGGTTTCCGGCTTTTTAACCTCGCCGCGAGACCATTCACGAATCTTCTCCGGAGATGCCAAACCAATTTGAATTGCATCAAACTCGATCGGTTGATTTGTAGCTTCTCTATTTTCTGGCATTTTACAAAACTCCTCTCTCTTATTCTTCATCTGAATCTGCTAAGCCAACTAAGTCACTAGCAAAATCCATCGCATCAGGTGCATCATCGTATTCATCATCGTCCATTTCGATCTCTTCATTTTCGATCTCTCCGGACTCTTCATTTACTGCCTGAGTAGTAAATCCTGCATTTGCAAAGCTGTCGTTTGACTCAAATGCATAATTACGATCCCCGGTAATAATGGAATTCAAATCCGTATTTCCTGCTTCGGATGTCTCCATAAGCTGAACTTCCTTGCGGTCTTCATCCAATACCTTAACATCCAATCCGAGGGACTGTAATTCCTTAAGTAATACCTTGAAGGATTCCGGAATTCCAGGTTCAGGGATGTTTTCACCTTTGATGATTGCTTCATATGTCTTCACACGACCGATAACATCATCGGACTTCATGGTAAGGATTTCCTGAAGGGTGTAAGCTGCACCATATGCTTCAAGAGCCCAAACTTCCATTTCTCCGAAACGCTGTCCACCGAACTGAGCTTTACCACCGAGTGGCTGCTGAGTTACAAGCGAGTACGGTCCGGTAGAACGTGCATGAATCTTATCGTCTACCAAGTGGTGAAGTTTCAGGTAATGCATGTGACCGATGGTTACCGGTGAGTCAAACTCTTCTCCGGTACGTCCGTCACGAAGCTGAACTTTACCGTTTCTGTTAATCGGAACGCCCTTCCACAATTCTCTGTGGTCGCGGTTGTCGGATAAGTACTTCATAACATCCTTTGAAAGGGTATCTTTGTACTTCTTCTCGAACTCATCCCACTCGGAGTTTACATAATCATTGGCAAGTTCCAATGTATCCTGAATATCAATTTCCTTTGCACCGTCAAATACAGGAGTTTCAATGTTAAATCCTAATGCCTTAGCAGCAAGAGAAAGGTGAATCTCAAGCACCTGACCGATGTTCATACGGGAAGGCACACCCAAAGGATTAAGCACAATATCAAGTGGACGACCATTCGGTAAGAACGGCATATCCTCTACAGGAAGTACGCGGGAAACAACACCCTTGTTACCGTGACGACCAGCCATCTTATCACCAACAGATATCTTTCTCTTCTGTGCGATATAAATACGTACTGATTTGTTTACTCCCGGTGAAAGTTCATCACCGTTTTCACGTGTAAATACTTTTGTATCAACAACGATACCATACTCACCGTGAGGTACCTTAAGGGAGGTATCACGAACTTCACGTGCCTTCTCACCGAAGATTGCGCGAAGAAGTCTTTCTTCTGCCGTCGGATCGGTTTCACCCTTAGGAGTAACCTTACCAACCAAGATATCACCGGCACGAACTTCCGCGCCAACGTGAATGATACCAAACTCGTCCAAATCCTTAAGCGCATCATCACCAACACCCGGAACATCACGAGTGATTTCTTCTGGTCCAAGCTTGGTGTCACGAGCTTCTACTTCATATTCTTCAATATGGATAGATGTGTAGACATCATCCTGAACTAATCTTTCTGATAAAAGAACAGCATCCTCGTAGTTATAACCCTCCCAGGTCATAAATCCGATGAGCGGGTTCTTACCAAGTGCCAATTCACCGTTGCAGGTAGAAGGACCGTCAGCGATTACCTCGCCTGCTTCGACCTTGTCACCCTTAAATACGATTGGTCTCTGGTTGTAACAGTTGGACTGGTTGGAACGTGTGAACTTTGCAAGTTCGTATTCATCACGAGTACCGTCTTCGCATTTGATAATAATTCTCTTTGACTCAGAGCGTTCAACCACACCGGCATGTTTTGCAACTACACAAACACCGGAATCCACTGCTGTTTTTCCTTCCATAGAAGTACCGACTACAGGAGCTTCTGTACAAAGAAGCGGAACTGCCTGACGCTGCATGTTTGATCCCATGAGGGCACGGTTCGCATCGTCGTTCTGCAAGAACGGAATAAGTGCGGTAGCTACAGAGAAGACCATCTTCGGAGATACGTCCATATACTCAAAGACACGACGATCGTATTCCTGCGTCTCATCACGGTAACGTCCGGATACAGACTTACGTACAAAATGTCCTTCTTCATCTAACTTCTCGTTCGCCTGGGCTACGTGGTAGTTATCCTCTTCATCTGCTGTCATGTAAACAACTTCATCGGTTACACGTGGGTTTTCCGGATCGGTTCTGTCGATGACACGGTAAGGTGCTTCGATAAATCCGTACTCATTGATACGTGCATAAGATGCAAGTGAGTTAATAAGACCGATGTTCGGACCTTCCGGAGTCTCAATCGGGCACATACGTCCGTAGTGAGAGTAGTGAACGTCTCGGACTTCGAATCCGGCACGGTCTCTTGAAAGACCGCCAGGTCCCAAAGCGGATAAACGACGCTTATGTGTAAGCTCACCCAACGGGTTATTCTGATCCATGAACTGTGACAACTGAGAAGAACCAAAGAATTCTTTTACAGCTGCAGTTACAGGTTTAATGTTAATTAAGTTCTGCGGAGAGATGTTGTCCATATCCTGGGTTGTCATTCTTTCACGAACCACACGCTCTAAACGAGAGAAGCCGATACGATACTGGTTCTGTAAAAGTTCACCGACAGCACGGATACGACGATTTCCGAGGTGATCGATATCGTCGTCATTTCCACATCCCCACTCAAGGTGCATGTTATAGTTGATAGAAGCAAAGATATCTTCTTTTGTAATGTGCTTCGGAACCAAGTCGGCCGCATCACGCTTAATAGCTTCAAGGATATCTTCCTTCTTTGTATTTTCTTCTAAAATAGAAGCAAGTACCGGATAGTAAACGAGTTCATGAATGCCGAGTTCCTTCGGATCGCAATCAACGTAAGCCTTAAGGTCTACCATCATGTTGGAAAGCACCTTAACGTTTCTTTCTTCTGTCTGTACCCACACATAAGGAATAGCAGCGTTCTGAATCTGGTCAGCCAATTCTTTTGTTACCTTTGTGCCTTTTTCAGCGATGATTTCGCCGGTTGTTGCATCGATAACATCCTCAGCTAATTTCTTTCCTTTAATACGATTCTTTAAAGCAAGCTTCTTATTGAACTTATAACGTCCAACCTTTGCCAAGTCGTAACGACGAGGGTCAAAAAACATCGCATCGATTAAGCTCTGTGCGGAATCTACAGTAAGAGGCTCACCCGGACGAATCTTTTTGTATAATTCCAAAAGACCTTTTTCATAGCTTCCCTGAGAATCCATTTCTGATAAAGAAGGATCCTTTGTAAAGGATGCTAAAATCTTCGGCTCTTCACCAAAGAGGTCGATGATTTCGTTGTTGGTACCCACACCAAGTGCACGAATTAAAACAGTAACCGGAACTTTTCTAGTTCTGTCTACGCGTACATAGAATACGTCACTGGAGTCAGTTTCATACTCCAACCACGCACCACGGTTCGGGATTACGGTACAAGAATAAAGTGTCTTACCAATCTTGTCGTGATCGATTCCATAGTAAATACCAGGGGAACGAACAAGCTGGGACACGATAACACGTTCAGCACCGTTAATAACGAAAGTACCTGTATCAGTCATCAAAGGCAAATCGCCCATGAAGATTTCTTTCTCCGTCATCTCATCGGTATCTTTATTGTAAAGGCGTACCTTAACCTTTAAAGGAGCTGCATATGTTGCATCTCTTTCCTTACACTCAGGGATGGTGTACTTCACATCCTCTTTGCAGAGCGTAAAATCCGAAAACTCCAGACTAAAATGACCAGCATGGTCAGTAATCGGGGAAATATCCGCAAACGCTTCTTTTAAACCTTCATCTAAGAACCACTGATAAGAGTCCTTTTGTACTTCGATGAAGTTTGGCATTTGAAGAACTTCCTGCTGTCTGGCGTAGCTCATACGGATACCCTTGCCGGCTTTGACAGGGTGTATTCTGTTTTTCTCCATTGACGTTTCACCTCTCGTTTTTATTTTGCCATGCGACGACGCCCGTAAGAATCGGGAATCACATGGAATTTTCACACACCGATATGTCTTAAAAAAGGGCATAATATACCCACTCTTCCACAATAGTGCAACGTACACTATAGCACAATGTGTCAAGAGGAGTCAATAGAATTTTTAAAGAAAATAAAAAAATCCCGCAGAGTACCAAAGTACCCTACGGGAAAATTTAGCATATTTGCTTAAAATCGGAACTAAATTACTTTAAAGTAACCTTAGCGCCTTCAGCTTCTAACTTAGCCTTGATATCTTCAGCAGTTGCCTTATCAGCAGCTTCCTTTAATACCTTAGGTGCGTTATCTACTAAATCCTTAGCTTCTTTTAAGCCAAGACCTGTAGCTTCACGAACAACCTTAATAACCTTAACCTTGTTAGGACCTACTTCTGTAAGTTCTACGTCAAACTCATCCTTCTCTTCAGCTGCGCCAGCGCCGTCACCAGCTGCTGCTGCAACTACAACGCCTGCTGCTGCAGAAACGCCGAATTCTTCTTCACATGCCTTTACAAGGTCATTTAACTCTAATACACTAAGCTCTTTGATAGCTGCGATAAAATCTTCTGTGCTCATCTTTGCCATGATAATATCCTCCATTTTAAAAATTCTAATTTATTGAAATTTACGTCGACTACTCTTCAGCAGGTGCTTCTGCTGCCGGTGCTTCTTCTGCTACTTCTTCAGCAGCAGGAGCTTCTTCTACAGGCGCCTCTTCCTTTGCAGGAACTTCTCCACCCTGTTCTGCGATCTGATTCAAGACGCGAGCAAAGTTGGTAATCGGTGACTGTAAGCTTCCAAGTAATTTTGAAAGAAGCTCTTCTCTTGAAGGAACAGAAGCGATAGACTTCATACCTTCTGCATCATAAAGGGTACCCTCTACGACACCTGCTTTGATTTCAAGCTTTGGAGCGTTCTTAGCGAACTTTGCAAGAATACGAGCTGCTGCGGTAGCATCTTCTTTCGAAATTGCAATAGCGCTAGGTCCTTCCAATACATCTTTTAACTGCTCAAAATCTGTATCTTTGAATGCGAAGTTCATCATTGTGTTCTTGTATACCTTGTATACGACACCTGCTTCACGTAACTGCTTACGTAATTCAGTATCTTCAGCAACAGTAAGACCACGATAATCAACAACAACTACAGAAGCAGCGTCTTTGATGTTCTCAGAAATCTCAGCGATGACTGGCTGTTTTAATTCTACTTTTGCCATTTTCTTACCTCCTATTTTAGTTTGTTGCTTTGACAGGAGATTTTATGAAAAAACTCCCTGCCGTAAAGACAGGGAGAAATAAAATCAAAAAAATCAATCTCATCCTCGGCAGGTAGATCTACGTTACGGCTTAAGAATCCTTAAACCACCTGCTGTCTTCGGCAACATTTATATACTGTGGCTGTTTGCACAGCCACAATAATATAGCATGATTTATTTATAGTGTCAACTAAGATTATTCAGCTGAAGCAACTGAAGCAACCTTAACCTTAACACCAGGGCCCATTGTAGGCGCAAGTGTAATGCTCTTTAAATACTGACCTTTTAAAGCACTTGGCTTAGCCTTCAATACAGCACCCATAAGCGACTGGAAGTTGTCGTTCAAATCTGCTTCTGAGAAAGAAGCTTTTCCAATTGGGCAATGAATAATATTTGCTTTATCCAATCTGTATTCAATCTTACCGGCTTTAATGTCGTTAACAGCCTTGGTAACATCCATAGTTACCGTACCTGCCTTCGGGTTTGGCATTAAGCCCTTAGGTCCGAGTACACGTCCAAGACGACCAACAACACCCATCATGTCCGGAGTAGCTACAACTACGTCAAAGTCGAACCATCCGTCGTTCTGGATCTTCGGAATTAATTCCTCACCACCAACGAAATCAGCACCTGCTGCAGTAGCCTCATCAGCCTTAGCACCCTTAGCGAATACTAAAACGCGAACAGACTTACCTGTTCCGTGAGGAAGTACAACTGCACCACGGATCTGCTGATCAGCATGACGACCATCACATCCGGTACGAATATGAACTTCGATTGTTTCATCAAATTTAGCAGTAGCATTCTTCTTTACCTGAGCGATTGCTGCTGCAGAATCAAATTGTTCAGATTTATCATAGGTAGCAACTGCTGCCTGATATTTCTTTCCTCTTTTCATTAGAAATTCCTCCTGTGGTTTTATCGGAGAGGTGTCCTCCCACTAATACTTGTCTGCGATACTTAAGGAAGTTCTACTTTTTTATCAAAAAGTAGAACGACTTCCGCTATCGCTTCAGTCAACAACCTCAACACCCATAGAACGAGCGGTTCCTGCGATCATGGAAACTGCTGCATCTAAGGAAGCTGCATTTAAATCCTTCATCTTGATGTTAGCGATTTCTTCTAACTGTGCACGAGTGATCTTTGCAACTTTGTTCTTGTTTGGCTCGCCGGAAGCCTTCTGGATCTTACAAGCTTTCTTGATAAGAACCGGAGCTGGCGGAGTCTTTGTGATGAAGCTGAAGCTTCTGTCTGCGTATACAGTAATAACAGTAGGCACGATGGTGTCGCCCATGTCAGCTGTCTTCGCATTAAACTGCTTGGTAAATTCAGCAATATTTACACCGTGCTGACCTAATGCAGGACCAACTGGTGGTGCAGGTGTTGCCTTTCCAGCAGCAATTTGTAATTTAATATATCCTTCGATTTTCTTTGCCATTGGAATCTTCCTCCTTATAATTTCTTAACTTCTGCGAAACTTACTTCTACCGGTGTTTCGCGACCGAACAATTCGACATTGATGGTAACTGTCTTCTTGCTGACATTCATAGACTGAATTACACCAACGTAATCCTTCCATGCACCTGCAAGAACAGAAACAGTATCTCCTTCTTCAAAGTCGACTTCGATGTTTGACACATCGGTCATAATTCCCATTTCACGCACTTCAAGGTCTGTCAAAGGCACCGGCTTAGATCCCGGTCCAACGAAACCGGTCACACCACGGGTGTTTCGAACCACATACCAAGTGTCATCATTTAAAATCATGTTAATCAAAACATATCCCGGAAGCATCTTCTTAGATACAGACTTTGATACACCGTTTTTGATTTCGGTTGTATCCTGCATCGGAACACGAACCTCAAGGATCTGATCATCTAAATGACGGTTAGTAACGGTCTTCTCAATATTCGCTTTTACTTTGTTCTCATAACCGGAATAAGTATGAGCAACATACCACTTAGCCTCTGCCATTCAAGAGTCCTCCTATAAGTTTGTCAGGAAATTTACGCCATACTGAATCACCATATCAAAAAATACGATAATCAGTGCAACCACGATTGACACCAGAATTACCGCTAAAGACTGACGATAAATCGTTGTTCCGTCCGGCCAAACGATCTTGCCGAACTCAGCCTTTAAGCCATTCCAGCGGTCAGAAAGAGTAAGCTTGTCTTTGTTTTCTGCCATGATGTCACCTCTTTACTTTGTTTCCTTGTGTAAAGTGTGTTTCTTGCAGAAACGACAATACTTCTTCGTTTCCATGCGGTCTGGATGCGTCTTTTTGTCTTTGGTCAGATTGTAGTTTCTCTGCTGGCACTCTGTGCAAGCTAAAGTAATCTTTGTACGCACAACTTCCACCTCATCTTTCTTAAATTTAGCGTGGTCTTTTCTTGCAAAAAAAAAAGACCTAAATCTTCCATCGCCCGAATACTATACCATGGAAGACAAGGTCTGTCAAATAATATTTTCCCCATACAGAGGGAATACGACAAATAGATTAGCAAAGACAATCATCACAAGCTGGATCATAACATAAAAAAAGAAGTGACTTAAATATGACCTTAAATCACTTCTTTTATAAACTTTGATCAATCAAAAGTCCCGAGTACGTGCTCGATGCATATGGTGCCGCGAAGTTTTTTCCCGGATTTTTGTACTCTACCGTCACCTTATCCACGTAGTTCATAGGATTAATCGCCGTCTTGTCCGCCTCTCTCGACAAGGCATCCTTGAACTTGTTTAACGTCTCAAATGCTTTTTTCGCATCCTCGCCGGTAACCACCCCTGCCATGGCTTCCTTATTTAAAGAAAGACTCATATCATCATTGATGGCGATTCCAACCTTTGCAAGCTCTGCCGCGTAGTTTTGACTGATTGCGTTAATCTCGTTTAAAAGCTGGTTGTTGCCGCGTCCGGAGGAGTACTTTTGTCCCACTTCCACGAATCCGTTGAAGGAAGTCAAAAGATTATCCACGCTGTCGGCGATTGCTTCCGTGTTGGCCTTAAATCCAATCTGTGCCGGCTTATCCTCGGGAGTAGTTCCTTTAATGGTAATCTCAAACTCCTGGTTAATGGTAAATGTATTGGCCAAGGACGAGTGCTCGCTACCGTTTAAGGTAAATACAGAGGATTCTGCCGGAGAGGAAATCTTATCAATGCCAAGCATATTGATTTCTTTCCATGCTGTTCCCGATTTAATATTGAACAAATAGTCTTCGTTTTCCGCCAATCCGGTCTGCTTTGATGTAATCCTAAGAGCTGACTGTGCGTGTTCGTTAGTAATAATCTCGGCCTTTAGTCCCACATTGGACGTATTAATCAAACGCGCGATCTTATTCTGAACCGCATAGTTTGAATCATCATAATTTACATTAAACTGGAATTCGTAGGAATTCGATGTCGTATCCAAATCAAAGGTGTAGCTTCCGGCCTCAAAATCATGTCCGTTGGCCTGTAAAAACTTACCTTGATTAACCTGAGGTGTGGCTACCGATTTAACGCCTACTTCAAATACCGGCGTATCCGGATTGTTCTCACTGCCTACATACTCAACATCCACCGCATCCTCGTTGGAGGAAACTGCAATCTTCTTGTAGAAAACAGACTCGATGCCATCCCCATCTGTGGAAAGGGAAGAAACAACGTTCTGCATATGGCGCGCAGATTCCTTCAAATCGATAACGAAGTTTAAGGCTTCGTCGTCGATCTTCATCTTATACAGAGGGGCATCCTTGTTGGCCTTAACCATGCGGTTGTAAACACCGCGAAGCTCACTCTTCTTATGTGCGTCGAAACGGCTGTTGCCGGCTTCTTTGGCATAGGTGGAAAGATAATAATCGTAGACATTCGAATTATTAATCAGTGCCATAAGACTTCCCCTCCTTTCTTCCTTGAAATAAGTGATACAAAAGGCGCCACCCTGCGCACTTCTTATAAAAGTATCCACTCCGGGGTATAAAAATCCATTTACTCATAATTATCTTATCACGGTTTTGTCAATATGTCATCTACAAAATATGGGAAAAATTGCACAAAAATTGGCTTTTTAAGTCTACATATAGACCTAAAAAGCCATTATTTTTTGCAATTTCTATTATTTATCTTTATAAAACTACACAAATTCCAAATACTTTAGTTTTTCCGCATTCAAAGGCTCACATTTATACTTCTTGTACATATCATATTCCAACATAACCTCCAATGCCACGGAAGTAAAATGGTGTGCCAAAAGGTTATCTCTGGCGATGGTAACTTCTTCCAGAGTTGTAGCTTGAGAAAGCATCTGTAGATTTTCATAATGTCTTTTATAGATATTTAGAAGTTCAGACAGATTATTGCTTTCCACAAAAAGCCCTACCATTTCCAACTCCCGCTCCTTATTTCCGATATATAAAATCTGCTGAATTACCGGCAAATCCTTTTTGATATCCGACATAGGAAGCTGCAAATCCGGTCGCGCTGTCATGACTTCGTTAAACAGCTTTTCCGCATCCAGATACTTATGCTTTTTCAAAAGCTGGGCTACTGCCAATTTTAATTCCTTGGTTTCCGCCTTTTCATCGGTATACCCGATGTGGGCTTCATACACCCTCCAGTTATGATGCATAGCCCAAACCTGTAAAAGTCCCTCAGACAAAAAGCCAAAGACTCTGGCGTGATACAAATCATATCCACTAACGTCGATGTTTTCCGACGCATCAAACAGTATTTCAAACAGCCACTTACAATATTCGTTGTAATCCTGTCGACGCATGATCATAAGATTTCCGGAATATACCGCCTTCATGGACAAAAGATTCTCAAAGTCCACCAAATACTCCGGATACAACTTCTCAATGGAATCCTTCACAGTCATCAAATCGTCGATATTATGTGCTTCCTGATAGGTCCTTTTATAGTTCTTTTCGGATGCAATTCTCTCGGAAGCAATCAAATCACTGTTTTCCATCAGCGCGGTGATTTTCTTGTCATCCAAAAAATCTCCGCCCGGATCCGTAAAAAACCTGCGGTAGTGATTGATACCGATATACTCTTCCGGGCCGTCGTAGTTCTGCCACACCCAGTACATACCGGTAAGTTCTCCAAAAAGATGATTTAGATTGGAAATGTTTTCGCCCGTATCATCCCGAAGATATCCTTCCCCCAGCGGCTCATTTTCCGCACAGCCAACCTGAAGGGGCTGATAAATCGGATCCTCCGGTGGTGTAAACGCCTTATGCGCCATTACAAAAACTATTGTATTCATATTCTCCCCTTGATTTAGAAAGACAAACTATGTTGCTTGATTTTCAAGTTTTCTAACTTTTGCTTCCAAAATATCTACGCGTATATCAAGCATTTCAAATTCGTTATTGTTTTTTATAACTTTTTGGAGATTTCTGGACAAATCCAAATGTCCTTCCGCCACGCGCTTCAAACCGCTCAGCACTTCATTTTCTAATGTCAGTTTCACTGTTTTCATATCAAGTTCGAGATTATCTAATCTTGAATCTATCTGATCAAACCTTGAATCTATCTGGTCAAACCTTGAATCTATCTGATCAAACTTCGCATCTATCTGATCAAACTTCGAATCTATCTGATCAAATTTTGAATCCATACTATCAAGTCTTGAATCCATACTATCAAGTCTTGAATCCATCTGATCAATTTTATTAACTATTAAATCTAATTTTTCGTTTTCTGTCATATAAAAAATCCTCCATATAAATGGACATATCTCAAGGGAATGGCTTTGTCGATGTACTATATAGTAGCATCTGCATAATTCTCTTTCAACTCGGGAAAATGTACAAGAAATGAAGTTGATTTTAATATAGTATTACATAATTTTTAATACCTTCAGTTCGTAACAGGGATGTTTTCCATTCCCTCAATATATGCACCGTCTGAAATATTTACAAACCTTATATCCTTCTCATCACGGATTCGATTCTCAATCCAGCGATGATATGCATGTAAGTTACCGGCAGTTGGTATCATTTTGCCGGATACGGATTTTACCATCGGTGTCACTTCCGATACTATATCACTATAACCAATGGTTCCTTTTGCATGGCTTTTATTATTTGTATACGCCAAGTCGAGACCAATGCAGACTACCTCCTTTGCGCCAAAGCGAATGCAAATATCCAACGCCGTAGTAGAAACAGAGCCGCCGGTGGAAATCAAAGAATAACCATATGATGCCGCATAGTCTTCCGCCATATAAAAATCTTTTTGAAAGACGGCATATTTTTCTCCGTCAAATGAATCCACTGCCTTTGCATTTGCAGAACACATGTATAAAAGTGCGGTTTTCTTTTCATCCAGATTTCCTTTTACTTGTTTACAAATCGTATCAGCAACATCTGTAATAATCACAAAATCCGGAATAATATCTTCGTTCTTTAATCGAGCTGCGGAAGTCCCCACGCTTAAAAGGACCGAATCATCTTCTCTATTCTTTAAACGCTCTATACAACCATCTAAAGAAGGACCACCTGCAATAAGATACACTTTCTTTCCGGCAAATTGCGATGCCACTTCATCAACACTTTTTATCTGCTTACCGGGTAAAATATTTTTACGGAACTGAGTCTCCAACACAAAGGCTTGTTCCAAAATGGTCATACGTTTTACAAAAAATGTCTGTAAAATATCTCTTGATTTCGCATCACGAATATGACGCATAGCAGGCTTACGAATTAAAACATCCGTCTTTGTAGCATCCAAATTCGATAACAGGTCTATGTATGAGTAGTCCGCCAAATCTAAACGCTCATCTGCCAAGAGTTCAGATAGATCTCGTAGAGACAATGCCATTTTTAAAAGATACAAATCTTCTTCCGCAATGGTAATCTTCACATCCGGTCGAAGTTCTAATAGCGCTTGGGCTTCAAAAAACAATCCTGCTCCCAATAAAACATATTCATAGTGATCCCTATCCGTATTTGCACTCACAAAAGAAAGCGCATCCCGATATGGATTATTATTTCCGCTTATATAATAAGAGGAATCATTTTCGGAGAGACAAATGGTGGGATGACCGGACGCTGTAAACTCCGCTGTATATTCACAACCAGTCATTGGCCGAGCTGCTTCTATTTTTTTTACAAAAGAGTCTTGTCCCCTTGATTTAAGAACAGAAATATTTTTTACCAGATAACCGCTTTCTTCTGGTGAATGATTCGTCTGAAGAGTCTGTACCAACTGTTCCAATGCAGGGATTGTTTGTCCCTCTAACACATCAGCAATTAATATTTCATCTTCACTTTCCTGGGCATCCAAAAGCATGGAAAAACCCATGTTAAGAAAGACTTCCTCTCCTCCCAGCTCTATAAGCTGCGCAGCATAATTCTGCAAAAGACTTATTGTCTTCTGTAACGAAGTTGCACCTTTATTAAAAAACTGTTTTCGGTAGTTCCACACTGTTATTACTGCGCAATCAATTAGTTCAACAATCCACTGTTCTTCCATTTTCATCCCCTATTTCAAGCCACAAATCCTTCTAACACTTCCTTCACCTTGTTAGCTGCATATTTTACATCATCTTCCGAAAGTGTTGTACTTGATGGAATATTCAAAATACATTCACTATAATACTTTGCTTTTTCAATCTTATAGGTCACTGCACCATGATATGGTTTCTGTTCATGAATCAATCCCCAAATAGCTCTGGTCTGAACGCCTTCCTTTTCGAGAGTTGTTATTATTTCTCTCATGGACGCCTTAATAAGGTTTCTATCAATCTCCAACGAATAAAACCATTTGTTGGAATCTGTCCCTTCTCGAAATCCTAATAACTTTCCATATTTGAAATCAGAAAATTCTTCTTTATATATTTCGTAATTCTTTTTCTTAATATCAATAAAGTCAGGAAGTTCCTCCAACTGTGCTACGCCAAGGGCCGCCTGGATATTGGTCATTCGATAATTAAATCCTATTTCATTATGAATATAATAATGTGGATCATCTTTAGACTGAGTTGATAAATATCGCAGATGATCTACCACTTTCGGATCCTTTGCGGTAATAGCACCACCGCCTCCAGTAGTAATAATTTTATTACCGTTAAAAGAATATGCTCCAAAATCACCAATTGTGCCTGCGTATTTTCCAGCATACCTACCGGATGTATACTTTGTTCCCAATGCCTCTGTGGCGTCCTCGATTACTTTGAAGTTATACTTTTCCGCGATATCCATAATCGCTTCCATGTCTGCCATATTTCCAAAAACATGAACCACAATCAAAGCCTTCACATGATGTGAGCCAAAGTATAAATCCCCATCTCTCCATTCACACTCGTTTTCGCAAAACTCTCTTAGTTTTATCGGGTCCATGCAAAGGCTATCATCTGCATCTATAAACAGGGGTTCGGCGAACTGGTATTTTATTGGATTTACAGCAGCAATAAAAGTTAACGGTGTACAAAAAACTGCATCCCCGGGTTCAACACCGATTTCATGTAGGGATAAGTGAAGTGCCGATGTACCACTTTGGCAAGCAGACACATTCTCCACGCCCAAGAATTCTGCCATCTTATTCTCTAATTCTGTAATATATGCTCCACCGGTAGATACCCATCCCTGATCAATGGCATCATCTACATACTTTCTTTCATTTCCCTGAAAGTTTGGAATTGAAAGAGGAATATATCTACTCATTTTTCACCTTTCTACATTTTAGAATCTAAATATTTACCTTTTTCAATATGTTCAAAATTCGGCAAATACTCTTTAATAATCGCTACAACATTTTCCTTTGTAGCTCCATCTCCGGAAAACTCTGATTGAAGTTTATTAAATAAAACTTCTACTCCGGGCTTATCCGGAATATTCTTTCCGGTAATAACTCCCAAAGAAGAAAATCTATTCATATCCACAGATTCTTCATCTGTATAGAATTCTTCATACGCTTTTTCACCAGACGTGTCCGATGCTGAAAAATGAACCGGATATTTTTTGCTTCCTTCTTTTAGTGCAACGGACTTCTCAATTGCTTCTTCATCACTATGGCATTTAATAACTTCATACCCTTGTGACTCCAAAAGAGATTCTGCAATTTTATCAAAGCTCATAACCTGTTCTTCAGAAAGCTTCGGGAAAAATATTTCTCTATTATTTCCAAGCATACAGGAAAGCATACAAATTTGACCGCTCTCTTCCGGGGATACAAAATAACGTGTTACATCAGAAGGTGCACTTAAAGGCTGAAGTTTTTGCATACGCGCCAAAAAACCTGCCGGCAATGAACCATTAGAAAATGCAACATTTGCAAAACGCGCAGTTTTTACAGGGAATCTGTCTGAATATGAAAAAATCACATCCTCCATTAATCGTTTGCTTGCGCCCATAATATTCACAGGATTTGCCGCTTTATCTGTAGACACGCAAAAATATTCCTCCGGCGGGAACTCTGCCAACAAATCTAATAACTGCTTTGCATGTAAAACATTATTCTGAAGCAAAGCTTCTACAGAATAAATATCTTTCTCGCTCCGAACATGTTTGTGTGCCGAAAAGTTTGCTACTATATCAAATCCACCGTTCGCACGAAACATCTTTTCAAATACCGGAGAAGCAAAATCCATAGGATACGTAATATAATCCTCCGGGACGTACATTCCTTTTGTACTGCGCAAATCTCTGGTAATCTCAGCCAAAGCATTTTCATTGGTGTCAACAATCACCATAGCCTTCGGCTCAAATGAAAGTACCGCCTTCACAAAAGAACTTCCTATGCTTCCAGCTCCACCAATCACAAGAATACGTTTTCCTTTTATTTTGTTCTTTAGCTTTTCGCGGTTTTTCTCGATATCTCCAAGAAACATGCTCTCCGGTCTCTTGGTTACATAATCTGCAATAAAATTATCAAGGTTAAACATATCGTACCTTCTTTAGTCTATAATTATTCATCAACAACTTTTATAAAATAACTGATTATTTTAAATCAACCCCCAACAATCCCATTTGTTTTCCTTCTATCTTTATATCAACATACATACTTCTAGCCTCCAAAGGTGATTTTAAATGTCTGATAATAATAGGTCTCGGCTTCTCATAATCCACAAGTGTTTCCATTGAATCGCGGCATATAAAGTCAGTTTGAGAATTCTCTTTTGTAGGAAACATTAAAATCCAATAATCCTGCCCATAATATAACATTAGTTTCCCAATTTGGAGATTCTTTTCATCACATTCTGATTTATATAACTAATACATTTCCGGGAATTTCTTTTTATACTCCAAAGCAATTCCCTTACCCATTACCCCTACAGTATTTACTGTATTAACAATAACCTGAGCCGGGCTCTCGAAAATATTTCCTTTTACATATTTGATCATAATATCTCAGTCTCCTAAACACCTCTTTGAATCATAAAACTTCTTTTTAGACAATATTAAAATATGCATTTTCATTGATAGCTCAGCAGTAACTATAGTATGATACATTCAATCCTCTACCATTCTCATTTTATACTAAAGCAGTTGTATCCTTAGGCTGTAATGTCTTTAATATTTCATCATTTACTAATGTATAAAACTTTCCGTTCAATTCAAATCCCGCCCCACTATATGGTGGAAACCAAAAAGCCCTTATCTTTAAATCTAAATCTTCACTTTCAAGATTATTTAAATCTACCCTCATCATTTCTAACATTTCTTTTTTTGAAATATATATGCCCTCATCAACATTTTGGCTTGTACACTCGAGTTTCCCTTTTAACATAACATCTGCAAGAACACTTTTATACAATTCCTTTTGTATTTCTTGTGTTTTAACTTCTAATGATTGTGCTGTCTCAAATCGAAAATCAAAATTGAATTTATAGATTCTTATAATATCACCAGTATCAAACTCTTCATCTACATAATGAGCTGTCGCCCCCCATTCAGATAGTTTGTTTAAAATAGCCACGTTATATCCAGCTGTACCTCTCCAATCTGGCAAAATTGCCGGATGAAAATTAATACATCCAAATTTTGGCCCTTCGATTAACGGCTTGCGTATTTTTTTCCAATACAAATAAGATACCACTAAATCTATTTCTCCCTTTTTTGCCTGTATTATCTCTTCAGCTTTTTCCATAGAAACTACTGGAATACCAAACTCACATGCTTTTTTCATGGTATGTGAATTAGGAAACTGAGAATCTGTACAAACTGCGACTACTTCTATACCCTGTTCCACAGTCCATTGTAGCATTTCTGCTGCATATTTTTTTCTTCCCATAAATATAATTTTCATAACATTCATCTCCTCGTATAGCAGCGTAAGTTGTTTATTAATTCACAAGCCGTTAAACTTTCTCGTCCAATCAAAACGTTTTTCCTTAAAATCCTTTTAAATCTACAAATCATAAAATTTCTTCTTTAAATCAATATTCGCAGAAGCAAATACTCGCTTTATTTCATCCGCAATTCTTTTTGATGTATTACCATCTCCAAATGGGCTGATACAATTTTTAGCCGTATTTCGAAACTCCTTTGAAAGTGATTTTTTTAGCGCAGTTTCGATTGATTTTGTATTCGGATCACAATCAATAATTGAATCTGCTCTTATACGCCCCTTTTGTCGATCACCAATATTAATGGTTGGGATACCAAACGAAGGTGCTTCTATAATTCCACTGGATGAATTACCTATCACCATAGCACAATTATTCATGGCACTTAAGTAACGAACTAATCCTAACGACGTAAAAACGTGGAGATTTTTATACTTCATTCCATAGGCATCCAACAAACTATTGATTTCTCGTCCCCCCGCATCAGCATTTGATTTTGTTATAATAAACTCCATCTCACTATGAGAAACTAATACCGATAAAAGTTCTTCAACTTGATGCTTTGCAGTATTTCCCTCTAGAGTTACTGGATGAAAAGTAACAAGTCCATATGGCTTTGATAAATCCACCACATCATCCAAACCATTTTCCGCTAAAATCCTTGTTAATTCTTTTTCTAGTTCTTCTTTTGATAACAAAACAGTGTGCAGTGCATTTTCAACTCCTAATGCACCTACATTAAACACTCTAGAAGGATCTTCTCCCAACTGTATCACACGCTTTCTATATTCGCTTGTACTAGTCATATGAAGATAAGATAACTTCGTAATTGCATGTCGGATTGCCTCATCAATTGCACCCTCTGTAGTCTCTCCTCCATAAAGATGCACAATTGGTATTTTAGCATTCATTGCTGCACAAGCAACCGCTAACGTCTCGTATCGATCGCCAAGTAAAACTATAGCATCCAGATTTCTCTCTGCGAAATAATCTGAAAACCCAATCATAGCCATACCCATAGTTTTTGATATGGAAGCGGCAGAATCAGAGTCCATCAAAATATCAATCTTTTTATCTATAAAAAAACCATCTTCGTTTATTTCTTTATAGGTATATCCAAACGCCGCAGACAAATGCGCACCTGTCACAACCAAATGTAAATCAAAATCTTCATCTTCTGAGATGATTCTAATTAGTGGTTTTAACAAATCATATTCAGCTCTCGTAGCCGTAACTATACAAATTGAAATCGACATATCTTCCTCACTCAAACCGCTCCCTATCAGATTTTGTTCCTTTTAATAAAAAAATCCGTCAACTCAAAATCTAATTCCGTATCAATATCAATACTACGCTCTCTTGGCATAATATACGCATAGCTTCCTTCTCCGTATATAAAATGGTCTTGGCGAAGCGACGAAACATCTACAATATAAATTGCACCATTTAATCTATAATCTGTCTCAAAATCCTGTCGACGCCCTTCAGATTCTCTAGACATAAACTGAGACATATCATTTTCTATGCCTAAGTGTCCATAAGTTTGTAGTGAATGCTCTGCCTCGCAAACTGAGATTACGGACTTTGCCTTCCTTTCCCAAAAAATACCATACGCTTGCTCGATATCCTCTGACTTGCGAAGCGGCGAAGTGGGTTGCAACAGACAAATCGTATCAAACTCTTTTTTCATCCGCTTATAATTATCCAGTACCTCTTCTACCATATCCCATGATGACGCTATATCGTTCGAATTTTTTTCACTACGCAGAAACGGAACTTCAGCACCACAGTTAATTGCAATTCTTTTATACTTCTCTGAATCAGTAGAAACCATTACTTCATCAAATATTCCGGAATCAACGGCTGCCCTTATGCTGTAATACATTAGTGGATGTCCGTTTAATTCTTTGATATTCTTATCTTTTAAACCCTTGGAACCACTTCTGGCCGGAATAATCGCAAGATTCTTATTCGTCATCCCCATCTCCTTTTCATACCTCATTTTATATAATAATACCTTCATCTGGTCGAAAATCTTTTCTTGCGACACTACCAATCACTTTATCCCACTCAGATGCTTTAAATCCAATATCATTTCGCTTAACACAAATATTCTCAGCCGTTATTTTCTCTCCTTTAGATATATTATTAGATGCAACAATTCGCTTTGTTACCACCTTTGATATAGACCTTTCAGAAGAAGTAGGCATTTTCACTCCATCTCCCAGTGCTATTTCAATATGGCGTATTTTCTCTATCATTTTTTGGAATTCTTTCGGTTCGGTACTCGCAATATGGTCAGGACCTTCCATATGACAGTCAAGAGTAAAATGTTTTTCAATGACTCTTGCACCTAATCCCACTGCAGTCACAGCCACTTCATCTCCTATCGTATGATCCGAATAACCAACCGGTAAATGAAAAGCATCCTTCAATGTCAACATTGCACGTAGATTAACTTGCTCATATGGGCATGGATAATTTGTTGTGCAATGCAATAAAGTAATATCCGTTGCTCCCCCCTCCTGCAACGCCTGAATCGAAATATCTACATCCGCTAGTGAACTCATTCCAGTACTTAAAATAACAGGTAATTGTTTCGTTCCTATATATCGAAGAAAACTAACATTTCCAATATCCCCAGAGCCAACCTTAATAAAAGGGATTCCTAGATTTATCAAAAAATTCAAACTTTCCTCATCGTCAGCCGTAGACGCAAATGTAATGCCTATTTTGTCACAATAGTCTTTTACCTGTCTGAAATTATCTTGAGAAAACTCTAGTCGCTTTAGCATATCAAACTGAGACTCACAAACACCGGTATTTTGGGTTTGATAATCTGCCTGTTTAACATTTTTTGTAATAAGCTTTTCAGTAATCCATGTTTGAAACTTAATAACATCTGCCCCCGCCATCTTAGCCGCATCACACAGCCTTAATGCCGTTTCTAAGTCATTATTATGATTCACGCCTGCTTCTGCTATAACCAATACCTTCTTACTCATACTGTCGCTTTCCTTTCTGCTATTGTAACCAAATTATCTACAAAAGCACCCTGATCAGAATACTTATAGCAATCACAAGATAGAACCTGAAACCCAGACTTTTCCAATACTATCTTCATCTCACTTTCATCCGTAAAATGGGATGTTCCCAAGCCAGCAAAGTGTCCTTTTGTAATGTCGGTAAAGGTATCTTTTTCAATTTCTCTTCCCGTTCCGTATCCACTTGTTTCTTTGCCAAAACCAGATGTAAATAGTTTCCCACCCGGCTTTAGAATCCTAGCGATTTCTTCATACATTTTTTGAATATTCATCATCCGATTCTGGCAAATGCATGCGTTGTCGATTACCCCATCAAAAAAATTTTCGGGATAATCTAGTTCTAGCGCATCTCTTACCCTTAAATCTACATCATATTTTTCAAACTCTCTTTCCAGTTTTGCCCGAGTATTTCTTATTGCACTTTCCGAACCATCAAAAGCGTATACATCAAAGCCCTCTCTCAAAAGATACCATGTGGTCGCTCCATCTCCACAACCAAAATCAAGAATCTTAATCTCCTTTCGCGGATTAGCTGAATAATAATTCCGAGCGACAAAACGAATAACCGACTCTCCCGGATACTGTCCCCAAACCTTTTCGCTATGAATTTTCTCCCAAGTATCATCGAATGACTTCATGTTCTTTTCCTCCTATATTTACCCTTATAATTCTCTATATGCCAACAGTTTATCAGGCTTCTTATGTGTTACTAATAACCACTTTGAAATCAAATCATCATATATCTTTTGATTATGTATACGCTTCCCTATATAAAAATCTGATCTTTCCTTTGAAAATCCTCTTTTAAATCGGAAGAGATTATCATCGACATCATCCGATAACCCTCCCCCCAAATGATATTTCTTACATCCATGCGAAGCACCATATTCTGCCCCCTTCCATAGCATATAAGTATTGGCATTATATTCCAAATAGGCTGTATCACTTGCTCCTAAATGATAGTGAATATAATCTCCTTCCAGTAGCAAAAGAATTCCTGCAATTATTTTTTTATTTGAGTTAAGAATATATAGGATAATGCTCTTTTCATTTTTCATAATATTTTTGAAATAATCTTCACTAAAAAAGTAAAAGTTTTCTGCATGGTTTCTTTCCATCGTCATATAGTAAAGTCGCATAAATTCCGTATAATCTTTACTTTCTATGTAATGCAGTCCCATTTTTTCTGCTTTTCTTATCTTTGTTCGATATCGCGGTGACATTCCATCCATCCATAAAGATTCAACTCCTCGTGTCAAGTCCAGCCAAACCGTCGTTCGGTTATGATCCACTTCAATATTCTTTTTAAAAATGGATTCATTTTTAAAAAACGGATGAAATCTTATAAACTCTGCAACCACGTTTTGTTTTTTACAATAATCCACAAATGATAATTCAAATCGTTGTAAAAAAATCTCATCTTCACAATTTGAAACAGGTCCACCATAACCATACGCGGTTTCAATATCATAGTAACCGTTATACCCATATTGAGTGGGAATCTGGTTTAAAAAAAAAGGATACAATACGATTTTTTCATTCTCCCTATACACAAAAAGCTTGGGGTCACCTCCATTTTCCTTCTGTCCCAACCTATAATAATCTGATGAAAAATACACATCTCGATTTTCTCTCGGTAATGTCTTTACTAAATCATCCCAATTCTGATTATCAACATCTAGTAACAAGCTTTCGGAGTTACCGATTTTTCCTCCAATACTACCCTTCACCATCTTTTCCATCTCGTAAAATCATCTTTCTCTATTCTTTTTAGTGCATATTCAACAATAATCCTTATATTTACTGGCATTGCTGAACGGTTCGCAAGTTCCATATAACGTCAAAATAGCGCTTTTCCGGATATAAAGTAGCTTCTTCGAGCTCTTTTCTAGTAATTTATGGTACACAAAAAGAAACGTCATTGCTTTTCACTATGAAGGCCTTCTTGTTCCCAAAATCCCCTACAATAACAAACCTCTCATGTCTACTAGGATCACTTGCCTCTGCAAGGTCCTAAATTCCTTCGTTCTGCTTATCCGTAGTTTGGTGCCGCTTATGCTCCTCAACCAAGGTCTTTGCCCTATCTTCAGTTACACCTCGACCACGCATCTTTTTGTCATGCCAGATTTTTCGGATTCTATCAACACCTAAAGCAATGATATCTCTCGGCAGCGGCGCTTTTTCAAGCATTGCCAATCCACTTGCCAAATCAAATCATGAATATAATCCCTGATACTCTGGGAAGTGTATTGCAAGCCATCTCTGGATTCTATTTGCAGAAATGTTATACTGCTTCATAATCCGGTCACGGCTGTATACCAAATCTCTTATTTCAACAAAAATGCCTTCTGGCATATATGGGATGGAATACCTTCCATCCATAACCAGCTTTTCGATTGTTTTTGGATCCTTTGCATCCGTTTTCTTTGGACTGTTATCATCTAGTTCTTTGATTTTCTTGACGGAAAATGGGTTTATTATAACCAATAACATTTGATGCATTGCCACATAGTTCTGAAATGCGAACCAATAGTGGCCTGTAGGCTCACAGCCTATAATTACATCCTTCTTTCGATTTTCCGCTTTAAGCTTTTCTGTCCAATCGTAAAAAGAATTGAATCCTTCTAAATCATTTCGAAAAGTAAATACCTTCCGACATAGTTCGCCCCCACGATTATCGAACGCTCTAGCGTAGTGTGTTTGGCTTCCTATATCCACGCCGACCACTAGTGTTGTATCTGTTACTTGTTCGATTTTGTCATTCTGTGTATAATTCATTCGAGACCTCCGGTTTGATTGGGTATTTTCATCCGTCAAGATGTACCTTTATCTTATCGATAGGTCTCTTTTTATTCAATTGGCGCTATTTATGAATTACAGGA
>DAIMGJ010000022.1:0-25320 GCA_036723975.1 Lachnospiraceae bacterium
GATGCAACTACCCCATACTATATGCATTATCTATTACAAAGAAAGGTTCAGTGATTGAAAAGGTTGCATTTCGATTTACAATTTACGTTTTTATCGTAATTTTTATCGTAATTTCGTAATTTTTATGCCCGTTTTTCTATACGTTTTTCTATAATGGGAAAAATAAGGAGGAACGAAATATGGGAATTATTATCGGACTTGTCATCGGCGCATTGGCCGGATGGTTAGCAGGCATTATCATGGGAAGCAAAGGCGGACTAATCCGAAATATTATCCTTGGTATTGTCGGAGGATTTGTGGGAAGCTACGTTCTTAGTTTTTTAGGCATCGCTGGAGAAGGATTTATCGGAAGTGTGATCGTAGCTGCCATCGGTGCTTGCATCGTAATCTTTGTAGGAAGATTGATTTTTAAATAATATGAAGAAAAGTGTCACCGGCGGTGACACTTTTTCTAAGATGGGACTTGGGTCTCGCCTGCCGGCTCGGTCGGCGCTTCTCGCTTCGCGAGAGGTGTCCACCGGACACCCGCGGTCTCGCCTGCCGGCTCGGTCGGCGCTTCTCGCTTCGCGAGAGGTGTCCACCGGACACCCGCGCCCCACCCGACTGCATATTGCAGTCTTTCTGTAGGAAGTCCCTTTTCCGCACGAAAAAAGGAATCTCTTTCGAGATTCCTTTTTACATGCGGAAGAAGGGACTTGAACCCTCACGACTGCAATAGCCACAAGATCCTTAGTCTTGCTCGTCTGCCAGTTCCGACACTTCCGCATTCCTATGTTGGTGCTCAAATCAGCACCGAATGATATATTAGCAAATTCACTTTCACTTGTCAAATACTTTTTCTCGGGACTCTTTCAAAAACTCCAGCAAGCGTTCTTCCGGCATAGGTCGAGCGTAGAAAAATCCTTGAATATAGTCGCATCCCAGTTCTGTCACGACCTGAGCCACATCCTCTGTTTCCACACCCTCTACCACAATTTCCATGTCGATATCTTTCAACATATGGAAGGTATTTTTCATAATCAAATACCCCTTATGGTCTTTCAGATTGTCTACCATGGTCTTATCGATTTTTACTATTTTTAGCGGAAGCTTGATAATTCTGTAGATATTGGAATAACCGGTTCCGTAGTCATCCAAAGAAAAGCCGAAGCCCATCTCCTTTAATTCCATAAGATTGTGCTGCATAAACTTGTTAAACTCCGCACTGGCAGTTTCTGTAATCTCGAAATTAATACGTCGTGGATTGATTCCGTATTCTTTCTGCATGGCTTTCAATTTTTCCGCAAAACCGGACTCCATACACTGATGTGCGGATAAGTTAATCTCTACATACTCAAATCCTGTTTCCCTAAATCTATCGGAACTTACAAACCGAAAAACCTCTTCTATCACCCGGTCTCCGATAACATTGATCAAGCCCTTTTTCTCTGCCATCGTGATTACCAGCTGCGGGGAAACATACCCGTATTCCGGATCCTTCAATCGAAGAAGTGCCTCGGCGGACAAAAATTTCTTTTGTTTTACATCATAAATCGGCTGATAAAAAATTTGAAAATCCCGATGATTAATCGCATTTTTTATAATCTCATCAATATGGTTGTACACCTGGAAATCACTTCTTACAAAAAAGCGTTCCGCCATACTATATCTATCTTCTCCGGAGTAAAAATATGTATGGTTATGACCGAAGTTAACTACTTCCTCCACCGTAGTTAACACATCCGGGAATTTCATCAAGGTAAACTTCGTATCCATGCGCGCACCATCTCGTTTACCATATCCTGCCAGCTGCACAAAACGTCCGTACTCTTTCTCTAAAAATCCCGGATAATAATCCTTCTGTCCGTCGTATACGATATAGATATTGCCCGGATACTCAAAATAAAGCGAATTATCGGGACTTTGCCGCTTTATATCCTCATCGATACGTTGAAGCGCAGCACTCATAAAACGGTCGAATCGATCCTCTCCCACAAAGGAACGGACCTCGTCGGCGTTAACGACGGAAATCATTCCTATCATCACTTCCTGACCGGTCATTGCAATTTTGGAAATCTCATCACGATATGCATCCCAACCAAACACGCGGGTATGGATGTCCATCTGCTCCTCCGGTCGTTGCACAAATAAAAGTATAATCAGCATTGCCAATGCCATGGAAAACATTTCTAAATGAAGTGTCTCATCCACTGCCTGAATCAGAACTGCAATACCGGTTAGAATCAGCAGGGACAAAAGGGCAACCCATTTTCCTAAAGGAATGTATTTCCGGCAACGAACCAAAACCATCAAAGAAATAATGCAGTACAAAGAAGAAATAATATAAAGTACAAAAATCATTTCTCTGCGTTCATATCCCGTGACAGGAGAAATATAGAAAAATACCGGCTTTATCATATTAAAAATCAAGGCCAGCACAACGGCTCCGTAGGGCAATACGAACGGAATAAAACGCTTTGGGCTTTTAATCTTATACCAGATTCGCGCCGAGGAATACAAAAACAAAATATATATAAGAATGCACAGATTGCGGCAGAAAAAATAGCCATAGTTAACAGCATTTGCCAAAAATATATCCGGCTTCGACAATGGATATTTAAATGCATATGGCAAAAAATCACAGACGGTGGAAACCAGTGACAATGTCACCATAGCGATATAGAATTGATTTGTTCGACCTTTTGTCATCTCTCTTGCACCGATTCCGCAAAGAACCACAACAAAGATTACCACTGCCGCATAATCATAATGAAAATTCATTCCCTTCTCCTCACAATTACAATACGTAGCAATCGTATCGAATTGTTTTTCCCCCTATAGAATATCCGGGAGTTTTCCCGGCCAAATATGCTCCCTTAACCGGACGTTTCACCACCACTTTGGACGCATTTGCCGAAAGCGCCGCAGTAAATAACTCTTCTTCGGTTCTGCAAGGTGATTCCAGTTTTTGAAATAATTGAAGCTTTTTGTTGGTTAAAGAATTCTTTGTTTTTTCCGGAAACATGGGATCCAAAAAAATTACATCAGGCTGGAAAGCACCGACATTGCCCAAGTCCTTTTTCCCTCCGATTCTGTCACAACAGTCTTTACCGTCCATTTTGATGCAATGCATTCTGCCTGCAATATCTTTCATTTCTTCCGATTGCAAGGCTCTTTGAATCGTATCTTCAAGCAACGAAAAAATACATTCATTGTACTCGCAAAGAACCACGTCCCAACCTGCTGCAGCTAAAAGGAAGGAATCCTCACCAAGTCCGGCAGTACAATCCAACACCCGAAGGTGTTCCTTTCCCTTAATCTTTACCGCCCGAACCAAAAGTTCCTTATGTAACACAGACGGTTTAACACGTTTTAATAGCTTGTAGTAATCACCGCATAGTTCCAACTTTCCGTCCGTCAACACCAGACCGTATTCTTTTTGCACTAATCCCACAGCCTCATTCATAGCCACATTTTACCACGTTTCGTTGATTAAAAACAACCGTTTCCATCCTAACCGTCAGGCAAGAATTATAAAACATTTTTTTATTGAAAATATCCGACACGTTTGTTAGAATAAATTTTGTTTATGCGGGCGTGGCGGAATTGGCAGACGCGCCAGATTTAGGTTCTGGTGGGCGACCGTGCAGGTTCAAGTCCTGTCGCCCGTATGAAAAAAGGTAAGGGTGCACATCCCTTACCTTTTTCTTTTTCGACTATTTATTTATCTTTGCCTGCTGTGCAACAAAGAAATCATCTATGTTTTTTAAAAGTTCATCTGCCGGCATCGTTTTTAATAGGTATTTCTCCGGATGAAGACCTACAACCGACATAATGGACTGTTTATCGTTTTTAGCCGTCAAAAACATAACCGGAATATCCTTTGTAGAGGGTTCTCCTCGAAGCATTTCCAGCACCTGCGGACCGTTTGCCACCGGCATTTCATAATCCAGCAGGATCAAATCCACATGTTTTTTCGCTAATAACGCAATCGCATTTAATCCGGAATTTGCCATATATACGGTATACTTATCTGATAGCCAAAGGCGAAGCGTACGAAGCATGGTTCCATCATCATCCACTACCAAAATAGACTTCTTTTCATTACTCCTTAAAGATACATCCACCACATCATTTAGCTTATCCACAAGTTCTTTGACATTTAACGGGCGTAAAAAGTATCCGGAAGCTGCATTCTCCGGGAACAGCTTTTTCGCATCTGCAAAATCATCCGGATTACCGACAAAATAAACCAACGTAACTTCCTGTGCACCGTCTACCATATCCTTAAGATAAACCAAGGTATCTTTCATTTCCGAAACATCCCGATCCAGATATACCAAAATGATTTGCGGACGGTTTGACATCTTGGAAATGATATTTACATTTGCCAATGTAGTTTCTACGCTAAAATGCTCTCCTTCCAAATTTTTCTTCATGGCCATAACCATAAAGGTCTCCTGCGAACTGATTAACAATACTCGCTTATCCATATTACAGTCTCCTCTTATTCCATCGACATCGCGTCGAGTTTTTCCATAAGTCCGATCTGGTTTACTTCAGAAACCACACCGGCAATCTCGTCGAAATCTGCTTGATACTCCGACGGGATTTCACAATCTTTGAGCATATCCACAACAGAGTCCGCTCCATCGAAATCAAAAGCTTCCGCGTACTCACGCAATCCCTTTAACGCTTCAAAAAACTCTTGTTTCTCTATGGCACGTTTTTCCCTGTGTCCTTCTTCTTCCGCAAAGGCTTCTGCAATCCTTTGTCCGATGAAACGATACTCCTGTATCAGCCGAGGGGTATTTGCTTTCATTCCCCGCAAGGCCACCTCATCGCGGATTAGCGCTCTTCTGCCCAAGTCCTCCAATCGTTTTGCATCTTCCGAAAGTTTGAATGCTCCAATCAGGCGGGAGGAACTTTTTAATGCATGTACCCAAATCGTATAATTTTCCAAATTGCCCTTTTCCAAAAAGTCTTCTATTTCCTTTGCTTTCTTTTCAGAATTCTCCGCAAACTCTTTTAAAACTTTTAGCAAAACATCTTTCCCGCCGCAGAGTTCAAAGCCTTCTTTCAGATTCAAATTCGGAATACTCTGAAGTTTCACACACATAGGATGGTCACATGCCAACTGTTCAAAGGTTTCTTTCGGCTGTTCTTTTTCAGAAAGCGTAACATAATTTATCTTTTCTTTTGGAAGATGATCCTCTAACAGTTTTTCCAGCAAATACCCATCAACCGGTTTCGGAAGAAACTCTGTAAAGCCTGCAGCTTTATACTTAGCTCCTCCTCCGGTAATAACATTTGCGGTTAATGCGATGATCGGAGTATCTTTGCTCATATTCGTCGGCATCTCCTTCATGCGTTCCAGCGTCTCAACCCCATCCATTTCCGGCATGCGATGATCCAGGAAAATAATATCGTATCTCTTTTCCTTTACCATCTCCAAAGCTTTAAAACCACTCTCCGCTGCATCAACACGAATTTTGGATGCCTTTAAAAGTGCTTTCATCACCGTTATATTCATAGGAGTATCATCCACAATCAGCACACATGCTTCCGGTGCCTGTAAAACTTTCTCCGGAATTCCAAAGTCTTTTTCTTCTTCGAGATTTTGATTGCCAACTTCAATCCACCGAACCACCTCTACCGGAAGCGTAAAAGAAAAAGTGGAGCCGACAGAATACTTACTTTCCACTGAAAGTTCTCCACCCATCAGTGCAAGAAGCTCTTTAACAATATTTAATCCCAACCCGGTGCCTGCAAGGGAACGGTTTACACCTTCATCCAACCGTTCGAACCGCATAGAGATTTTATCCAAATCTTCTTCTTTTATCCCGATTCCCGTATCCTTTACCGCAACCTTGAGTATCACATGGGTCTCATCTTGTTTTTCATACCCCAAAGAGATGTCCACACGTCCCTCTTTCGTATACTTCACCGCATTGTTTAATAAATTTGCAAGAATCTGCTTAAATCGAATCTCGTCTCCGTACAGCAGTCTTGGCGTCGTCGGATCAAAATCCGTATAAAACTCTAGTCCCTTTTCTTTTGCGCGAAACGCATTCACATTCACCACATCATTAACGCTATCCGTCAGGTCAAACTCCACCGGCTCGATTTTCATATCTCCGGTTTCCAATTTGGTCGAATCCAAAATATCGTCAATCAGTGCCAAAAGCGTTCTTCCGGAGGTGCGAATTTCACGGGCATACCGTCGAATTTGATCTTCTTTGCTTTCACGAAGAATCATCTCGTTCATACCCAGTACCGCATTTACCGGCGTACGAATCTCATGGGAAACATTGGTTAAAAAATAAGTCTTGTTTTCTATAGCAAGTTCCGATATTCTGGCCTCCTCCTGTTGCTTGTACTTTGATACGATTTGTTCCACATATCGATCAATCAAATAATCCGCCACAAATATAAATACTACAGAGGCCACTACTATGAGCATCGCCACTTTCAAAATGTGGCCGGTAGAAAATGCCCCGGAAAAAACCACTGCCAAAAATCCTACCAACACAGCCTCCATCACAATAAGACCTTTTAGAAGCATCGACAGTTTTCCCCGACGGGGTTTAACTTGCTTTTTTTGACTATTTTCTCTTTCCTCTCCCATAAAACCCCTGTTTTCCTGACAAAATCCGCTGTTTAGTGAAGCCTGTCTCATTTCATCCGCAATTGTGGATAACTTTGTTGGTGTATCTCTCAACCAATGTGTTATTCGATTTTATCCCCAAAAATCGCTCCGATTTATCCACATTTGCACAATTGGAATATTATTCTGAATTGTTTGACATTTTCATTTTTAATCTTTTTAAAATTAGTTGGTTCAACTTTCAACTATATGTGTTTACTTATTTCTTCCATTAATTTCTCGATTACAACCGGTTTCGTGATAAACCCGTTCATCCCTGCCTCCTTTGCCTTCTGACGATCCTCCTCAAAGGCATTCGCCGTCATAGCAACAATCGGGGTTTTCGATATTTCCGGATCTTTTAATCTTCGAATTTCTTTTGTAGCCTCATATCCGTTCATGGTAGGCATTTGAATATCCATTAAAATCAAATCAATCTCACCGGGTTTGGCACGCATCATTTCCTCAACCGCCAAATCTCCGTCTTCCACCTCTCGAACCGAAAAACCTGCCTCTTCCAGGATTTCTCTGGCAATCTCTCGATTTAAAAGATTATCCTCCACCAAAAGGACTTGCGCGCCCTTTTTTATCTCCTTTTTCGTTTGTTCCGCACTATGTCCCGAACTGTTTGCGAATTCCTTCTCAATATTGTCGGCAACAGAACGATAGAACTGGCGTTTTAAATCAAAGGTGATGATAAACTCGGTTCCTACACCCTTCTCACTTTTTACCCGAACCGATCCTCCAATCATGTCCAGAATATTCTTTGCCAAAGACATTCCCAGACCGGTTCCCTGAATACCGCTCTGTGTAGAAGACTGTTCCCTCTCAAAAGGCATAAACAGTCGTTTCTGGAACTCTTCAGACATTCCGATACCGGAGTCCTTTACACGCACCTCGTATCGGCTGTAATCGGCTAATACCGCCTTTTTCTGCGTCACAACAATGGAGATATCCCCACCATAGGGCGTGTATTTTACTGCATTATTTACAAAGTTTAAAAGCATCTGACGCATGCGCAGTTTGTCGCAAACCACAGCGTCATCTTTCAACTCTGACAAATCAATGGAATAGTTAATATTTTTATCCTGGATAGCGCCACCCTCAATGGTCCAAATATCGTGAATCAACTCAGAAATACGATAGTCCTCTTCTAAAAGTCTTGCTCTTCCGCTTTCTATACGGCTCATATCCAAAACGTTATTTAACAAATCCAGCAAATGCTTGGAGGCAATCATAATTTTTTCCAAACATTCAGCAACCTTCTTTTCATCATCCACATGAACCTGTGCGATTTCGGTATATCCGATAATCGCATTCATTGGCGTACGAATATCGTGGGACATATTCGATAAAAACATGCTTTTGGCTTCATTGGCATGTCTTGCCTGATCCAAAGCATCTTCCAAAAACTTCTTCTGACGTTCGTTCTCTTTAAACTCCTCTTCCACGTTTGCCTGTCCCAGAATCACTTTGCTGGGATCATTGGATACTTTAACCCATTTCAGCATGGAGTGAATCAATTCGCCACCCTCACCACGAGACAAGAAACGCACGGAATAACTATCCTTTTCCTTAAGATGTTGAATAACATTTTCCGCACTCATCAAATCCATGAGAATGTTTTTGTCCTGCGGTGCCACATCACGATCAATAAAGGAATGATAGGCCTTCTCATAATCATTATGTAAAAAAAGTTCAAAACTTCTTCGAAAGCGCTTGTCCATATAATCGCTCATACGAAGAATATCAAACATTCCCGCCTCTAAATCCACGTAATAGCAGGTTTCATAATCACTGGCCAAACATTGAATCATCTCCAACTGTCTGTTATTCTCCCAGGCCAGTTCTTCTCCCTTTGCGGATAAAAACTCCTCCGAACTATCGTGTTCTATCCGATAAAGGCAAAAAAGCGCCTTTGTACAGCGATTCTCCTTGCGCTCCAAGGCACGGTAAACCGCTTTGCGATATTTTCCATAATTTGTGGGATATACAATTTCAAAGGAATCATGAATTCCCAGATACTCCCGAAGATGCTCGGGTGTTGCGCTGTCATAGCGCTCTTGACGGAAAGGCTCCGGTACACGCTGGGTATACTTGTTGTGGAACTCACTGTAGGTAGCATGCTCCTCCATATTGCGAGTACCTTCATCATCTATTCTTTTTAGAAGATCAATTGTATCACTCTCTAAATCAATCGTATATACAAGAATATAATCTTGCATAAAGCATTCGTATATTTGACTTTTCAGTTCATCCATATCACGTCATCCCCCATTTGTCGTAACACTTTCATTTTATCAGATATTTTCACATTTACAAACACTTCTTTCAAACAAATGTAAAGAATAAAATACGGCCGTCGGCACTTACAAAGCACCGACGACCGTCATTAAAATGTCATGTAATCTTTTTTATCTTTTATCTAATTATTCAGCTGTCTTCTCAGCATACATAAAGTACTTGTTCTGGTTCAAAGAAGCATAAACACCCTTTACGTTTGGCTTCTGAAGATAAATATCATTGTAGTAGTAAAGCGGAACAATGGCACCGGTTTCCATCAACATATCCTCAGCCTGACGCATTAAGTCAGCACGTGCAGCAAAATCTGTCTCTGTGTAGATCTGGTTGATTAAAGCATCGTACTCATCCCACTTCGGTGCAGCAGCACTGTTTGAGGTACCAAGCTGTGTATCGTTGTTTCCTCCTCCTGAAAGCCACATTTCAAGCATGTTGATCGGATCGTTGAAATCCGCAATCCAACCGTTACGAGCGATATCGTAGTTACCTGCTTTTCTGTCTTCCAGGAATACGTTCCACTCTTCAGTCTCAACCTTTACGTCAATACCTACAAGACCCCAGTCCTGCTGGATGCACTGAGCGATTGCTTCGTGACCTGTTCCTGAGTTTGTAAGGTAGGTAAGTGTAAGTGCAGGAGAAATGGTATAACCACCGTTTCCGTCCTCTTCAAAGCTGTATCCACAGTCTTCTAACAAGGCGATTGCTTCTTCAACCTTGCCGCTACCTGTCTGAGTTGCATCATAGTAACCGAAGTCAGATGCTTCGAATACGCCGCCGTTGCCATCAGCCATTCCGTCCGGAATAAAGGTATCAGCAGGAACCTGTCCTGTCTGTCCAACAGTATCAACAATATATTGGCGATCGATTAAAAGTGAAAGTGCTGTTCTCATTTTAGCAGCCTGTTCAGCAGTTAATCCATCAAACATGGAGGAGCCAACATTGAAGCATACATAGTAAGTTCCAAGAGTATCAATAATATTGAACTCCGGATTATCTAAAAGATTTCCAACTTCATCTGTTGGAACGGTATCAGCAAAATCAAGGTCTCCTGCGTTGTAAGCAGCATAGATTGCTGTATCATCTGCAGAAAGCATAAACTCTAACTTCTCAAGCTTAACATCGTCAGCTCTGTAGTAGTTCGGGTTCTTTACATATACCATAGATTCATCATGTGTCCATGACTCAAGTGTAAATGCACCGTTTGATACAAATCCGGCTTCCTGAGCCCAAGCACCCGGTGTTGTTCCATCCGGATTAGCTGCATCAACTTCCGGCTGATATACAGGAAGATAGGTCGGGAATGCTACCAAATCAAGGAAGTATGCACATGGGCTAACAAGTTTTACCTGCAAGGTATAGTCATCAAGAGCTTCTACCTGAAGTGTACCGTCATCATTTGTTGCAATCGGTGTGAACATGTAAGCGTAATCAGCAGCGGTTTCCGGTGCTACTGCACGGTTCCAGCTGTATACAAAATCATTTGCTGTAAGTTCTTCACCGTTAGACCACTTAGATTCAATTAACTTGAATGTATAAGTAAGTCCGTCTTCAGAAACCTCCGGTTCGCCATCAGAAAGAGCCGGCTGTAACTGGCTGTTCTCATCATAAACATAAAGTCCTACGAATGAGTTAACAGCTAAGCATGCACCATCAACTGATGAGTTGAGGGCCGGATCAAGATAGCCCGGTTCTGAAGCTAAGTTGATTCTTAAAGTTGTTGTGTCTGTGTTCTGAGTAGTAGATGCTGTTGCTGCGCCTTCAGATGAGCTCTCAGCACTCTTTGAGCCACCGCAAGCAGCAAGAGATACTACCATTGCACAAGCGAGTAGTGTTGCGATAATTTTCTTCATTACTTTTCTCCTTTTTTAAATATTTTTATTTTAAACCGAATGATTTCATTCGACCTAAAACCGCAATTATTTGTTCCAACATGCCACAAAGTGTCTGTCACCTCGATCGGTTAAAGGCGGCATCTCTTTTGCGCACCGCTCTGTTGCATACCGACATCTGGTTCGAAATGGGCAACCACTCGGCATATTCAAAGGACTTGGAACATCTCCCTCTAAAATAATACGCTGGCTCTTTCTTGCTGTTTCCGGATCGGGAATCGGAACAGCAGAAAGAAGACTCAAGGTATATGGATGAATTGGGTTTTCGTTTAATTCATCTGCATCTGCAATCTCCATCAAACGTCCCAAATACATTACCGCAATTCGGTCGGAAATATGTCTTACAACCAAAAGATCGTGGGCAATAAACAAATATGCCACTCCCAGTTTTTCCTGAAGTTCCTCAAACATATTTACCACCTGCGCCTGGATGGAAACATCCAAGGCAGATACCGGTTCATCACAAACGATGAACTTCGGATTTACAGCCAACGCTCTTGCAATACCGATTCTCTGGCGCTGTCCGCCGGAAAACTCATGTGCATAACGCATGGCATGTTCCGCATTCAAGCCAACAGTTTCCATGAGAGACAAAATCTTCTCACGTCGTTCTGCTTTTGAAGCATATAATTTATGAACATCTAAAGGTTCACCGATAATATCTTCTACGGTCATTCTCGGGTCCAAAGAAGAATAGGGATCCTGAAATACCATCTGCATCTGCTTACGATACGGATGCATGTCCACGTCGATTTTCTTTTCACTGTCGAAAAGTACTTCTCCGTCAAAAACGATACGTCCCGCCGTCGGCTGGTACAAACGAAGAAGGGTTCGTCCCACTGTGGTTTTTCCGCATCCGGATTCTCCTACCAAACCTAAGGTCTCCCCCGGTTTAATGGCAAAAGATACATCGTCCACCGCTTTAAGCGTTAATTTTTTAAATCCTTCTTTTACCGGAAAATACTGTTTTAAATGTTCTACCTCAAGGAGGTATTTTTCTTCACTCATCTTATGCCTCCTTACTTTCAAACATTTCTTTTACATTCATCCAGCAGCTTGCCAAATGGCTGTCGGAAATACGAAGTTCGTCAGGAACTTCAGTCAAACAAATCTTCATTGCCTCGTCACATCGAGGACAGAACGCACATCCTGCAGGCATATTCAAAAGGTTAATCGGTGTACCACCAATGGGAACCAGCTTCTCCCCCATGTTATCCAGTCTTGGAATGGAACGAAGAAGACCTTTTGTGTATTCATGTGCCGGATGATAAAAAATATCATCTGCCGTACCACGTTCGCAAACGCGTCCGCCGTACATCACAATAATCTCGTCACACATGGAAGCAATGACACCAAGGTCATGGGTTACCATGATAATGGCCATACCAAGCTTTTCCTGCAACTCTTTCATAAGGTCCAAAATCTGGGCCTGAATGGTTACGTCCAAAGCCGTCGTCGGCTCATCGGCAATTAAGATGTCCGGTTCGCAGGCAAGTGCCATAGCAATCATATCTCGCTGTCTCATACCGCCGGAATGCTCGTGGGGATACTGCTTTAAACGTTTCTCCGGATCGTTTACGCCTACCAAAGACAGGAGTTCAACGGCTCTTTGCTTTGCTTCGGCTTTTGTTTTATTTGTATGAAGCATAATTGCTTCTTCCAACTGATATCCAACCGTAAAGACCGGATTTAAAGAAGTCATTGGATCCTGGAAAATAATGGAACATTTACTTCCTCTGAAGGACTGCATTTCCTTTTCGGAAAATTTTGTAATGTCCTGTCCTTTGTACTTTACTTCACCTTCCGTAATGCGACCGGTTTGTGCCAGAATCTGCATAATGGAATAAGCTGTAACGGATTTTCCGGAGCCGGATTCTCCAACGATTCCCAGGGTCTTTCCCGGTTCCAGGTTAAAAGAAATACCGTTAACGGCTTTTACCTCTCCAACATCTGTAAAGAAACTTGTGTGGAGGTTGTTTACTTCTAATACGTAATTCTTATCTGACATATCTTCCTCCTAATCAAGTTTCGAATCGAAGGCGTCGCGAAGTCCGTCTCCGAGAAGATTTAATGCAAGTACGATTAAGCAAATCACCACTGCAGGAATAACCAAACGATGTGGGTAAGACTGCATGGCTGCTCTTGCGTCATTGGCAAGAGATCCAAGGGATGAAAGGGGTACGGATACGCCGAGTCCCAGGAAGCTTAAGTAGCTTTCCGTAAAGATTGCAGACGGAATCTGTAAGGCCGTTGTAATAATAATTACGGATAAGCAGTTTGGTAAAATGTGGCTCGTTAAAATCTTTCGGTTAGAAGTACCGATACACTTTGCAGCCAACACATATTCGTTATTTTTGATGGTAAGAATCTGGCCACGAATGAGTCGCGCCATACTTACCCAGTACAAAAGTCCGAATACGATAAACATGGAAATCATGTTTGCACCGAGTTTGGAAAGCACCGTGCCTTCCAATACCGTATTCAAACGCTCTTTGAATACGACCGAAAGCAAGATTATGATTAACATATCCGGAAGGGAATAAATGATGTCGACGATTCGCATCATAATAAGATCCACTCTTCCGCCGAAGTATCCGGCAATGGAACCGTAAATGATTCCGATGATAACTACCATGATGGCAGCTACCACTCCCACCGCCAAAGAAACTCTTGTACCGTAAATCACACGAATGAAGTAATCACGGCCAAGTCCGTCGGTTCCGAAGATATGCGGAAAAAGCTTTTCTCCGGTTTTATCCATATAGGCCTGCTCTCTGGCAGAGTATTCCATCATACCAAGATTTGCACTGCCCTTATCTCTCATGCCTTCTACAGCAATAATTTGATCGTATTTGTAAGGTACAAATACCGGCGCAATCACGATAAGTAAAATGATTGCAATAAGAACCACGATACTTCCCATTGCCAATGGATTCTTACGAAGTCTACGCATACCGTCTTTAAAGAAGGTAGTGGACTCTCCCATAACATCCTGCTGACGTTTTTCATCCTCTGTTGCCTTTTCAAAGTTTGCGGAACTAAACTTGGAAAGGTCCACCTGAGCAGAAAGGAAGTTTTTCTTTAAGTTTGTGTTCTCCAATTTCCTTTCCTCCTAATCCAGTTTAATTCTCGGGTCAACGAGTTTGTAAACAATATCTGTAAGTAAGTTTGCAATTACCATAAGAATCGCAAGGAAGATGGTAACTGCCATAATAACGGGATAATCGCGGTTATTAATGGAAGTAACAAATACGCTTCCCAGGCCGCCGATGGTAAAGATGTTTTCTACTACCATAGATCCCGTAAGAATATAAGCAACCATCGGTCCCACATAGGTAATAACAGGAATCAATGCATTACGAAGTGCATGAACGAAAATCACCTTAATCTTTGATACACCCTTGGCCTTTGCGGTACGTACATAGTCCTGGTTTAATGCATCCAGCATTGATGTCTTGGTAAGACGTGTAATGTAAGCCATCGGATAAACCGAAAGAGCAATTACCGGAAGAGTATAATTCGGATTGCTGGAACTCCACACCTGAGCCCACCCCAACTTCAAACAAAATGTTAAAAGGAGCAAGGTTGCCAGCACGAAGGACGGCATCGCCGTTCCCAATGTGGTAAAGAAAATAATCAACCGATCCGGAAGTTTATTTCTGGTAAGTGCGGCAACGGAACCCAAAACAATTCCAGCGGCAATGGCAACTGCAGCCGCACGTCCACCCAGCTTTGCGGAAATCTGAAATTTAGACCAGATATCGGTCCAGATATCACGACCGGAGTGAAGAGAAATTCCCCAGTCTCCATGGAGAAGATTTGTCATATATAAAACATACTGTTCTCCCAATGGCTTGTCTAAGTTGTAACGCGCTTCCAATGTAGCAATCACTGCAGCAGAAGTGGCTTTTTCCTTGTTGAACGGTCCGCCCGGAATTGCGTTCATGGTAAAGAACGTAATCAATGTAATAATCCAGATGGATGCAATCGCAAGTAAGATTCGTTTTGTGAGATATTTGCCCAAAATCACACGCTCCTTTTTCCTCATTTTCCACTTATCGTGGATTTTGCTTTAGCGTAGCAAAGTATTAAACAAAAAGACGTACAGATGTTGCTCATCTGTACGTCTTTGTACTTCTTCATAAAACTTTTTCAAATATGATACTAGTTTTGTCTACCAAGCAACACTAGTATATTTTATACTCAGGTATTGCATTTCGTCAATTTACATTATTGCATTAAGCTCAACCTAAACATGAATAAATTATCAACTATTTATTTTAAACAAAAATATAAGGACACCTATTGCTGCCGCAAAAACAAGGGCATAAACCAACACTAACAAAAGAGAAGCTCCCATCGCTCCCAAAATATAAGCCCTGCGGTCTTCTTTTGAAAACTTTTGTGGTTCCTTCTCTTTGTTTTTTACGTCATGGCGACAACCCAAAAGCGAACCCATAAGGGTTGGCTTTTCAATCATACTCATGTCTGCAATTACTCGATTATCATCTTCTGTAATAGTTTTATTTTTCATCATATAAGTGGCACACTACATAATGTCCCGGCTCAACTTCTCTCTGAACCGGAGCCTCACATTTACAACGCTCGGTACAATACTTACATCTGGTGTGGAACTTACATCCTTCCGGTGGATTTGCCGGTGAAGGAATACTTCCCTCTAAAATCACACGATTCATCTTGGTCTTAGGATCCGGAATCGGAATCGCAGAGAAAAGTGCCTTTGTATACGGATGCAACGGATTCTTAAAGATATTCGCTGTCGGACCGTACTCAACCAGATTTCCAAGGTACATAACACCAACTGTGTCAGAGATATGCTCTACAACAGAAAGGTCATGGGAAATGAAAAGGTAAGAAAGGTTTCTTTCTTCCTGCAACTTATTCAAAAGGTTAATAATCTGTGCCTGAATAGATACGTCAAGAGCGGAAACCGGCTCATCGCAAACTACAAATTCCGGATTCAATGCAAGTGCTCTTGCGATGCAAATTCTCTGGCGCTGTCCACCGGAGAACTCGTGTGGGTAACGTGTCTTATGGAATGGCTGTAATCCACACTCATCCATAACGTGATCAACATAATCATCATATTCTGCCTTGGAAACAAGTCCATGCTCTTTTACAGCCTCACCGATGATTTCACCAACCGGAAGACGTGGAGACAAAGAAGAAAACGGATCCTGGAAGATGATCTGCATCTTTGTACGAAGATCTCTTAATTCTTTGTTGGAAAGGTCATATACTTCCTGTCCGTTAAATAACACGCTTCCGCCTGTCTTTCCGCCGTTTAAGCGTAAGATGGTACGGCCGGTTGTAGTCTTACCACATCCGGACTCACCAACAAGTCCCATGGTAGTACCGCGCTGTAACTTAAAGGTAACTCCGTCCACAGCCTTTACCTGTCCGGTAACCTTGTTAAACATTCCACCCTTAATCGGGAAATATTTCTTTAAGTCAGTGACTTCTAAGATATTCTCATTATTTGACATCTTCTGTCACCTCCTCTTCATTCTTTGCTGCCATAGACGCAATTGCCATAAGCTCTTTGTTTACCTTCTGTGCAGCTTCGGCTTTGTGCTCTTCATAATAACGATAGCAGCTAACCACATGTGTATCAGACAAGTGAATCTCGCCCGGATACTCACCCTTGCAGCACTCTAAGCACATTTCGCAACGGTCTTTAAAGTAGCAGTAATCCGGCATGTTTACCGGATTCGGAACCTTACCCGGAATAGAGTAAAGCTCATCTACCTGCTTACCTACAACCGGCTTAGAAGCCATAAGGCCTAAGGTATATGGATGTGCAGGATGATAGAAGATTTCTTCTGCAGTACCTTTTTCTACGATACGTCCTGCATACATAACAACAACATAATCTGCCATTTCTGCAATTACACCAAGGTCATGAGTAATGAGCATAATGGAAGCATTAATCTTATCCTTTAATTCACGAAGCAAGTCCAAAATCTGTGCCTGAATCGTTACGTCAAGGGCAGTTGTAGGCTCATCTGCAATGATGACACGAGGATGGCATGCAAGTGCCATAGCGATCATTACACGCTGTCTCATACCACCGGAAAGCTCATGTGGAAACATTTCTGCCACACCGGTAGCATTTGCGATTCCAACGAGCTCTAAAGCTTCGATGGTCTGCTTACGGATTTCTTCTTTGCTCTTTCCTTTTCCTTCATGAAGTTCGATTACTTCGTCCACCTGATCACCGATTTTAAATACCGGGTTTAAGGAAGTCATCGGCTCCTGGAAAATCATGGAAATTGCATTACCACGAAGATCCTGCATAATTTCCTGCGGAGTGTTTGCAATATTGTAAGCCTTTTCGCCACGGTTCAAACGAATCTCACCGTCAACAATCTGTCCCTGCGGACGCTGTAACAACTGCATCAAAGACAAAGAAGTAACAGACTTACCACATCCTGATTCGCCTACGATACCAACTGTTTTACCGATTGGTACATTAAATGATACTCCATCAACTGATTTTACGGTTCCTGCATCTGTAAAGAAGTAGGAATGTAAATTATCAAATTCCACTGCATTGTTCTTGTCATGCATAGTGGTTAAATATTCGCTTTCATCAACGTTTTTTCTCTTACGCTTCTTCTCATACTCGCTCATGATTCGGCGATTTTCTTTGGAAATCCTTCTGGACTCCCTAGCGGAGAGATATCCGTTTTTTGAATCCTTTGCCATTTTTATACCTCTTATCTATTCATTCTCGGGTCGAACGCATCACGTAAACCGTCACCAACAAAGTTAAATCCAAGTACAGCTACAAGCAAGCAGATACCTGCCGGAATCCATACGAACCAATAATGTGTCATAACAAATGCGTTGTTTACATCACTGATGATATTTCCCCAGGATGCAAACGGGAACTTAACACCAAGTCCCAAGAAGGAAAGTGTTGCCTCTGTAATAATGGTAGAACCTAAGCTCATGGTAGAAATAACGATAAGCTGAGGAATTACGTTCGGAATGAGGTGTTTGAAAATTCGCTTTCCAACGCTAAGGCCGGTTGCTTCCGCAGCAGTCATAAATTCCTGTTCTCTTAAAGAAAGGATCTGACCACGTACCATACGGGCAACCCCCGGCCATCCAAGGAAACCGAGGATTAACATCAGGTAAAGCATACGCTTCTGAGGCTCCACACGCATGCCATCCATTGCAGAACCTAAGATAATAATCAAAGGTAAGGAAGGAATACAGTAGAAAATATCTACAATACGCATGATCAAGTTATCAATCCAACCTCCGAAGTAACCGGATACACCACCTAAGATGATTCCAAGGATTACTTCAATAAACACTACAATGAAACCAATGATAAGTGAAACTCGTCCACCATACATCAATCGGGTAAGCATATCCATGCCGTTGGTATCGGTTCCAAGTAAATGCTCTTTCGATGGAGAAGCATAGGTATCATAGACATAAGTTTCCTTTGCCTTAATTACATTCCACATCTGTTTGCTCGCATCGTATTCAATCTTATAATCTACTGTTTCACCATTTTCATCTTCAAAGGAAAAGTTCTCTTCTTTTGAATTGATGGCTTCTCCGACGGCTTCCTTGAAATCACGGGAAATCACAATATCATTTGCAGAAGCGGATACAACGAAACGGCTGATATAAGCCACTACCTTTCCGTCTGCCTCCACATCTCCGTCCTCGGAAAGTGTGTAGGTCTTGCCATCTGCGCTAAACTCGGTCATCTCATTTACATCAGCATCCAAAGCCGCAACCTGTGCTTCAAAGGAAAGTGCCTCACCCTCGGTATTGATAATATCCTTTGATGCAACTGCAATCAAATTGCCGCCGGTAGAAATCTTGACGTAATCCTCCGTAATATACTCAAGGTTATAGGTTGTTCCCTTGTATTCAAAGCTTTCTTCATTTTTATGGGATGCCAGCAAAAACTGCGCCTGCAAAATAGAGTCAAAGTTTTCGCCCTCTTTTACCACATAACGGAAATCGCCGTTTTGAACAACTCCGGCATAAACCTTGTTCTGATTCTCATATTTGTAAAACTGCTGGTCCTGTGTATACGGACTGATAAGCCCTCCGATAAAGGAAAACGTAAACATGACAAGCAACATAATCATTCCAAGAACAGCCAGACGGTTTCTTAAAAAACGCTTTACCACCATGGCTCCCGGAGATAATGTTTTTACGCGTCGGTCATCATCCAATGCGTAATTTTCTTCTGCGTTTAAATTCTTTTCTTCGTTCATTTATTCCTACCTCTTATGCAATACGGACTCTCGGGTCTACCACTGCATATAAAATATCTGAGATTAAGTTTCCGAGTAATGTTAAAATCGCGATAAATGTCAAATAGAACATGGAAAACGGAATATCACCGGTTACCATGGCAGTATAAGATGTAAATCCGATTCCCGGAATCGCAAACAGCGTCTCTGTAATCAACGCACCACCAAAAAGTCCCGGAATGGAACCACCTACAATGGTTACCAAAGGAATCAGGGTGTTACGGAAAGCATGATGATAGATAACCTTCTTTTCAGAAAGACCCTTTGCACGCGCGGTACGAATATAATCCGCATTTAATACCTCAAGCATGTTGGTTCTGGTATATCGCATCAAAGAACCGATGGATACAATTACAAGCGTCATAATCGGAAGAACCAGATGGTTTGCCTTATCCAAAAACTGCCCGAAGGCGTCAAGTTGCGCATAATCTCTGCCCACCAGACCATACAAATCAAACCAGCCCAGTTTTACAGAAAACAACAGTTTTAACAAGGTTGCAAAAAAGAATGTTGGCAAAGAAATACCCACAAGAGCAATGGCTGTAATCGCATAGTCTGTTCTGGAGTACTGCTTTGTAGCCGCAATGATTCCAAGAGGAATCGCAATTACAATTTCAAGAACAAAGGCAATAAGCGCCATAATAAAAGAAAGCCAGATAACCTCCGTAAACTTCTGCAATACCGGAACTGTATATTTCCAGCTGTCTCCAAAATTCCCGCGGATTGCGTCCTTTAACCAGATAAAATATCCGGCTACGATTCCCTTATCCAGTCCGTAGGATGCATTTAACTGTTCAATCCACTCCTCATAAGGTTTAGCACCCGGAGCAGCAGAAAGCTGCATCGCCATAGTCTCCACATAGGATGCCGGCAAACATCTCATCAGCGCATAAATAATAAAAGTAGCGCAAAACAGAATAAATACCGATATCAATAAACGTTTTATAATAAATTTACTCATTCTATCCTCCTAATTATTTATTCCTTATGTGAATCGGAATAAAACATTTCGACTCACATAAGGAAGCCGCTTCTCCCTTAAAAAAGAAGCGACCTCCGAAAAATACTTGAATATGAATACCGTCAGAAAAAACTAGTTTAATTCAATATTTTCAATTGCATTCAACCAGCTATAGCTTGGTGTCATATCACCCGGAAGGGTAGATATGTTTACACGCTCACTGGAGAAGATGACAGCATCGGAACGCTGGTAAACAGGGATTTCAACACCCCAGTCCATAATGATTTCCATAGCCGCTTTGTAAAGTCCCTTACGATAGGTCTGGTCTGTAGACTCACGAGCAAGCATAATCTGCTCATCCAAATCAGCATCATTAATCTTGTAGTAGTTGGTTGAACCCTGGCTGTGATACAACTGATACATATCCGGGTCGGTTCCTGCCTGCCATGCAGCTACCCACATTTCAGCAACGCCGGTCTGATATGACTGATAAAGGTCAGAAGCATTTGCAAGATCGTTTACGGAAAGTGTAAATCCAATCTTTGCGAAAGCATCAGCAGCATTCTTTAAGATTAAGAATGTCGGATGGTCACCTTTACCACCACCACCGATGTTTACTTCGTACTCTAATTTTGCACCTGCAGGAGCAGCGGTAAGCTTACCGTCTTCAACAGTATATCCGGCTGCTTCGAAGTATCCTAAAGCTGCCTGTAATGCTGCATCATATTTTTCATCGGATGACATAGATGATGTATAAATGTCATTTCCGTCAACATCTTTTGAATACGCAACCTGGTATCCGTCATCTGTTACACGTGGTGCTGCCCATGAAGTATTGGAAATCGGATAGTTGATTACGGAAGCTGTATCTCCGTAGTAAGAGTCGATTCCCTCATCTCTGTATGCTGCGATGACAGTTGCAATAGCCTTACGTAAATCCTTAGAAGCATCAGATGCAGGATCATTTCCTACCTTAACATTGTCAGCAGAAATACCAATGTATCCATATCCTCTAAAGTCAACTAATTTCGTTGTGATAACACTTCCTTCGAAATCATCTGAGCCGTTAATCTCAGCAATCTGAGAAGCTGCTTCGGTTGAGTAAGAAGGATCGGCTTCATCAAGTGAGCCGGACTGAACACCGGTAATCTTGTCTGCTTCCTGAGTTTCAACAACGTTTAAATGAGCAATCTTTGGAGCTCCCTTGAAGTAGCTGTCGTTTGCATCCATGTATACGGTTCCGTTAGAAACCTCGTTGAACTTGTAAGGACCTGCTCCCATAGGAGAAGTGGTCTTTGCACGAACACCGGAAAGGTCACCCTTTTCAAAACCAAACTGGTTGTTGTCATAATCATACTTAGATTCATCACCATAGTAATGAAGCGGAGCAACATAAGTACCTAAATGATAGATGAATGTAGCATCCAATGAAGAGGTGGTGATAGTCATAGAGTAATCACCTGTACGTACAATACCCTCGATGTGGTCTGCAGATTCACCTGTAGAAACACCGACTGTCGGATAGTTATATACATCCTTGTCAATTAAATCAGAAAGAGCGCTTCCTGCTGTCTCCTTCTCCATAGCTGAGAAGTTCCAGTCATAAGCATCACCGATGGCCAAAGCAAAATCCTTTGCAGTAGCTCCGTCAGAAAGTTCAAATCCCCAAGCGCCTGCTGCTGTTGCAACATCTTCTGCATCTGCTGCATATCCTGCTTCCACACAGTAATCAACGATTTCCTGAGCAAAGTCAGTTAATCCACCGTTTACCGCATCCCAGAATGCAGTCTGCTGTTCCTCTGTCCAAAGGCTAAAGTCGGTATTGTCTTCACCTGCCTGTGCAATCAACAAAGAAAGTGTGCTCATACCGCTTCTGTATTCTTCCATACCCTTAATCGGTGTAGAATATAATGTGGTAGAACCATCATAAGTAGGATCTGCCAATACATATAATGAGAAAATAAAGTCATCAATTGTAACAGGCTCTCCATCAGAGAATGTCAAGTCATCACGCATCTCGATATTGTAATCTACAGAACCGTCAGCGTTTTCAACAACCTCGATATTTGCAGGTGTATGATAAGTATAATCTGTTCCGTTATACGGAATTGTCTCACCCTCATCAGATGCTCCGTTTAAAATCGGTGAGCCCTCTCTGTCAACTTCCATCATAAGAATCTGAGTCAGAGCTGTAACGTTCTGGTCATCCACGTTCTGTGCAAAGAACGGAGAAAACTTATTCTCGAATCCGCTTGCGCAGGTTACTAAAGTTCCGTTATCGCTGCTGCCTTCGTCGGACTTCTTTGCTGAGTCTCCACTTCCTTTTCCACCGCATGCTGCAAGTCCCACAATCATGGTAGTGGCAAGAAGAAGTGATAAAATCTTTTTCTTCATAGTTTCCCTCCTTATTAATTATAGTAATAATTTTATGAAGATGTCTGTTTTTCATCCGCATTTCAAACAGACTAATATATTATACCTGCTCACTCTTCACTCGTCAATTGAATAGGCTTCAATTATCTTCATTTTTGCACCAATTTGCATCATCTTCTTGAAAAGAAGTCCTCAAAAAACAGCAGAGCACACATGATGCAATTTGAAAAACAACATATAAGGGGTTTGTCCAGTCTTTAAAAAAGCCGCATCCCACATAACAAACAGTCGCTACTCCGGAAAGAATGCTGCCTGCAAGCACGTACTTTGGAAATCGAAGAATGGTTTCTTCATACTCGTATGCCTTTATTTTCTTTCCGTACTTTATGGTTCGAATCAGATTCCAAATCATAACAACGGAAAGCAAAAAGACAGCCGTATAAGGAAGAAGCAAAACCGGATTTCCCTCCATCCCAAGATTGTCAAGCAATCCAAGAATCAACTGCATTCCGAAATATGCTGCGACAAATCCGATTTTCTTTCCCAGATTTTTTACGTATTCCTTATTTTCTTTTTGCCATGTGACATACTCTCCCGTATACACGTATTTTCCCGAAGGATCCATACGATATAAGGAAAGTTTGTCGTTTCGCTTCATAGCCATATTTTTTCCTATTCAATACCGCTTAAATCAAAAGAGTCCAGCCAGTTCTTGGCAGCTTCACATACACTCTTTAATGTCTCTTCTTCAAACGGGCTCTTTACATCCGCCCTCTTTAACATATTAAGAACCGTATCGCTTCCGCCCTGTGTAAGATAGGTCATATACTTATCCCATGCAGCCTGACGGTTATCCTGAATCATTGCCCAGAACTCCAAAGAAACGGTCTGTGCCAAGCAATAATCAATATAGTAAAACGGTCTCTCATAAATGTGACTTTGTCTCTGCCAAGCCATGCCTTCGCCGTAGAACGGAATCTCTCCGTCCAAGCGTACCCAAGGCATATAAATTCCGGTAAGTTCCTTCCACTTCGCATCACGCTCTGCAGGGGTCATATCCGGATTCTCGTAGTTGATGTGCTGGAAGTGATCCACCATGGTTCCGTAAGGAATAAACAAAAGGGCTCCTGCCAAATGGCTGTATAAATACTTCTTTGTATCCTTTCCGAAAAATTCCTCAGCCCATGGCCACGCAAAAAATTCCATAGACATGGAGTGAATCTCTGCACCTTCCATTCCCGGACAAACCGTAGAAGACGGTACGCGGTGTTCATTCATATAATCTTCAAATGCATGTCCTGCCTCGTGTGTTACAACCTCAACATCGCCCTGTGTTCCGTTAAAGTTTGCAAAGATAAACGGAAGCTTATACTCATAAAGCGGTGCCTGATATCCGCCGCCCGCTTTTCCCTTCTTGGAAAGCACATCCAAAAGATCATTTTCACGCATCGTACGGAAGAACTTAGAAGTCTCCGGAGAAAGTTCGTCATAGAACTTCTGTCCGGCATTCAAAATATCCTCTGCATCCCCCTGTGGTTTCGGATTGCCGGAGCGGAACTCTAAAGCCATATCCGAATAAGAAAGCGGGTACTGCATACCAAGACGCTTTGCCTGGTTCTTTCTGATTTCGGTTGCAACCGGAACGAGATATTTAATAACTGCCGCTCTAAACTTTTCTACATCATTTTTGTCAAAGCAGTTTCTATGCATCTTGTAATAGCCAAGTGTCACATAATCGTCCATTCCAAGTTTTCTGCCCATAGCAGTACGAACTTTTGTAAGCTCGTCATAAAGACGGTCAAGCTGTTCTTTCTGCTCTTTGTACCACTTACCTTCTGCCTTCCATGCAGCTTCACGCTTTGCATCATCGGCGTCTGTCTTAAACGGTGTAAGCTGAGAAAGTGTATATACTCCACCTTCAAACGGAATCTGTGCGGAGGCAATAAGTTTTCCGTATTCCGTGGAAAGTTTTAATTCTTTTTGCATCTCCGGGATAATCTCCGGTGAAAAACTCTTTTTATCAAGTTCTGCATTTACAAAGATAATCTCTCCGTATTCCTTTTCCAACTCTTTGCGGAACGGGGAATCCAAAAGGGCATCCTTCCACTCCTGCCAGTCTTTCTCCAAAGCAGGCATGGTCTCATTCCAGTAATCAATTTCCGCTTCATAGAACTTATCGTTGGTATCGATGTCGTGGCGGATATATGCAATGGTATAATTCGTGTCGATGTGTCTGTCATACACATCAAACTCTTCAAACACACTTTTTACTTCTTCGAAGGAAGCTGCTTCCTTCAATCGTTTTGTAAATTCTTTTACAGTCTTTGAAATTTCTTCTTTGTCAATTCTTTCGTAAGGTAATTCACCAAACTTCATCTTTTTTCTTCCCTTCTGTTTCTTTTTATAAAACAAAAGGGCCTTGAAACATTTCATTTCAAGGCCCCTTTTTAAATGAGACACGGGGGATTCGAACCCCCGACAACCTGATTAAAAGTCAGGTGCTCTACCAACTGAGCTAGTATCCCATATACTGGGCTAGTTGGATTCGAACCAACGAATGCAGGAATCAAAATCCTGTGCCTTACCGCTTGGCGATAGCCCAAAATCGGATCAAACGGTAATCAGGGTGGATAATGGGATTCGAACCCATGGCCTCCAGAGCCACAATCTGGCGCGCTAACCAACTGCGCTATACCCACCATAGTTTCGAATGTCTGTAGCTCATCCAATGTGCCTGGAGGGATTCAAGACTCGAACCAGCGGCGTTTTGGTTGTGCCGCTCTATGCACCTCCAAACATATAAGTATGCCTGGAGGGATTCGAACCCCCGACCCACGGCTTAGAAGGCCGTTGCTCTATCCA
>DAIMGJ010000023.1:0-23851 GCA_036723975.1 Lachnospiraceae bacterium
ATAGCGCATAAAAAACCCCTTTCTCTGGTTGTCCAGAAAAAGGGGTACATATCAAATCCCTTGGCAGGCTTTTTTTATTTGTTTTTCATTCATCCGAATTTGTGATATGATTTTCCTATACGCAGAGGGGAGAGATATATGAAGAAAAAGCAGCAGGGAGTGCTTTCTTATGTTTTGATTGTTATAGGGGCTGTGATGGCGAGCTTTTCCGTTGCGCTGATTTTGCTACCGAACGATGCAATTGATTACGGTACCGCCGGTGTGGCGATTATCATCAGCAAACTAACCGGAATAAAGTTGTCGGTGTGCGTACTGTGGGTGCTTTTACCGTTTATCGTCGCAGGCTTTTTAATATTGGGAAAGAAGTTTACGCTAAAAGCAGCCATTGGCTCCGTCGTTTACATGGTGGGACTGGACTTTTTTGAACAGATTCCCTTTGAACTTGATACGGAGCATTTTTTGGCGGTGGCCTTTGGTGGAGCGATTCTGGGAGCGGGACTTGCCCTTATTCTTCGAAATGGTGGATGTATCGATGGCTCGGAAATTCTTGCCAATATCGTGGTAAAGAAATATTCAGACAAGACCGGGAAGAATATTTCCATGACACCGGTGCTTTTGATATTTAATGCATTGGTATATATTACGGTATTTGCTGTCATCGATGTAACGGCAGCTCTATTAAGCTTGCTCGTATACGTGATAGCCACATCCATTATCGATCACTATACCGACCACTTTGAATCCATCAAACAGGTAACTATTATTACCCAAGAGCCGGATACGTTGATAGCAGAGATAAAAAATAAACTGAATAAGACCTGCACTATCATGGATTCCAGAGGCGCCATTGCAGGGGAGAATAACACTTTAATCTGCTATGTCAGCTATTTTGAACTTCCTATTATGAAGGACATCATTTCCGAGCATTCCGGAAGTTTTAGTACGGTATCCACTATTGATGAAATATTACGATAAATAGTATAATGAAACGGAAGAATGTTGTTTAGCAATATCTGGTTTTAGGAGAGTAGACATGATAATAAATATTGATCGTACCTGCGGAAGCAAAGGCGAAAAGGTTGCGGAGTATGTAGCAGAAAAACTCGGACTACAGCTGATAGATGACGAATATATCATGAATAAGGCGAAGGAACTGGGAAAGTATGACGAGCTTTTAAAATACTTTACTAATCCTGCTTCTGATGTGCTGTTGTCATTGGACTTGGACTTAGAGGGTGAAGAACATGGTGAGTTTTTAAGTCAGGTTTTGCAACTCATGCCTGAGGATAACTTTGTCGCAGTTGGAATCTGTGCAAACCATCTGTATCGAAATAAAGGGGCGCTGTCTATTTTTCTTACGTCTTATCTAAAAGATCAGATAAAAACTGTTATGGAAGAAGTGGATGGGCTGGAAGATGAGGATGATGCGAGGGATTATATTCGCCAGTTAAACGGGCGAAGAAGGCTTTTGCATGAGGCGTTTACCTGTGAGCCTTGGGGGGATCCTTCCAAGTATGATATTTGTTTGAATGTATCTACCTGTGGAGTTGAACAGTGTGCGGAAGGGATTATCTTTGCAGCGAATTTTAAGTTTAAGGGAATAACAATAGGACAATAAGAAGTGTGATACGCCCGGTTTGTAGTGACTGGGCGTTATTTATTAACAAATTATTAAAATATTAAAAATTTATAAAATTTATTAGCACTCTATTGACTTGAGTGCTAACAGGGTGTATAACATAGTCAGAAAGAGAAAAAAGAAATCGACTTTAAGAAATGATGAAAAAGAAAGCTTCGATTCTTTCAACTCTTACTCAGTTTTAAAAATAAATGTATTTTATAAAAGGAGGAATGACTTATGTTAGTACCTAGTATTTTTGGAGAAAGTTTATTGGATGATTTCTTTGATTACCCTGAGAAAAGTTTTTCCTTCCGCACCAGTAATGCGAACGGACTCATGAAAACCGATATCAAAGAAAACGAGAATGCTTTTGAAGTAAGCATCGCTCTTCCGGGTGTAAAGAAAGATGATATTGAAATCGAGTTGAAGGACGAGTATTTGACTATATCTGCAACTTCGAATATGAAGAAGGATGAAGATGACAAGAAGTCTAATTATATCCGCAGAGAACGCTACTACGGTAGCTGCAGCAGAAGCTTCTATGTTGGCGATGCTGTTACAGAAAACGATATTAAGGCGTCTTATGAAGACGGAATCCTTACCTTAGATATCCCGAAGGTAGAAAAGAAGCCGGAACCGGAAGTTAAGAAATTAATTCCGATTAAGTGATAGCAAAGATTAGGATGAAATGACATTTTGATCCCCTGCAAGTATTTTGCAGGGGATTTTTAAAGAAAAGAGGAAAGGCTAAAAGACGACAGGAGGTGAAGGAATATGAATATTCAAAAGTTTACACAAAAATCCATCGAGGCAATCAATGCTTGCGAGAAGTTGGCATACGATTACGGGAATCAGGAAATTGAGCAGGAGCATCTTTTGCTAGCGCTTTTGCAGCAGGAAGACGGACTGATTCCGAAGCTCATTGAAAAGATGGAGATTAACCTGCCGTATTTTACAAATGATGCCATCTCTATGGTGGAGGCCCGTACAAAGGTTAGTGGTGCCGGTCAGGTCTATATGGGAAAATACTTAAACGACGTGTTGATTCATGCAGAGGACGAGGCGAAAAACTTTGGTGATGAGTACGTTTCTGTTGAGCATTTATTCCTTTCTTTGATAAAAAAACCGAATTCCGCTATTAAGGCAAAGTTTAAAGAGTTTGGAATTACAAGAGATCGTTTCTTGCAAGCTCTGTCAACGGTACGAGGCAACCAGCGTGTGACAAGTGATAATCCGGAAGCAACCTTTGATGCTTTGGAAAAATACGGCTATGACATGGTGGAACGTGCCAGAGAGCAAAAGCTTGATCCCGTTATCGGACGTGATGCCGAGATTCGAAATGTGATTCGAATCCTGTCCCGTAAGACCAAGAATAATCCGGTGCTCATCGGTGAACCGGGTGTAGGTAAAACAGCAGCGGTAGAAGGTCTTGCCATGCGAATTGTAGCCGGGGATGTGCCGGATTCCTTAAAGGACAAAAGATTGTTTGCCCTTGATATGGGTTCCTTGGTAGCCGGAGCAAAGTATCGTGGTGAGTTTGAGGAACGACTGAAAGCGGTTTTGGACGAGATTAAAAGTTCTGAAGGTGAGATAATTCTTTTTATCGATGAATTACATACCATTGTGGGAGCAGGGAAAACAGAAGGTGCCATGGATGCCGGAAATATGTTAAAGCCCATGTTGGCAAGAGGAGAACTCCATTGTATCGGCGCAACGACCTTAGACGAATATCGTGAGTATATCGAAAAAGATCCTGCCTTGGAGCGTCGATTCCAACCGGTAATGGTGGATGAGCCGACAGTGGAGGATACGATTTCTATTTTACGTGGTATCAAAGAACGCTACGAGGTCTTTCATGGCGTAAAGATTACCGATGGCGCCCTGGTTTCTGCGGCCACCCTTTCCGACCGTTATATTTCCGATCGATTCCTTCCGGATAAAGCCATTGACTTGGTGGACGAGGCGTGTGCGTCAATTAAGACGGAACTTGATTCTATGCCGGTGGAATTGGATGAGTTAAACCGTAAGGTGATGCAACTGGAAATCGAGGAAACCGCATTAAAGAAGGAAAGCGATAAGCTTTCCAAAGAAAGACTCGAGGCGTTGCAGGAAGAACTGGCAGATCTTCGGGACGATTTAAACAATAAAAAAGCCAAGTGGGAAAACGAGAAAAATGCAGTGGCAAAGGTATCCGAGCTTCGAGAGAAGATTGAGGATGTAAAAAAAGAAATCTCCCTGGCACAGCAAAAATATGATTTGGAAAAGGCTGCGGAACTGCAGTACGGTCGTCTGCCAAAGCTGGAGGAGGAATTGGAGCAGGAAGAAGCGGCGGTCAGAGAGCGGGAGATTACCATGGTGCGTGAAAGCGTTACCGAAGAAGAGATTGCAAAAATTATTTCCCGTTGGACCGGAATTCCTGTTACCAAGTTAAATGAAAGCGAACGAAATAAGACCTTACATTTGGACGAGGAACTCCATAAACGTGTGATTGGTCAGGATGAAGCGGTGCAAAAAGTAACGGAAGCTATTATCCGTTCCCGCGCCGGTATCAAGGACCCCGGCAAGCCCATTGGTTCTTTCCTGTTTTTGGGACCTACCGGTGTAGGAAAAACAGAGCTGGCAAAGACGCTGGCACAGGCACTCTTCGATGATGAAAATAACATGGTTCGTATCGATATGAGTGAGTATATGGAAAAGTATTCCGTATCAAGACTTATTGGAGCGCCTCCCGGATATGTAGGCTACGATGAAGGTGGACAGTTGACGGAAGCTGTTCGAAGAAAACCATATTCAGTTGTGCTTTTCGATGAAGTGGAAAAGGCTCATCCGGATGTGTTTAATGTGATGCTTCAGGTTTTGGATGATGGACGTATCACGGATTCTCAAGGCAGAACCGTGGACTTTAAAAATACCATTATTATTATGACATCAAACCTTGGTGCATCCGAATTATTGGATGGTATTGATGAAAACGGAAACATTTCATCCGATGCTGAAGAGTTGGTAATGGCACAGCTTCGCGGAGCTTTCCGACCGGAATTTTTGAATCGTTTGGATGAGATTATTCTCTTTAAACCGTTGACAAAAGACAATATCGGAAACATTGTAACCCTCTTGCTTGCAGAGTTAAATGAACGTCTTTTGGATAAGGATATTAAAGTGGAACTTTCCGATGAGGCAAAGGCCTTTGTGATTGAAAACGGATATGATCCAAACTACGGAGCCAGACCGCTAAAACGTTTCCTGCAGAAACATGTGGAAACCATTGCGGCGAAAGTTATCCTCTCCGGAGAAGTTGGAATGGGGGATACTATTTTAATCGATGTAGAAGATGGAAAACTCTACGGAACAATCAAATAACAGCTGATTGAAATCAATATAGGGACGGCTTTTCTGTCACTTTTTCGGGAGACAGAAGAACCGTCTTTTTTTGGTTTCTTTTTATGTGAAACTTTGAAATGGGGATGCGCCGGTTTGCTTCATTTGGTATAATGGTTTTAGTATAAATCCTATGGAGAGAGAAATGAAAAACAGTTTAAAGAAATTTTCTATAATACTCACCTGCTTTATGATTTTAGTAAGCTCAGTTTCTGTTTGTGCCGGAGGCAAAACGGATAGTGAGGGAAAGACGAAAAAAGTTCGAGTTGGGTGGTACGTTTCAGAACATTTTCAGGAAGAAGATGCATCCGGAAAACAAAAAAGCGGATATTCCTATGAATATCTTCAGGCAGTGGCAAATTATACCGGCTGGGAATATGAATATATTTCCGGTAGCTGGTCAGAGTTGTATGATGCATTTTTAAACGGAAAAATTGATGTCCTACCGGGATTATCCTTCACGGAAGAACGCGCAGCCTTGGCTAATTATCCGAACTATGGAATGGGTAATGAGTCATACTACATCTATAAAAAAGCTGATGATGAAAGTATCAGTGACACAGATTTTTCTTCTTTAAATGGGAAAAAAATTGGAACCCTAAAAAATAATCTGATGACGGATTCTTTAGAAAAATGGGCTGCGGAGAACGGAATCGCCTGCGAAGAGGTACTGTATGATGATTTTCAAAGCAGAGATGAGGCCTTTTTTAACGGCGAGATTGACGCACTGGTTGCGGTGAACAATAATGTGCCCGCGAACTACGGACTTACGCCTATGACAATGATTGGAGAGTCCACGTATTATCTTGCGGTAACAAAAGAAAGAACTGATTTACTTGATGAATTAAACCAGGCTCTTGCATGCATAAAAGAGAGTAATCCATATCTTATTCAAAGTTTGCAGGTGAAGTATTTTAACAATACCGCGGTGAATGCTACGCTTTCCCAAGATGAAAATGCTTGGATTGACAGTCATGATTCCATTTGTGTTGGATATTTGGAAGATTATATGCCGTATTGCGACATGGGCATGAAAAGAGAAGCATTGGGGCTGATTTCCGATATCTTTGGAAATTGGCAGGAACAACTTAAACTGTCCGATCGTATTAAATTTGAATTTCAATCTTATGCTTCATACAGTGATATGATATTGGCACTTCAAACGGGAAAAATCGATGTGGCATTTCCTGTTTACGACTGCATATGGGATTCTGAGGCTCAGGGAATTGTTCAGACCGGCAATTTGGTAGAAACAGGTGCACAGCTTATATATCACGGAGAGTATTCGGAAGAGAATACGACTCAAACAATTGCAATCTCAAAACAAAGTGCATTTCAACAGAATTTTGTGTCCGTTTATTATCCGGAAAGTGAAGTATATGTTACGGATTCGGTGGAGGATTGTTTAAAAGCGGTTAAAGACGGAAAAGCAACCTGTACCATTTTAGATTACGGACAGGCAGAACGGGTTCTTGCAAGAAAGAAATATCGAACCTTGAATCGTTTGTCATTGGGCGAAGAAATCAATTACTGTATGGGGGTAAAAAAAGGAAACAATGAATTGTATTCCTTACTTTCCCGTGGAATTCTTTTGCTGGATGACACTGAAATGACGCAGGATGTGTATAACTACATAGGAGCAAATCGGAATTATACCATCGTCGATTTTGTGGAAGACCATACAGCGCTTGTTTGTGTGGTGGTGATGTTAATCTTTAGTTTAGTTGTTGCAGTAAACTATACGCATTACAAATCAAATATTGACCCGCTCACCGGTTTAGAGAGTAAAAGTGCCTATACGTATGACGTTAAATTTTTGCAGGGAAAAATTCATGAATACAGAGCAAAATTTGTTGTGGCGATTTTTGACTTAAACGGACTGAAGAGAATAAATGATACCTATGGCCATGAAATGGGAGATATTGCCTTATGTGATGCCGCTTCTATATTAAAAAAGGTGTTTGGTTCCTATCATATTTACCGCTTCGGTGGAGATGAATTTATTGTAATTAAAAACAATACTACAATAGAGGAAGTTCGAGAATGCTTTAAACTTTTGGATTTGGAGTTGGAAAAATTCAACGAAAAAGAGCATCCCTATAAGGCACCTTTGTCTCTTGCAAAGGGGGCGGCGGAGTTTGACCCAACGGAAGATGATGAGTATCTGGATACGTTTAAGAAAGCAGATCGTGCAATGTACATAGATAAAAATCTGTATTATGAGAAGCATGGCGGAAAACAGAGAAGATAAATTGTTATTTATAGTAGTCCTTGAAAAAAGGACTACTTTTTTTTATTATAGAGTAAGTGTAAAACATGGAAAGGAAGGGGAATCTCAGTGGATTTATTTGAATACATGGCAAGTGAAAACAAGAAAAAAGATTCTCCCCTTGCGTCCCGACTTCGACCGACGACGTTGGAAGAGGTGGTAGGGCAGGAGCACATCATCGCAAAGGATAAATTGTTGTATCGTGCGATTAAAGCCGACAAGCTAAGCTCCATTATTTTCTATGGCCCTCCGGGAACCGGAAAGACGACTCTTGCCAGAGTGATTGCCAATACCACCAAGTCTGAGTTTACACAGATTAATGCAACTATCGCCGGAAAAAAGGATATGGAAGCTGTGGTGGAGCAGGCCAAGCAGACCTTGGGAATGTATGGCAAGCAAACCATTTTGTTTATCGATGAGATTCATCGCTTTAACAAAGGGCAGCAGGACTATTTGCTTCCGTTTGTGGAGGACGGCACGATTATTTTAATCGGAGCAACCACTGAGAATCCCTATTTTGAAGTAAACGGCGCTTTGATTTCCAGATCCATTGTATTTGAGTTAAAACCTTTATCGCAGGATAATATCAAAGAGATTTTAAAACGCGCTATCTCGGATGAGGAAAAGGGCTTGGGTATCTATCATGCCGAGCTGGATGAGGATGCACTGGAATTCTTAAGTGATATTGCAAACGGTGATGCACGAAGCGCGCTAAATGCCATTGAACTTGGTGTACTTACCACCGAGCCTTCTGAAGACGGAAAGATTCACGTCACACTGGATGTTGCTTCGGAATGTATCCAAAAGCGGGTGATTAAGTATGACAAAACCGGAGACAATCATTACGATACCATCTCTGCCTTTATAAAAAGTATGAGAGGTTCTGATCCGGATGCGGCGGTGTATTATTTGGCACGGATGCTTTATGCCGGAGAGGACGTAAAGTTTATCGCCAGACGAATTATGATATGTGCATCGGAGGATGTGGGAAATGCAGATCCCATGGCAATGGTGGTGGCGGCCTCCGCAGCTGCTGAGGTAGAACGCGTGGGAATGCCGGAAAGCCAGTTGATTTTGTCTCAGGCAGCGATTTATGTGGCTTGCGCACCAAAGTCCAACGCATGTACCAATGCCATTTATGCAGCGATGGATACCGTGGCAAAGACCAAGACCGATGCAGTCCCGGCACATTTACGAGATGCCCACTACGGTGGTTCCGCGAAGCTTGGCCATGGCATCGGATACAAATATGCCCATGACTATCCGAACCACTACGTCGACCAGCAATACCTCCCAGACTCCCTGGTTGGTACAGAGTTCTATACTCCAACCGACATGGGGTACGAGAAGGATATCGCGGAGCATTTAGAATTCATTCGTAATAATTGACAAGCCGACGCGAGCAGGGGAGGGACCATACAACGAGGGTAAGCCGGAAGGCGGCCGAGGCAGTATGGGGGGTGCCCTGCGGGAGGAGGCTAGTAAACTATATAAGGAAAAAGGAGAAAAACATGGCGACATACGCAGAACTTTCAAAAGAAGAACTGGAACAAAAGAAAGAACAACTCACAAAGCTCTACAAAGAATGGCAGGGAAAAGGCCTTACATTAAATATGGCCCGCGGTAAGCCGTCCGCAGAGCAGCTTGATTTGTCGATTGGACTGTTAAACAGCATTGTGGAAGAAATGGATGTGGTTCGAGAAGAAAAGAATATCGACCTTCGTAACTACGGAGGTTTGGAAGGAATCAACGGTGCCAGAGAACTTCTTGCAACCATGCTTGAAGTGGAACCGGAAGATATTTTGATTTACGGAAACTCTTCTTTAAATATGATGTTTGATACCGTTTCCCGTGCATGGGTAAAAGGTATTTTGGGAAATACTCCGTGGGGAAAACTGGACAAAGTAAAATTCCTTTGCCCGACCCCGGGATATGATCGTCATTTCGCAATCTGCGAATATTTTGGAATCGAAATGATTCCGGTTGAGATGCATGATGACGGCCCGGATATGGATGTAATTGAAAAATTGGTATCCGAAGATGAAGCTATCAAGGGAATCTTTTGTGTACCGAAGTTCTCCAACCCGCAGGGAATTGTTTACTCCGATGAAGTGGTTCGTCGCTTTGCAAACTTGAATCCGAAGGCAAAGGATTTCAGAATCTTTTGGGATAATGCGTACTGTGTTCATTATCTCTATGAAGAGATTAAGATTTTAAATATTATTGAAGAAACCAGAAAAACCGGAAAAGAGGATATGGTATTTGAGTTCTGCTCTACCTCCAAGGTTTCCTTTGCGGGAGCAGGAATTTCCGGTATGGCTGCTTCTGAGGCCAACCGTAAGGATGCTCTTGCATCTATGACGGTTATGACCATTGGACATGATAAGGTAAATCAGCTTCGTCATGCAATCTTCTTTGAACGTGGAAAGAAAGTGGCAGAGCATATGAAAAAACATGCTGAGTTGCTTCGCCCGAGATTTGAAATCGTTCTTCATGCATTGGAAAAGAACTTAGGTGGAAAAGGAATCGGAACCTGGGGAAACCCGAAGGGTGGATATTTTATTACATTTGAATCCATGGAAGGCTGTGCAACCCGAATTGTTCAGTTGGCTAAAGAGTGTGGTGTGGTAATGACCGGAGCGGGCGCACCCTTTCCATATCATAAAGATCCACATGATTCCGTGATTCGAATCGCTCCGTCTTACCCCTCCAGAGAGGAACTTCGTGAGGCGGCAGAGATCTTTACCATCTGTGTTCGTTTGGCATCAGTTGAGAAGCTTTTAGGCGAAATCTAAGGGGGAAAGACTATGGGAAGAGAGTGTAAAATCGGATTTATCGGTTGCGGAAACATGGGAAGCGCCATGGTAAAAGGCATTTTATCTGCAGGAAAGGTAATCCCGTCTGAGATTATTGTTTCAAAAAAAACCGCTGCTAAAACCAATGAGTTACAATCATTGGGGGTTATGGTCATTAATGATAATGGTGAGGTGGCAAAAAAGTCTGATGTGATTGTTTTGGCTGTAAAACCCTATCAGTTAGAGGAGGTTTACGGAGATATCCGTGAGCATTTATCAGCGGATCAGATTGTTGTTTCTATTGCTGCAGGTGTATCCGTTAGTTCTGTGGAACAGGCATTAATGTCCATGGAAGTGGCCGGTAAAATCAAGGTGGTTCGTGCGATGCCGAACACCCCTGCGCAGGTGGGGGAGGCCATGACGGCACTTTCCGTAAACGCAAATATTACAGATGAAGATGAACGACTCATTCTTTCCTATTTTAATTCTTTCGGAAAGGCGGAAATCGTTCCGGAATCTTTGATGGATGTGGTAACCGGTGTCAGCGGTTCTTCACCAGCATTTGTCTACATGTTTATGGAAGCTATGGCGGATGCCGCAGTCGCAGAAGGCATGAGCCGTACAGCAGCCTATAAGTTTGTGGGGCAGACCTTACGGGGCGCAGCCACCATGCTGTTAGAAACCGGAAAGCATCCGGGTGAGTTAAAGGATGCGGTATGTTCTCCGGGGGGAACCACCATTGAGGGCGTATGTGCGCTTGAAGCCGCAGGATTTCGTACTGCAATTATCGATGGGGTAACAGCATCGATTGAAAAATCTCGTGAGATGAGGAAATAACAATTTACCTGATGAAACACTACCCGTATTTGGAATGAATGAAGATATTTCCTCGGCACCGTCTCCGCTTCACCTCATCCCGGCGAACATCCGTAATGCTCACTCCTAAAGTCGTGAGCTTAACGGCTGTACGCAGTGTATTCGGAGCGCTCCGCGGATGACTATTCGGAAATATCTCATTCATCCAAATACTGCGTAATATATATACATGTTGAAATTCCAACTAGTAGTATAAATTGTAATTTATATTGCCAGTAAATCAATGTGAAATACAATCAGTGATATATTCTTCACCAGGAAGTTAATCACTGTAATTAAAAGTGCTACCCACAACATAGTTGTGCGGAAGTACTTTTTTTGTGTTCGGAATGATTTGGTGCGAAACATGTCAAATAAGTGACGGAGAAGTATGTAGGCAATCACAATTGCTGTATAAAGCACCAACGGGTGGTAGATAAAGGACATCATAGGATGGCCTGTCAGTAAAAACATGACAGAACGGGTGCCGCCGCATCCGGGACAATACCAACCGGTAATCGCGTGCATAAGGCAGGGCGAACCTGCAGCCCTATAGAGTTTTATCAGTTCTAATACTTCTTTCATATCTGTCATTATAACAAAAATCGTAGAATTTTTGTGTAGAGCGCTTTTTTAGCTCTCGGCAAAAGATTCTACGATTTTTATTTTATATTAAATATATAAAGGACTAGCCCTGATTCTGTCTCTTCATGTAGTCACGTTTTCTTAAGGTCGGATCTAAGATTCTCTTTCTGATACGAAGAGATTCTGGAGTAACCTCCAAAAGCTCATCGGTTTCGATGAAATCAAGTGCCTGTTCCAAAGATAAAATTTTTGGAGGAACAAGGGTTAAAGCTTCATCTGCAGAAGAAGAACGGGTATTGGTTAAGTGCTTCTTCTTACATACATTAAGTTCAATATCTTCGCTTCGTGAGCAGGAACCGATGACCATTCCGGCATATACTTTCTCGCCGGGACCAATGAATAAGGTTCCACGATCCTGTGCGGAGAAGAGTCCGTAGGTAACGGATTCACCTGTTTCAAATGCGATTAAGGAACCGGTCTTTCGATAAGCGATTTCACCCTTGAATGGTTCATAACCATCAAAAATAGTATTGATAATACCGTTACCCTTGGTATCGGTCATGAAATCACCACGATATCCGATCAGTCCACGGGACGGAATCTTAAATTCGATTCTGGTGTATCCGTTGGAAATCGGAGTCATGTTTTGAAGCTCACCTTTTCTTTGAGAAAGCTTTTCGATAACGGTTCCGGTAAATTCGTCCGGAACATCAACGTAAGCGCGTTCCATCGGCTCTAAAAGCTTGCCGTTTTCATCGGTGTGATATAACACCTCTGCTTTGGAAACAGCAAATTCAAATCCTTCACGACGCATGTTTTCGATTAATACAGACAAATGTAATTCGCCTCGGCCGGAAACCTTTAAGGTGTCGGCGTTGTCGGTATCTTCTACACGCAAAGAAACGTCGGTATTTAATTCCTTCATTAAACGTTCTCTGATGTGACGGGAAGTAACAAACTTTCCTTCCTGTCCCGCAAACGGAGAATCGTTTACGATAAAGTTCATAGAAATGGTAGGCTCGGAAATCTTCTGGAACGGAATCGCTACCGGATTTTCTGTACCGCAGATGGTATCTCCGATGTGGATGTCTGAAATACCGGAAATTGCAACGATGGAACCGATGCCGGCTTCGTTTACGTCTACTTTATTTAAACCGTCATATTCGTAGAGTTTTGAAATGCGAACCTTTGTCTGTTTGTCCGGGTCATGATGGTTTACCACAACAGCTTCCTGATTTAACTTGATGACACCGTTTTCTACTTTACCGATTCCGATACGTCCAACGTATTCGTTGTAGTCGATGGTGGAAATCAATACCTGAAGATTGGCATCCGGATCGCCTTCCGGAGCCGGAATATAGTCGATGATGGTCTCAAAAAGAGCCTTCATATCTTTTCTTTCGTCGTTTAAATCTTTTACTGCGAAGCCTTCTTTTGCAGAGGCGTAGATAAACGGGCAGTCTAACTGCTCGTCGGAAGCATCCAAGTCCATGAAGAGCTCTAATACTTCGTCGATCACTTCATCCGGGCGTGCTTCCGGACGATCGATTTTGTTGATACAGCAGATTACCGGAAGATCCAAATCCAATGCTTTCATCAAAACGAATTTTGTCTGTGGCATTGCACCTTCAAATGCGTCTACCACCAATACAACACCGTCTACCATCTTAAGTACACGCTCTACTTCGCCACCGAAGTCTGCATGTCCCGGAGTGTCGATGATGTTAATCTTTGTATCTTTATAGTAAACTGCAGTGTTTTTGGAAAGAATGGTAATTCCTCTTTCACGTTCGATGTCGTTAGAATCCATAACACGTTCTTCAACGGCCTGGTTCTCACGGAATACACCGCTTTGCTTCAAAAGCTCATCTACCAGAGTGGTTTTGCCGTGGTCTACATGAGCGATAATTGCGATATTTCGGATGTCTTCTCTTTTCTGAATCATTGATATCCTTCTTTCTTTAAAATCCATTTTTAAACGACCTTACTATTTTATCAACATATGTGGAAGTTTACAATGAGAAAAATGTACAAAGGATGGCGAAAAAACGTGGGATTGTGGATAAATTTACTAGTTTTTGAGGTTTGACACGTCATGTGGAGAATGCTATATTTATTAGGACGAAAACCTACCGGCTCCTTGCAGCCGGTTTTTTACTAGATAGTGATTTATAACGGAGGAAGTATATGCCGATATTTAAAGGTGCAGGAGTCGCAATTGTAACTCCGATGAAGGAAAACTTTGAAGTAAATTATGATAAATTAGAGGAATTAATCGATTTCCAGATTAACAACGGAACCGATGCAATCATCATTGCGGGAACCACCGGTGAAAGTTCAACACTTTCCATGGAGGAACATCGCGAGGTGATTAAGGCTGCCGTGAAGTTTACAAACGGAAGAGTGCCGGTTGTTGCAGGTACAGGATCAAACTCTACCGTTACTGCCATTCAGTTGACAAAGGAAGCGGAAGAGGATGGAGCAGATGCGGCACTTATCGTTTCCCCGTATTACAATAAGGCGTCTCAGGCAGGACTTGTAAAGCATTACAGCATGATTGCGGATGAGACTAAGCTTCCCATTATCTTGTATAATGTTCCGGGTCGTACCGGATGCAATATTTTGCCGGAAACGGTGGCAGAACTTGTAAAGACCAAGAAAAACATTGTGGGCTTAAAGGAAGCAACCGGAAATATAGCGCAGGCGTCTAAGACCATGGCACTTTGCGATGGAAACCTGGAATTGTATTCCGGAGAGGATGGACTTGTGGTTCCGCTTTTATCCATTGGGGGAATTGGTGTGATTTCCGTTCTTTCCAATGTGGCTCCGCGCCAGACACACGATATTGTTATGGATTATTTAAACGGAAATCTGGAAAAGTCTCGTGCAATGCAGTTAAAGGCCCTTCGCCTGGTAGATGCACTGTTTTCTGAAGTAAATCCGATTCCGGTAAAGGCTGCCTTAAACTTAATGGGCATGGATGTCGGTCCGCTTCGTTCCCCGCTTTGTGAAATTGGAGAAGCAAATAAAGCAGAGCTTGCTGCAGCAATGAAAGAATTTGGTATTTTATAATGCATTTATGCCAAATGATCCGAGATGACGGATATAGAAATGAGGATGTTATGACCAGAGTAATTATGCATGGATGTAACGGACATATGGGTCAGGTTATTTCCAAGATTATCGCTGATGAAAGTGAGATGGAGATTGTAGCCGGTGTGGATCCTTTTGATGAAGGAAAGAATCCGTATCCGGTGTTTCCAAATATTGAATCCTGTGATGTGAAAGCCGATGTTATCATCGACTTTTCCAATGCAAAAGCAATCGATGGATTGTTAGATTATTGTGAGAGTAAATGCGTTCCGGTAGTTTTATGTACAACAGGTCTTTCGGAGGAACAGATTGCTCGTGCCGGTGAGGTTTCAAAGAACGTAGCAGTGCTTCGCTCTGCAAATATGTCGCTTGGAATCAATACCTTACTGGATTTGTTAAAGAAAGCAACCGCTGTCTTTGCGGAAGCCGGATTTGATGTGGAGATTGTAGAAAAACATCACAACCAGAAAGTGGATGCTCCTTCCGGAACAGCGCTTGCACTTGCGGATGCTGTAAACGAAGTGATGAATAACGAATGTGAATATGTTTACGATCGTTCTCAGGTTCGTAAGAAACGTGAGAAAAAAGAAATCGGTATTTCCTCTGTTCGAGGTGGAACCATCGTAGGCGACCACGATGTAATCTTCGCCGGACAGGATGAAGTCATCACATTTTCACACACTGCATACTCCAAAGCTGTTTTTGGAAAAGGTGCTGTGGAAGCAGCAAAGTTCCTTGCGGCCAAGCCTGCCGGCATGTACGACATGCAGGATGTGATTGCAGCAAAATAGAGCACAAAAGACAGAGAATAAACTCTCTGTCTTTTTTGTATAATATTATTTAACTTTTTTACTATGATAACGTCTCTCAAACACTTCTTTCCAAATCGTCGGATGGAACAAAAGAATCATCGGGAAGAGCTCCAGTCTTCCTGCCAACATATCAAACATCAACACAATCTTTGAAAGCGGTGAGAAGAATCCAAGGTTCTGGGTTGGTCCAACCCCTTCGAGACCGGGCCCGATGTTATTAAAGCAGGCAATGACTGCTGTTAAGTTTGTCTGCATTCCCTGACCTTCCAAGGATACCAAAAGAAGAGATGTAATAAAGATTGCAATGTATGTATCAAAGAATACGTTAACGGAACGAAGGGTTTCGTGCTTTATCGGAGCCTTGTCCATGGATAAATGGCGAATACTCTTTGGATGAATATAGGAAAACGCTTCTTTTGCAAACGCTTTCATTACAATCACAATTCGGCTGACTTTGATACCACCGCCGGTAGAACCGGCGCAGGCGCCGATAAACATGAGGATGACTAAAATCGTCTTGCTGAAGGATGGCCAAAGATCGAAGTCTACGGTGGAGTATCCTGTGGTGGTAATAATGGATGCCACCTGGAAGGATGATTTTGTTACCGCATCAAACAGGTTTTCACAACTGTGATAAATGTTTGCAGTAATAAGTACGATAGCGGTAAAAATGATACTTAAGTATGCACGAACTTCTTCCATCTTAAATGCTTTTTTGAAATCTTTTACCCAGATAAAAAAGTAAGCATTGAAGTTGATTCCGAAGAGAATCATAAATATGGTAACCACCCATTGGATGGCGATGGAATACCCGCCGATGCTGTCGCTTTTGATACCGAAACCACCGGTTCCTGCTGTGGAGAAGGCGGTGCAGATACTGTCAAAAACGGGCATGCCGAAAATTATTAAAAAGATAAACTCCGCTAATGTAAGTGCGAGATAAAATGCGTATAACAAAGTAGCGGTGGTTTTCATCTTTGGAGCAAGCTTTCCTACAGATGGGCCCGGGGATTCTGCGCGAAGCAGGTTAATGTTGGAACCGCCGCTCATTGGCAAAATCGCAAGTAAGAATACCAAAACACCCATACCACCAATCCAGTGCGTAAAGGCACGCCACAAAAGAGAGGCGTGGGAGAGAGATTCCACATCCGATAAAATGGAAGCTCCCGTGGTGGTAAATCCGGATACGGTTTCGAAGAGTGCATCCAGATAAAAAGGAATTTCGCCGGTGATTACAAACGGAACCGCACCAAACAGGGACATAACAATCCAACTTAGGGCTGTTGTAATACAACCTTCTTTTAAATAAAAAATGTGATCTTTCGGTTTTCTGAAACAAAGGAGAAAACCAAATGCTAAACATAACATCGCTGTTATAAAAAATGCAAAGCCTTCGGATTCGTTATAAATAACCGCACAAATCACCGGAAGGAGTAACAGCGCTGCTTCTATTTTCAGAATCGATCCCAAAATGTATCGAATCATTGAAGTATTCATGAACTAACCTCTAAACTACAATATCTTGAATGTTTGTAAATCCCGATTCGGTGGTAACCACCATAACGTTATCGCCGATTTCAATGGTGTCGGAACCGTTCGGGAAAATAATATCTTTTCCACGGCTGATAAAGGCAATCATAAGATTGTCTTTTAATTTCAAATCCATAAGTGGAACACCGACAACATCGGATTTGCTGTGTACGGTAAACTCGATGGCTTCTGCACGGTTGTTAAACAAGTGAGAAATGGTCTCAACGTTGTTTCCGATGGAAGCGGCGCGCTTCGCACGTGCGTAAGCAATGATCGCTTCTGAAGTAATCAATCGAGGAAATACAATACTATCCAAATCCAGGGAGCTGATAACATCTCCGAAGGAGAATCGGTTTACCTTGGTAACGACCTTTGCGTCAGAAACCTGTTTTGCATGTAATGTAAGCAGTACGTTTTCTTCATCAATACCGGTTAATGGTACGAAGGCATCGACAGAAGTAATGCCGGCTTCTTTTAAAAGTTCGGCATCGGTTCCGTCACCGTTTATGATGATGGCTTCCGGAATTAAATCCGTAAGTTTTTCACAGCGTGCTCGATTCGCTTCGATGATCTTTACTTCAATACCTTCCGCAATCAAGCGTTTTGCAAGGTAGTAGGAGGATTTTCCACCGCCGATAATTAAGCAATCCTTGGTATGGTTGGTTGCAACCCCAAGGGATTTTAAACAGCTGACCGCTGTTTTCTTTGGAGCAACAAATCCGACGACATCGCCTTCCTCAAAGGTAAAGCTACCGTTTGGAATGATGACTTCTCCGTGACGTTCGATGGCACAGAAAAGCATACGTGGATGACGTTCTTGTGAAAATTCGGCAATCGTCTTTCCGACAAGCTGATTGTTTTCTTTTAATTTTAATTTGATCAGCTCTGCATTTCCGTGAGCGAATGAGGTTACTTCCAAAGCAGCAGGTAAATTTAAGATACGAGCGATTTCGTTGGAAGTTTCAAGCTCCGGGTTGATAATCATGGCAAGTCCAAGCTTGTCACGAAGGTAAGCCGCATCCTGACTGTAGTCCGGTGTGCGAACACGGGCAATCGTTGCAATATCGTGATGCGCGACCATGGATGCTACGGTGCAGCACAAAAGGTTTAATTCATCAGATTCCGTAACTGCGATAAAAAGGTCGGTTTCCATAACACCTGCTTCTTTTAAAATACTGGTATTGGCACCGTTACCTGTAATAGCAAGTACATCGTACTGATTGTCAATCTCGTCGATTTTTTCAGGATTGCTGTCAATGATAGCAATGTCATTCCCTTCATTAGAAAGCTGTTCCACCAGTGTGACACCAACTTTTCCGGCCCCTACGATTAAAATACGAAGGGGACGATTAGAAGGTTCAGATTTAAAACCAAACATAATACGTCCCTCAAATAAAACTATTTTAAATTATTTTGTACCGAAAATACGATCGCCTGCATCTCCAAGTCCCGGGCAGATGTATGCGTTTTCGTTTAATTCACGGTCTAAATGTCCAACATAGATTTGAATATCCGGATGATCTTTCTTTAATCTTTCCAATCCTTCCGGAGCTGCAATGATGCACATAAACTTAATTTTCTTTCCACCATGCTGTTTAATAAAGTCAATTGCTTCTGAAGCAGAACCACCGGTTGCAAGCATTGGATCTACAACTAAGATTGTACGAAGCTCGATTGGATCAGGAAGCTTACAATAATATTCGTGTGGTTCATGTGTCTCAGGATCACGGTAAAGTCCGATGTGACCGATTTTGGCGGTTGGTACCAAGTGTGTGATACCGTCTACCATTCCAAGACCTGCACGAAGGATAGGTACGATTGCCAGCTTTTTACCTGCAATCATAGGTGTCATGCATGTTTCAATAGGAGTTTCAACCTCAACATCTTCCAATGGAAGATCGCGAAGGGCTTCAAATCCCATTAATGTAGCAATCTCTGCTACCAAAGTACGGAACTCGTTTGTTCCGGTATTCTTATCTCTCAGCATAGAGATTTTATGCTGGATCAAAGGATGATCTAAAATCGTAACGTTAGACATGATAAACTCCTTTTCTTTTTTGAAAATTCAGAATGATTATACCATAATGTCTGAAGAAAAAAAGCCTAAAGAAACAGGAAAAAATTCATGAATATTTTTCATGATTAAGAAGAGAAAAATCGTTGAAAAAATGACCGGAATCTATATACTAGTCAATAGTGTAAATATGTCCATAGAGGGCGAGTAATAAGAAAAGGAGAACATTCATGGGAAACACAGCTATTAAAGATGCTTCCGAATTGGGAACCCCAAGAATGTTGCTTTTGGGCTTGCAGCATATGTTTGCAATGTTCGGCGCAACAATTTTGGTTCCGATTTTGGTAAACAACTACTTTGAGGGGGAAGGCCTCTCCGTTCAGGTAACCCTTCTTTGTGCAGGTTTGGGAACTTTACTTTTCCACTTTATTACCAAAAATAAGGTGCCTGCATTCTTGGGATCCTCATTTGCGTTCTTGGGTGGATTTGCTACCATCGCAAACTTAAACACCGGAATCTACGCAAATATGACAATGGGAGAGAAACTTCCATACGCTTGCGGTGGTATCGTAGTTGCAGGTCTTTTGTACATAATTCTTGCACTTATCATCCGTCTGGTTGGCGTTCGCAAGGTAATGAAGTTTTTACCACCGGTTGTAACCGGACCGATTATCATTTGTATCGGACTTACCCTTGCACCTTCCGCAGTTTCCAATTGTGCAACCAACTGGGTATTGGCACTCATCGCTTTTGGTGTGGTTGTTTACTTTAATATCTGGGGAAGAGGAATGCTTAAGATTATTCCGATTCTTTTGGGCGTCGTAATTGCTTATGTTTGTGCGATTGTTTTTAACATGGTTGGTATGACAAACGCAGACGGATCCGCTATTCTTGATTTTACAAGTGTGGCATCTGCAAATTTTGTTTCTGTTCAGCCGTTTGTACTTTGCAAGTTTGATTTGACAGCCATCCTTGTTATGGCTCCAATCGCAATTGCAACCATGATGGAACATATCGGAGATATTTCAGCAATCTCTGCTACCGTAGATGAAAACTTTATCGAAGATCCGGGTCTTCACAGAACTTTGATTGGTGACGGTCTTGCAACTGCTTTCGCCGGCTTGGTTGGTGGCCCTGCCAACACAACTTATGGTGAAAACACCGGTGTACTTGAGTTAAGTAAAGTACATGATCCAAAGGTAATTCGATTGGCAGCTGTTTATGCAGTGGTTCTTTCCTTCTCACCGAAGGTTGCAGCACTTATCGGGTCTCTTCCGACTGCCATTATCGGTGGTGTCAGCTTCGTACTTTACGGTATGATTTCTGCGATCGGTGTTCGTAACGTAGTAGAAAACCACGTAGACTTTACAAAGTCAAGAAACTTAATTGTTGCAGCAGTTATTTTAGTAAGCGGACTTGGATTTTCTGATGGTCTTACATTTACCATTGGTGAGACTTCTATCACCCTTACCTCTCTTGCAATTGCAGCAATTCTTGGTATCTTGTTAAATGCAATTTTACCGGGTAAAGATTATGACTTTATAAAGCATGAAACAGAAGCTGCAAAATTAAAGACACAGGATTATGAAAACCACTACGAGGAAGTAGAAGACTAATCAAACGTTTTAAAAAAAGCGAAGCCCTCTCGGAATGAATTTTCATTCGGGGAGGGCTTCTTATTAGTCGTACTTGTTATTTTAGTTTTGCTACAATATAATGAAAAAAGTGTTTTCGTGTATTAATAATTGAAAGGGAGCATTCATGAATCAGGAAAAAGTAATCGTGATTGATTTCGGCGGTCAGTACAACCAGCTTGTGGCGCGTCGTGTCAGGGAGTGTAATGTTTATTGCGAGATTTATTCTTATCGCACACCGATTGATGAGATTAAAGCAATGAATCCAAAGGGTATTATTCTAACCGGCGGACCAAACAGCTGCTACGAAGCAGATTCACCGACATATACAAAGGAACTTTTTGAACTTGGAATTCCGGTTCTTGGACTTTGCTACGGCGCACAGCTTATGAACCATATTTTGGGTGGAAAGGTTGAAAAAGCACCGATTCGTGAATACGGAAAGACAAAGACTTTCATCGACGGCGGAAAGACCACACTTTTTGCAGGGGTGGAAGAAGAGACCACTGTTTGGATGAGTCATTTTGATTATATCAGCACTCCGGCACCGGGATTTGAAATCTTGGCTCATACAGCAGATTGCCCGGTGGCAGCGGATGCAAACGAGGAGAAAAAGCTTTATGCAATTCAGTTCCATCCGGAGGTTTTGCATACGGTACGAGGAAAAGAAATCCTCTTTAATTTTGTACGTAATATATGCGGGTGTGAAGGAAACTGGCGTATGGATTCCTTTGCTGAAAACGCAGTAAAAGAAATAAGAGAAAAAGTTGGAGACGGAAAGGTGCTTCTTGCTTTATCCGGTGGAGTGGACTCCTCCGTTTTGGCAGCACTTTTGGCAAAAGCAATCGGAAAACAGCTGACCTGCGTATTTGTAGATCACGGTTTGCTTCGCAAAAACGAAGGCGATGAAGTGGAGGGCGTATTTGGCCCTTCCGGAGATTTTGACATTAACTTTGTTCGAGTGAACGCAGCTGAGAGATATTATAAAAAATTGGCAGGTGTATCCGAACCCGAGCAGAAAAGAAAAATCATCGGCGAAGAATTTATTCGTGTTTTTGAAGAAGAAGCAAAGAAAATTGGAAAAGTAGATTTCTTGGCGCAGGGAACCATCTATCCGGATGTTGTAGAGTCCGGGCTTGGCGGTGAGTCAGCAGTCATCAAATCCCACCACAACGTGGGTGGTCTGCCGGATTATGTGGATTTTAAGGAGATTATAGAGCCTCTTCGAAATCTTTTTAAGGATGAGGTCCGTGCGGTAGGTTTGGAACTTGGACTTCCGGAATATTTGGTATTCCGCCAGCCGTTCCCGGGCCCGGGACTGGGCATCCGAATTATCGGAGAAGTCACCGCAGAAAAGGTACGCATGGTTCAGGATGCAGACTATATCTACCGTGAGGAAGTCGACAAGGCGGCTGCAAAGTATCGCGAAGAACACGATCGAAGCGAGGCTCCATGGATGCCGAATCAGTACTTTGCAGCCCTTACCAATATGCGCTCCGTAGGCGTTATGGGTGATGAGAGAACCTATGATTACGCAGTAGCAGTTCGTGCAGTACGCACCATTGATTTCATGACTGCAGAGGCAGCAGAAATTCCGTTTGAGGTCTTGCAGACGGTGATGAGCCGAATCATAAACGAAGTGCGCGGGGTCAACCGCGTAATGTATGATTTAACGAGTAAGCCACCCGGAACGATAGAGATGGAGTAGTAAAGTGATAAAATAACGTATCCGCAAGCCCTTGATTTTGCAGGGTTTGCGGATTTTTTATGCTCTTTTGTGACACCATTTTGATGTAAAAAAATGTATCAAAAAGGTATCATTTCATATGGCTTGCAGGTGATAAGCCCGTAAATATGCAGACGTGACAGGTTTGAAATTTATTCTTCGGAATAATGTATTTTTTCATTTCTTATTCAAATGCCGACAGATAGTATGTGGATTCCACAATATTATTTTTAAGGAGGACATTATTATGTCAGTTTACAGAGATGAAAAAAGAGGAACATGGACGGTATCGGTGTATTATCGTGATTATGAGAACACGGTACATCGGAAGACAAAGAGAGGGTTTGCAACTAAGCGCGAAGCTCTTGAATGGGAAAGGAATTTTGTGCTTTTAAAATCCAGATGTACGGGAAAGTTATTTAGGTATTTTTGGGAGACTTACACGGAGGATATGAAACCTCAAGTCAGAAAAAGTACCTGGGATGCGAAAGAGCACGTGGTACGTACAAAGATTCTTCCATTCTTTGGTGATATGAAATTGGATATGATTAAGCCGAGGGATATTATTAAATGGCAGAATCAAATCGCCCAGATGAAAAGAAAAGACGGTAGTGATTATGCCGCTTCTTACTACAAAACAATTCAATCTCAGCTAAGCTCCATTTTTAACCACGCGGTGAGATATTATGATTTAGAGTCAAACCCTGTGAAGAAAGTGCTTCCTATTTCCGGAGGAAGGCCGCAAGAGTTTCGTTATTGGAAGAAAGAAGAATTTGAAATTTTTATCTCGCATGTTCCGAGTACTTCAATTTTTTATTATGCCTTTGAGATGCTTTATTGGTGTGGCCTTCGAGAGGGAGAACTGTTCGCTTTGACTCCAAAGGATTTTGATTTTAAGAAGAAAACACTTGAGATAAATAAGACCTTTACGGTTATAAAAGGTGAACCTATCGTAAGCCTGCCAAAAACGCAAAGTGGCCTTAGAACTGTGACGATACCGGAATCTCTTTGCGATGAAATGAAAGCGTTTATTACAGAACTTCAAGTGGAGGAAGATGACCGTATCTTTAAAACCTCAAAGACACAACTTAATCTTAAGCTTCAAAAATATGCAGAGGAATCAGGAGTAAAGCGTATCCGAGTTCATGATCTCAGGCATAGCCACGTATCGCTCTTAATCCATATGGGATTCTCAGCGGTCGCAATCGGAAAACGTGTTGGGCACAAAAGCGAAAGGATTACATATTACTACGCTCATCTTTTCCCAGGGGTGCAGGAGGAAATTGCAGATAGACTAGAAAAGGAAAGAATTCAAGGGTGAACATACTTTCCACGATGGTTCAACTGCCACGTTGCCACGTTGTGTTATGTGATGAGGAGAAATTGTGATATTGAATGGTTTACATACTGGAGATTTCGTGATATGCTATGAGTAAACTTTGGGAGATTTCGTGATTGGAGTGCATGGAATGCAGGAAATAACGCTTAAAAGGAAGATTTATACAGAATTACAAAAATGGAAAAAAGAATATGCCCCTG
>DAIMGJ010000024.1:0-20211 GCA_036723975.1 Lachnospiraceae bacterium
AAGCGGGTGATGGGAATCGAACCCACGTATCCAGCTTGGAAGGCTGGTGTTCTACCATTGAACTACACCCGCATATTAAACTATATTGATTTCTTTTTAAAGAAATCGGGGTGACAGGATTCGAACCTGCGACCCCCTGGTCCCAAACCAGGTGCTCTAGCCAAACTGAGCCACACCCCGAAAGGGCTTTGCTTGTTTTCGCAAACGCAAGATGTATTATATGATAACCACCTACCCTTGTCAACAACTTTTTTTAAAAAATTTTTTTATTTTTTTCTTATCCTAAAAATCATGGTTTTATAGGATTTTTAAATATAATACTTTCGCCGGATTCGCCATCGCATTATATTTTAAAAATCCTATATTTCTTTCATATTTATTTGAAAACGTCCGTAGGAGTCGACTTCTAAAATTGCATAGGTGTGGGCAGCTCCCGGTTGGCGGGGAGACGTAATGCTGCCCGGATTTAAAATTGTCATGCCTTTATAATTTCTTTCGTACAGAGGATAGTGTGTGTGCCCATAGAATACCATATCACAGTCGCGATTCATAGCGGCCTCTATCAATTCGTCAAGTTCGTATACATCTGTTCCCACGCCGTAATAGTGGCCGTGGGTCAAAAGAACCTTATGGCGTCCAAGATCCTCCACCACTTCCGAAGGTAAAGATATATCATGGTCGCAGTTTCCGCGCACAACCGTTACCGGCACTTCGCAAATCGCTTCAATTTCTTCCTCTCTGCCAAGAGCATCTCCCAAGTGAAAAACCTTATCCGGTTGTTCCTTTTGAATTGCTTTGATTAAAAGATTCGTACTGTAGTGTGTATCAGATGTCACTAATATTTTCATATTTCATGACTTCCTTTCTCATAGCGCGAAGAGCCTGTCCTCTGTGGCTAATGGAATTCTTTTGTTCCGGGCTCATCTGTGCTGTGGAGCATCCAAACTCGTCAATATAAAAAATCGGGTCGTATCCAAATCCGTTTTCTCCCGCAATCTCATATCCGATATAGCCTTCCATTATACCGGTGATGTTCTTACGACTGCCATCCGGAAATATGCAGGCAATTGCGCAGGTAAAACGCGCTGTACGGTCTTCTTTTTTCACTCCGTCCAGTCGTTCTATCAGGTTTTTGTTTTTAGTCTCATAGGAAGTGTCTTCTCCCATATAGCGGGCGGAATAAATTCCCGGTTCCCCGTTTAGCGCATCTATGGACAATCCGGAATCGTCTGCCATGACATAGACCTGTCCCTTCAACTCTGCCGGCAATGCATCATAAACACTTGTCGCCTTTATCATGGAGTTTTCTTCAAAGGTACTTCCGTCCTCTATAATTTCAACGTCAATTCCGGCTTCCTTCATGGTAAGAATTTCAAAATCCAAATCCTTTAGGATTTCATGAATCTCCCGGACCTTGTTTTTGTTTCCCGTAGCAAAAATTATTTTTCTCATAATGCTCCCTTTTCCTGCAATGTAGTGATTACGGCTTCGTGAAGGGCACGGGCCGTAGCATCCTGATACCCCTCATCCGTCAGTTTCTTTCGTTCTTCTTTATTGGTAATAAATCCGATTTCCGCCAATGCTACCGGCACCTTTGATGTACGAATAATAAAAATCTCATCCCCCGCAACCAAGCCTTTGGAATCACTTCCCAATGCGGCAAGCATGGAATCCAGACAATGGCTTGCAAAGGCCTTGGACAATCCCGTCTCGTCTCCGGAGCGATACATCACCTCCGAGCCGTTAATGGAAGAGGTACGTCCGCTGGCCGTGGAATTGATATGTACACTCAAAAACAAATCCGCGTTCAAATCATTGGCCAAGCCCACACGGCTCTCATAAGTGGGATTAAAATCCCTTTCTCGGGTATAATACACACCAATATTGTAACCATCCTCAGCAAAATAGGTTTTGATTTTTTCCGTTATGGCAAGATTAATATCCTTTTCTTTTACACCTCCTCCGGAACATCCGCCATCCTTTCCACCGTGACCGGCATCCACAACAACGATGGCATCGTACACTTCATGAGGATCTGCAAAATCCAAGTATACATACTGATTCTCATACGTAGTCTGTAGTTCATACACGTGATCCGTTGTAAACTGCAGTACCCCGTAGGCATCATTTACATCAAACGTGAAATCCTCAATATGATCGCTTCGACCTACAAGAGGATAATTGTAAAGATAGTTTTCGTCCAGTCCGGGGATTGAAATGGTAATGGTATGATACAAATAGTCCTGACTGATTTCCAACATGTCCGGCGACATATTCGCAGGCATTTCCAAGCGCAACTGATGTGCACTTTCGCCAAGGTTTTCATCCGCTACAAGAAGGGTGGAATCTCCGTGAATCAACTCCATAACAGAATGAACGCTTTTGTCCTTTCCGTTGTCAAAAAAAGCATAATTATGCAATCCCGGGAAGAAATAAATCACGGAGGCAACCAATATTACCACAATCAGAAGAGAAATGATCAGGTAGTTTTCAATTTTCTTTTGCATTTATTCTTCCTCTTCCCGATAGTTTCCATATATTTTTAGGCAAAGATTTCCCTTCGCCGTATCTTCAATGCTTTCCCATTCCAATCCGTTTTTGGAAACAAAGCTGGTGCCATCGGACAGATTCACCGCTCCGGGTTCCATATTTGCCGTCTCATATTCTATGGCAATGGGATGGTTTTGGTTCGGAGTACTAATGTATAGAATCACAGCATACTCGCTTCCCTTATCCACAGAAACCTCATGCAAAAAGGGAATGGTGTAATACCCTGCGGAATCCAACTTTCCGGAGGCCACCAACTGCCGTCCGGCTAAAGAAGACACGCCTTCATATTTCGGCACAGCGTAAATCTGGAAAGACGTATCCTTATCCAGCGAATAAAATCCGCAACTTTTTAATATTGCATCCTCATCTGCTTTGTAAATGGCAGCTCCCCAGGCATCATCTTTGTTATAGCCGATTTGTCCGCGCCAACCGCAATAATCCATTTGCTTTACAAAATCGTAGTTGTCGGCCGGTTCGATTTTCACATAAGATACCGCCTGATTTCCAATATTGGAATCATAATAGGACACATAAAAAACGCCTTCATCACCGAAGGAATCTCCCCAGCTGTTCTGACAAATAAACGCTCCATCCCCGGGCACATCCCCGTTGAAATTAGAAGCAGAATAATTATCGTTCCAACCGATGATAATCACGTCATGATTTGGGGCATTTTCCCCTTGAAAACAATAGGAATTTGTTGAACGGTTGTAATTGGAGGAAGTACCGATGGAACTTACATTGATGTAAACAGAAGTCGACACTCCCCCGTATAAATACACGCCCCACTTTATATCATCGATATCATCCGAATCGTAAAAATGAACTTCCTGCACATGATTTTTTTCATCCATAACCGTAGGTCCCTGCCATGACAAAAGATATGCCAGTGCCATGGCAAAATCGCCGCCGTCATTATCGGTATACTGATACGGCTTGTTTTCTATCAATTCCCTGGGATTCAGCGAAACTGCTTTTTCCGGCAAAAGACTTGATTCCATAGCGCCATATGCCGCATACGCCCAACAAGTCTGGGTGTTTCCCTGATTCTTAATAGATGCCGCCCGATCCTTTCTTCGCAAATCGAAACTTTTCGGTAAAGATGATACCGTATTGTCCGTGGATGTCACGGAAAGTTCCGCTGTCTTCATATCCCAAGAATATTCATACCCAAACAACTCACTCAAATCCTTTAAAGGAAGATAGTAATCGCGATCGGTAACCAAAGGCGGCGTTGACAATTCCACCCGTTCGGTTCCCGCGATTCCCTCAATGGAATTTACATAAAATTTGTATTCCACTTCATTTCGTTCCAAACGAAACTCCGTTTCATCATAAAGATTTACGCAGGTATAAAACATCTCGCGAATAAAATCCAAAGATGCCATTACCTGCATGCCGTCATTTAGGCAAAGTTCATCCGCAGCAAGTGCCATTTCCTCCCCGTTGAAGCGAAAAGTCAGCCCATTGGCATCATTAATACTTTTTGCAATCAGCGGATAAAAAACACTCTGCTCCAAATGTGCGCCACGAAATGTCTCTACGTCGGAATAGTCATCCGAGGTTGTATTTAGTTTTATGAAAAACAATGCCAAAAGTACTATGGTAAGTACCACAAAGCGTCTCATGTGTTTCATTAGTTACTTCCTTTTCGGTGGCTTGGGTCCCAAATACTGATAATAGTATGTTTTAATCATGCCGTTGTAAATCTTGCGATTTTTATCGGCCTTTTTCCCAATATATTTTTCCGCATCCTCATAAGAGGTGATGACATACATAGACCAAGAATCCAAAGATGCATATACTTTGCCCAATGTCTCATAAAGTTTCGGCAAATCGCTTTTGTCCTCCAGACGTTCTCCATAAGGTGGATTTGTAATCATAAAGCCATACTTCTTTGGGTGGGAGGTATTTTTCACATCCCGCACCTGAAAATGAATCATATGATCCACCTTCGCCTGAGCAGCATTCTTCTTTGCAATGGAAATCGCCTCCGGATCGATATCATATCCCTGAAGATTCATATCGATAGATGTATCGATTTCTTCGGTAAGTTCATCTCTGATTTCCTTCCAAAGTTCTTTATCAATAAGATGTGTCCAAGTCTCTGCCGTAAACTCCCTATATAATCCCGGGGCAATATTTGCTCCCATCATGGCAGCTTCAATCAAAAAAGTACCGCTGCCGCAGAAAGGATCCAATAAAATACGATCTTTTTTCCACGGAGTAAGCATTATAAGCGCTGCCGCCAAAGTCTCGGATATGGGAGCTTTCGATGTATAGGTTCGATAACCTCTTTTATGAAGAGGAACCCCTGTGGTATCGAGTGTTACCAAAACCTGGTCCTTCATTAAAAAGATACGAACCGGAAAAGACAATCCGCTCTCCGGAAACTTATCCGTTTTGTATGCCTCGCTCATGCGCTCCACCATAGCCTTTTTTGCTATGGACTGGATGGTTGGCACCGCAAAGAGTTTGCTTTTAATGGAAGTGGCTTTTGTAACCCAAAACTTTCCGTCCTTCGGGATATAGTTTTCCCACGGAATGCTTTTGATTCCCTGGAACAAATCCTCGAACTCCTCGGCATGAAACTCCCCTACCTTTACGAGAATACGCTCCCCGGTACGGATACAAAGATTGACACGAACAACCGCCTCCCAGTCCCCCTGAAAGGTTACCCGGCCATCCTCCACCTTCGTGATTTCATAGCCCAAATCATAAATTTCTCTTTTTACCACCGCCTCAATGCCAAAATGGCAGGGCACACATATTTCAAACATTTTCATAGGCTAAATCATACCATAAATCCGGCTCTTATTCCAAATTATTAACAAATTATTAAAATCTTAAAATTCTATTAAACATTGCTTAAGTCTATTGCCAAAGTGCTGCCCCGATGATATCATCCAAGCATAAGAGGAATACCTCTTATCCCCTTATTATTTATACTCCCCTCAAAAGACTGATGTTTCCCCATCAGTCTTTTACTTTGCTCTTTTATTGTATTAACAAAAAATCTCAAATGATTTTTTTGCGAAGTCTTAAATAAAAAAACGTAGAATCTTTTTGTGTAGGGTGCTTCTTTGGCACCCGGCAAAAAGTATTCTACGTTTTTTCTATTACTCTTCTAAAAAGGCTGCATGTACTGCTTTCATGGCGCTCTGGACATCATCTAAATCGATGAGTACGGTGATGCGGATTTCGGAGGTGGCAATCATACGAATGTTAACACCGACACCGTAAAGAGCCTCAAACATCTTCGCAGCAACACCTGCGTTAGACTGCATACCGGCACCTACGATGGAAAGTTTTGCAACAGATTCATCCTCCTCGATTTTTTGGATGGTAAGACGCTCCTTATTTTCCTTTAACAACTGAACCGCCTCTTTGGCCTGGGTCTGATCAACGGTAAAGGAAATATCCTTTGTATCATCACGACCGATAGACTGTAAAATCACATCCACGTTGATATTGTGCTTTGCCAATAAATCAAACACCTTAAATGCAATACCCGGTTCATTCTTCAATCCAATAATCGCAATACGTGCTGCATCCTTATCTACTGCAACCCCGCTTACAAGCATACTTTCCACTGATGCTACCTCCTTTACTGTTGTACCTTCTGCGGTATTTAAACTTGAACGTACGACAAGCTGTACGCCATACTTCTTTGCCAATTCTACCGAACGATTGTGCAATACCTTCGCTCCAAGTGTAGCCAACTCCAACATTTCATCATAAGAAATCTCTTCAATTTTTCTTGCATTCGGAACCACACGTGGATCTGCGGTATAAACGCCTTCCACATCTGTATAAATCTCACAAGCATCTGCGCGAAGAGCTGCTGCCAGTGCCACTGCCGTTGTATCACTTCCGCCTCGTCCCAAAGTGGTTAAATCATCGTATTTATTAATTCCCTGAAAGCCGGTAACAACAACGACCTTTCTGGCTTCCAATTCATTTTGAATTCGTTCCGTATCAATGCGTTTAAATCTGGCATTGGAGTACTTGGATGTGGTATGCATAGCCACCTGAAATGCATTTAATGAAATTGCCGGAATACCCATGGATGAAAGTGCCATAGCCATCAAAGCTACAGATGTCTGCTCTCCGCAAGCAAGGAGCATATCCATTTCTCTCTTTGGTGCGTCCGGATTGATGTCGTAAGCTTTTTCCAAAAGCTCATCCGTAGTATCTCCCATTGCCGAAAGAACCACCACTACCTGGTTTCCGTTTCTATACTCATCGGCGATACGGTTTGCCACATTAAAAATGCGTTCCTTATTCGCCACGGAACTTCCACCGAATTTCTTGACGATTAACATAGTTTCCTCCTATCAAGTCCTGTAATCTTTTTAAGCGAAACGAATCATTTGGATAATATTCATATCCTCTGATGCGTCATCATATTTTTTCTGCGTCATTTCACAGGTTACAAAAGCAACCTCGCCTTCTGCCTGAGGCTCCACAAACTCCACTTTATGGAATACACTTTCCACTTTTTCTTTGGAATCGGTGGTGCGCACAAAGAATCGAAAACTCTGCTGTGACGGGTTTGCCAACTCCAGTTTTTCCTCTGCCCATTCCATGTAAATATTCTTGTTAATATGTTTTGCCATGGCAACCAAATCACCTACCACAGCGCTGGCCGTAGGAAGCTTGCCTGCACCGGAACCGTAAAACATTCCGTCCCCCAGCATATTGCCGTGTACAAAAATGGCATTAAATACATCGTTTACGCTGTAAAGCGGATGCTCCTTCGGTAAAAGATAAGGTGCCACTCTTGCGGAATAGGTTTCTCCAACCTTATTTGAGCGAGCCAAAAGTTTAATGGTGCGTCCCATTTTCTTTGCATATTTCATATCGACAGCTGTAATGTGACTGATACCTTCTGTGGGAATATCATTATAATCCACCTGACGTCCGCTGATTAAAGAAGTAAGAATAGCAATCTTTCTGCAGGCATCATAGCCTTCCACATCGGCAGTAGGATCTTTCTCCGCATAGCCTAATGCCTGAGCTTCTTTTAACACATCATCGTAGTCGCTTCCCTCATTGGCCATCTTTGTAAGCATGTAGTTGGTGGTTCCGTTTACGATACCGGTAATCTCTTCGATAACATCACCGGTTAAGCAGGATAACAAAGGTCGAATAATGGGGATTCCGCCTCCCACGGATGCTTCGAACATGAAGTTTACTCCGTTTTCTCTGGCGATGCGAATCAGTTCCGCACCCTTGTCAGCAACCAACGCTTTATTGGAAGTGGTTACATGTTTTTTCGCCTGAAGCATAGCCTTTACAAAGGTGTATGCCGGCTCCACTCCTCCCATGGTTTCCACTACAAGGGAAATCTCATCATCATTTACAATATCCATATAATCGTGAACAATGAGTTTTTCCACCGGATCTCCCGCAAAATCCCGAAGGTCTAAAACTTTCTTTACCTCCAACGGCTCTCCGGCACGTGCCGCAACCACATCCTTGTTTACATTCAAAATTTCCACTACTCCGGAACCGATGGTTCCGTATCCCATAACTGCTACTTTCATAATTTACTCCCTGGATAATATTTTTACATAATGAACACCGGTCACCTTTTCAATGCCGGAAATCATCTTGGATATGTCTCCGGTTTCCTTTAGCACCTCCACACTAAGCGTAAGAGACGCCACACCGCTAACCGGAATACTTTGATGAATCGTAAGAATATTGGCGCCGGACTTTGCTACCGTCTTTAAAATCAAAGATAAAAGTCCCGGTTCGTCTTCCAACTGAATCATTAAATTGATGGTTTTTCCTTTTGCATTTTCATGAAACGGAAAAATATCTTCTTTGTACTTATAAAAGGAGCTGCGACTGATTCCTACATAATCCGTAGCTTCTGCCACAGACTTGCATTTCCCGGAATCTAGCAGGCGTTTTGCCTGTACTACCTTCAAAAGGACTTCCGGTACCGCCTTCTCTTTCAATACATAATAGGTGTTTTCGTCTTTCATAATCTGTCTTCCTGTGGAATACACTTGTTTTCACTCGGAATACTTTAACACAATAAATCATTAAATGCAAGATAATACAAATACAAAAAATCTCTTATACATATAAAAAAGGACGACTCTTAACGAGTCGTCCCTTCAATAAATTCTTTATTATGCAAATGCATCGAACTGGCCACCGACTATGGCATAACTTTCAGCCTGTCGTCCGGTTCCGTAAGAAATGTTCACGCCTCCAAAGGACGCTGCCAAATCATTGTAAGCCTTGTTTGCTTCCTGATTCTTTTGAAGCATCTCAATGCGACTCGTAGTAACGTTTGCTGTCGCATACTGTACCGGTGCCGCCGCATCAACACGGTTGGCATATTCCGCACCTCTCATGGCCTCCACAAAGGAATCGGAAACCTCTGACCGGTTTTCCACACTATAGGCCTGAGGAATCGCGGTGCGATACTCTATCGCCGAAATCGGGTTTAAGCTCGAAGCTGATAATCCCATAATCTACCTTCCTCTTCTGTTATTCTTGCCTGAGCTTTTCTGCTCTCATCGGCACTGTTAATCGCATCCATACGATCTTTTATATCAAACTTGCTTTCACTGTTGATGGCGGTTTCAATCGCAAAATCCGTCCTCTGCACTCTTGAAGCATCGGCTGTCACCTCGGTCATCTCATTTGTGAAAGCTTTGGTTTCTTCTATAATCTCATCATGAAGTACCTTGCGTCGATCCATCTCCGACTCATATGTATACTCGGAAATCTTGCCCGCCTGATAGAAAGCCTCCAACTGTTCGGAACTATACCCATTAAACGGAGGACCTTCTACAGTCATCTCATCGCTTTCCAAATGCGTATCCTCCGGAACCTTTTCCTTTGTCTCCGGCAATACAATCTCCGGTCGTTCTATTTCAACTACTTCCGGACGTTCAATAGAGAAGTCTTCTTCATCTCCTGCATACACCGGCTCGCGATCCTCGGCTGTCACGATACCCTGACGGCTTTCTTCCAATTCGTTGGCACCGTCATCGCTCACCTGAACCGTGTCACCATACTCGGAGCGTGCCACAACATTCTCCAAAGTCTCTTGGTTTACATTTTTGGATTTTTCAGTTTCATCCTGCTGTTTTGTTTTAGCCTCAACAGTATCAGCTGTTTTAATCTCGGGTGTTCTTCTAATGGCCTCCTGGGTCGGGGCATCGGAAAAAGCCGGTTTTGTCATATTAGCAGTAGAAACAATATTTAAATTCATACCTGCCATCATGTCTCTTCCCTTCTTTCCTACTCGTCCTTTCGGACAACTTCCTTGTTTATAAGGTGAAATCCTTTTCTTGGGAAATCCCAAATCCCCATACTCACACCTATGGTAATTATATTATACTCTAAAACGCAAATTTGTCTAGCATTTTCACAAATTATCAGAAAGTTTCCAAACGTACAAAAAAGGGATTCCGTTTGGAATCCCTTTTTTGCAATAATAAGGAAAGGATGAAATGTTGCGAGTTTCCCCGCTGAAGAAAAAAATTTAAATTTATGCTGCTGCCACTAAGGCATCCATCAGCTTTGCGGCCTGATCCATACGGGCAAGTAAAATATCCAAATCATCAAGGATATCTTCCACTTCCCGAAGTTCCTCTTCCGCAATACTGCGGTTCACCATTTTCTTGCGTCCGCTCATAGTAGATACATGAACAAGTTTTTCACGTTCTTCCCATTCTTCTTCGGTTGGAATTGCTTCTTTTATCATCTTAACTCTCTTAGTCAAATCTTTATAGATAACTAAGAACTGCATAAACAATTCTTTCTGATCTGTATTCATACGCCACCTCGAAACCTTTCTAAAAAACTCACGCTCTCCCCTGAAAGTCAATCAAAATTAGTTTCTTTGTCTTCCTTGCCATATGGTTTCAGAATAACCAGATTAAAAGCAATCAATACTAGTAGCATAACGCCAATGTATGTCAATCCACTCATTAACTAATAGCCTCCCTATCAACGCCTTGCCTGCGTTAACGATTAACTTTGAATGGATTATAGCATTGGAACAGACACAAAATAGATACAATAATAATATCGACTTTTTTCCCGGAAAAGATAATAATTTTAGAAGTTTTGCACAATTATTTCGGAATATGAATCACAACAAGGGTTCCCTTTCCCACCTCGGATTTTACAAATAAACTTCCGTGAACCATTTTTTCTATACGGTTTTTTACATTGTCAATTCCCACGTGAGTTCGTCCGTCATCCTTCTTTTCATCCACGTTATAGCCTACGCCGTCATCTTCCACAATTACCTCATAGGAATCCGACAATTCTTTTACACGGATAGTGACGCTACCCCCGCCTATCTTTTTACCAACACCATGCTTTACCGCGTTTTCGACGATCGGTTGCAGGCAAAGAGACGGAATCTTAAAATCAGTGGTTTCAATATCATAATACACTTCCAGTTCCTCGCCAAAGCGCATTTCTTCCAACGCCAGATAGTTTTTTACATGGTTTAACTCCACCTCAAAGTCCACCGGTTTGGATGCCCCCAGAGCATTCATGTTACCGCGAAGATAATTGGAAAAATTGTTAATCGCCTCCTGCGCCAAGGAAACATCTTTTTCGCACAAATAATAAATCGTATTCAAAGAATTGTACAAAAAATGGGGTTGGATTTGGGAAATTACCAAGCGGATTTGCATTTCATTGATTTCCCTTTCCTGGTTCAAAATCGCTTTTCTCTGTTCAAAAATACTTCTTCTTTGATCGGAAATAATAATGGCAACCATAAAATAAAGTGCTAAAGAAATTCCGATATTTAATCTGGAAACTCTGGTATACTGGCCGGCAGTAAGCAAAATGGAAATCGCCGGGAACGTGACATAAGAAATAAAGGCGACGAATCCGTTTCGTCCGATTTGTTTGCGATTGTGAATAATCATAAAAGCAACTACAAAAAAGGGAATCATAGTAAGGATTTGTCCCAGTTCAAAATACTCTCCTCGCTGATAATTGTTGCTTTCATCAAAATAATAGTAGAATGGTTTAAAGATATTAATAATAACCGCTAAAATTCCGAATACAGCGAAGTCTTTTACAAAATATTCCCCCACCTTCGTAGGAATATCCGTTTTGATAAAACATACAATATAACTGGAAAATAAATGAAGGCATACGTACGCCAATGTAAAACACAAGAAATTGGAAATACGATTCTCATAAAAAGCGTATACCGTTTCTTTTCCGTTGGACGTAAAAGAAACCACGTCCGAAAACATCATAACTGCGCTGATAATCAGCATAGCCGTCATATAATTGGCTCCAGCCGGGAAAATATTCTTAGCCCTCTGCGTATAAAATGCAATAAACAGACATGCAACAGCTCCCCACAATTCAAAAGAAGCCAATAAATAATCCGAAGCCGTGATATCCATATTTCTCTCCCAATCAATACTTGTTTAACATCTCATCCAATGCGCCATTGGTAAATTCCGCCCAAGAATACTGTACCATGTACTCTCCGGCATAGCGTTCTCTTGCATTATTCTGATTTTTCAAAAAATCAAAATAGTCGCTGTCAATTAATTCCGGAGCAATCCCCATACGACCATGCTGACGAACAATCACATCGGCACACTCATATTTTTCCAATACTCCAATCAAGTCTCTTCGTAAATTCTTTAAATATGAAATATGGGTATCCGGTTCATCATCATCCCATAGGTTTAAGATGATTTCCTGAATGGTTGAAAGAGAGCCGTTTCTGTCCAACAAAAATGCAAACAGTTCTCTGGACTTGTTATATTGGAACTCTATCGGTTTTCCATCCACGAAGATTTCAAAATTTCCAAAAGTTTTGCAGCTTATCCGATTCTTCTTTTCCACCGTAACCGGATGTCGAAGTTCTGCCATTTCTTTTTTTATTTTTTCGGCAGTAACAGGTTTCATCACGTAGCCGCTGGCGTGCATACTAAAAGCTTCTCCTGCATACTCCCCATATCCTGTGGTAAAAATAATGTTTACATCCGGATGAATCTTTTTAATCTTTTCCGCCAGTTCCAGTCCGTTTTCTCCGCGCATTTCAATATCAAGGAACGCGATGTCTACAGTGTTTGCTTTGGCATCTTCAAGTGCCAAATCTCCACGTCGAAATCCCAGAACTTCCGCATCGGGAGCAGCTTTCTCAACGTTTTTTACCAATCCCTCTAAAGCTATTTTTTCATCATCCACACAAATAATTCTCATGTTCCATACATCCTCTTTTAAATCAATCAACAGTGACCGCATCTTGCAGACTGGCATCCGACAAAAATGCTTTATGGATAATTAAAATATCCCCTCTTTTTCTTTTCTTTACTTCGTACAAAGCGCTGTCTGCGGAATACATATAATCCCACATTTTATTATCCTGTCCCGGAACGGTATTTCGAATACCCTGAGAAGCAGAGATTCCGCATATGTTTTTCCCACCGGTTTCTATACAGATTCTCTTAAACTCATCGCGAAGAGCCTTTGCTTTTTCCATAATTTCCTGATCTGTCATATCGTAATAGCAAATCAGAAATTCATCTCCGCCGTAGCGGGCAGCAAAAATATTATCCTGTATAAACGAATTTAAAACTTTTCCGATTTCTTCCAGGCAACGGTCACCGATCTGATGTCCAAAGGTATCGTTGTAGTCTTTAAACTTGTCAATATCAAAAATTTCAACGCCGTAGCTTACGCCTTCATCTCTCGCGCGCTCGAACCAGGCTTCCCCGACTTCCATCATCTCCAAACGGTTCGGAAGTTTGGTAAGAGAATCTGTTCTTGCTTCCTTCGCAAGACGAATATTCTCCAGTCGGATATTCTCTACGGTTTCTATCATTTCGGAATAAAACGCAAATGCTTTTTTCCGTTCCATTACCTGTTTTTGTGAATACGCATAATAAGAATTGATTGCCCAGGCTTTGGCAGCTTCATCCTGCTTTTTCTCTGCATATGCAACCATCATGCGATAAAAATCCAAACTTACGTGAGGCACTTCCGCAGATTCAATGATCGGCTTTAAAATAAGGATGTATTGATGTGCCAGCTCAAGTTTGCCTGCCACCACCAGTGTTTCGCAATAACGAACCAAATCGGAAATACTGTCCACCGGAAGCGAATCCGCAGACAGCTGTTTCAAAAACGCCTGCTGCATTTCGTCACTCATTTCGGTTTTGCCAATCATGTCATAATAGTTGATTCGGAAAATGAAATTTAACGGTTCTTCAAAAGCTTCCGGGATCATTTCGCCGTATTGTCTTTCGATTAATTCCAGCTCATGGAATACTTTTTTCACTCTGTCTTCCTTTTTCTGATGCATATATAAAATGCCGACAACGCAGCAAATCAAATAGCGAACGTAATAAGAAGTGTTGTTTTTGTTCTTTTTGCTCAGGCGATACGCCTTCATAAAGAAACGAAGTGATTCTTCCAAATCCCCCATTTCCAAATAGGTATAGCCCATATTGTATTCCACGATGTATCGTAATTCATAGTCTTCGCTTTGAACGGAATATCGTCTGCTGAGCATGTAATATTCCAACGCCAGTTCTTCCAGTCCACGATTGGAAGCATCAATTCCAAGAATATTATAAATCCGTGCAAGAATCGCATAGTCGTTTGTCTTCTGAGCATAAAACATGGATTTTTTGATTGTTTTCATGGCCTGCTTAGTGCGATCCGGCATATAATAATAACTTCTGCCCAGGTAGAAATATGCAAATCCAAGCAACTCTTCATCATTGGTATCTTTTGCAAAGTTCAAAAGCTGTTTGCAAGACTTTAAATAGCCACGTTTTCTGGCATTTCTGTTTTCTTTTACCTCATGAATCAGCCCTTGGATTTCAGGGCTGTATTTCTTTAATTCCATATATTTCCCTCATGACGTACCCAAAAATACATAGCACCTTTTTTAGTTTAATATATTTTGAAGCATTTTGAAACTGTTTATCTCACAAATCGGATGATTTGCTTTCCCAAACCCGTAAGATGCAAAAATAAACGGTACATCTGCTTTATCGCAGGCCTCTTCGTCCATAATGGTATCGCCCACATAAACAGGATTTTTAAAACCGTTACGTTCCACTAAAAGACGAATATTTTCATTTTTCGGCTTGCCATTATTTCCATAGCATTCATGGTCGGTTATATAGTCATTTAATCCGGACTTTTTTATAAACAGTTCAATGTATCCGGACTGACAGTTGGATACGATACATACCGGAAGGCGATTTGAAAGTTCTTTGATGGTTTCCGTCACCCCGGGATAATTGATATCGCTTTGATTCTCTTCGATGACGCGGTTTTCCTCCTCCAAGCAGGCAAAAAGCACTCTTTCTTTTTCTTCCCCGGTTGCATCCGGTAAAAGTTCATCAGCGATTTCATGCATGGTTTTGCCGAATAAGCTGTGTAACATCTCCGGAGTAATTGTTCGATTCAAACCACATTTTTTTGCAGCGGATGTCCAAGCCTTTGCCACAAGAGGTGTGGAATCCCAAACCGTTCCGTCTACATCTAAAATCAAAGCATCGTATTTCATTTTTATCACCTTATTTGTGTTGCGTTTTACAAACAATTTCTTTACAAGTTTACCACAATTTTCATAGAGAAAACGAAGTTACACGCATGTGGATTATTTTTGCAATATTCGATTTGATTCCGGCAACAGGTTTGATTAATATATCAGTATGAAATGAGAGGAAATACATATGAAGGTACTGATTCTTTATTTTGCAATTATTAATACTATTACATTTTTTTTGTACTGCATCGATAAAAGTCGGGCAAAACGAAACGCCTGGAGAATACCGGAACTTACGCTAATCGGATTTGCAGCTGCAGGAGGTGCTTTGGGAGCATTCTTAGGCATGCATCTGTTTCACCATAAAACTCGAAAGTTAAAGTTTCGAATCTTAATCCCCATCTTTCTAATCATTTGGGGAATCATTACCTTCAGAACATACAAGACTGATGCAAAACTTGATGTATTAAAAAGCTACGTAGAACCACAGACTTCTGAAACAGTCACGGAAAAGTCCGGCAAAGATTCCTTTGCCCCGATTGAAACGGAATCTCGACTCACACTGGCTTTTGCCGGCGATATCAATCTCGACGATAACTGGTGTGTTATGCAAAACTATTATGCCAACGGAGAAGAGCTTTCAAATGTCATCGATTCAAATTACCTTTCTGAAATGCAAAATGCAGATATCTTTTGGGTCAATAATGAATTTACCTTTTCTGACCGTGGAACCCCCACCGAAAGCAAAGCCTATACCTTCCGTTCCAAACCGGAAAACGTAAAACTATTGCAGGAAATGGGTGCCGATATTGTAGGCCTTGCAAATAATCACATTTATGACTACGGAAAAGATGCGTTTTTAGATACGTTGGATACGCTGGATACCGCCGGCATTTTATATGTTGGCGCAGGTAAGAATTTAGATGCAGCAAAGGCACCGGTTTACATTGAAAAAGATGGGATCACCATTGCCTACGTCGCTGCAAGCCGTGCAGAAAAGATAAAACTTACCCCGCAGGCTACGGAAACCGAGCCGGGGATTTTACGTTGTTACGACAACTCCTTATTTGTGGAATCCATCAAAGAAGCCCGTCAAAACGCAGACTATGTCATCGCTCTTCCTCACTGGGGAACCGAATATTCCACCGCCTTGGAAGAGGCACAAATAAACGGTGCAAAGGAATACATTGACGCAGGAGCAGACATCGTCATCGGTGCTCACACCCATTGTGTTCAGGGCATTGGTTCTTACAACGAAAAACCCATTGTCTACAGCTTGGGAAATTTCTGGTTCAATGAAAAATCATTGGAAACTATGCTGGTAAAAGTCACCTTAACGGTTAGCCAAACTACGGATGAAAAGGGTAACGTCACAAGTACAATAAAGGATTCTCAGTTTGAAATTCTTCCGGGCATGCAGCAAAACTGCACCACCGCTCCGGCAGAAACCGAAGAAAAACGAAAAGAACTTACCGACTATATCTACAGTCTTCCAAATTAAAAAGGTTCACGGCATACACCGTGAACCTTTTTTCTTATATCATAAACACTCTGGAATCTTTGATTGGTATTTCTTCTTTCGTTGCCAATAGAATCGGACGAGAGCCTTGCTTATCCAAGATATAAGAAAGCGCCTTTTCCCGTTCACCTGTATTCATTCCTTCAAAAGCCTCATCTAAAACTATAAAATCCGCTGGAATACATAATGCTCGTACAATTGCTGCAAATCCTTTCTCAGCTTCAGTCAATTCACTGACAGGACAATTGATCTTATCCTCGGTCAAGAAATAAGATAATTCCTCTAATGCCCTTCCGGCGGATACCTTCCGATGTGCTTTCTTTACATGCCATAGAGCACTCTTCTTATCTTTAAAAACCTTCACCTGTGGAACGTATGCGCTTTGCAGCGTAGGATACTTATAATCTCCCATTCGAGCCACACGTCCCTCATCCGGTTTTACTTCTCCCCAAAAGATACGAAGCACGGTGGTCTTCCCACATCCGGCAGGTCCCACAATCTGATAAATTCGTTTATCCTCCACTTCCAGATAAAAATCCTTCAGTACGTCCCGTCCATTATATGATTTTGAAATATGGTCTAATATAATCGTCATGAACCTGTTCTATCACTTTCATCTTTATATATAACAAAAAGATTCGGAGCTGGCACTCCGAACCTTTCTGTATTCTTGTGAACATATAACTACATTTCTTAGCTACAAGTATAATACTCCCTTTTCACTCAAAAATCAACCTCTAAATGCCATTGATTCGAACGTTTGTTCGTGTTATAATATCTATGCTGTCGATCCTTTCCAGTGGAAAGGAGGTGATTCTTGTGAACGCTATAATAACATTTCTTATCTCTGTATTGGCATCTGTAGTTGGCTACTACATTTGCAAATGGTTAGACAGAGATGACTGACAGCACTAGCCTAACGGAGTAGTCCACCGCAACGGACTTTAGGCCTTGGGAGCTGGCACTCCCAAGGTTTTTATCCTTTTTATATTGCTTTAATTGTTCCCTTTACCCAAGCGCCCGCAACTCCGCCGAACCGACCGAAGCAGCGTTTACGCTGCTGAGAATTCGAACCTAATACGTTCATATGGCAGGTCCTCAAACCCGCATAAACACTGGACTTTCAGCTGCTCATTTTTTACAAAAATCAAAATGGAACAACAATGGAACAAATCTCTCATCAAATTCATTCTATCTAATATATGGAGTAACAGTTGTATCAATATATTTTTCATCCGTAATTATAACTGCTTTTGAAAAATCAATGCCGCAGTGATTATTCTTATCCGTCCAAAAAACATGAGGATGATTAATATTAGACCTTAATGGAATTGCATATTGCACTCCATTAATTGTTGTCATCAATTGAATATAGGGTCTTTGAGTCTTTTATTCTATTTCCGGAAACAGATCATGTGGATGATCTTTGTAGAATTCATTTGACAAAAATACAAATCGTCTGTGTTGTGCCATATTTCCCTCGTAATTTTTTAATATAACATAGCCCATAAATATGGGGCTACTTCTCAGCGAACTTTTCTTTTGTTTTACTTGGTCGCGTTCTACGACCAAATCTTCTCAACGAGCTTTCTTTTACGTCACGCTCTATGACTCTTCTTCGTACCTATATAATACCACAGAAATATATAAATACACCCTTATTTATGGAATATTTCTTACCATTGGAACAAAAAAGAGCCCTTCAACATAGAACAACAAATGTACTATGATCATAAATTATATAAAAAAATATTCATTATCATAAGCCTTCTACGGCTTTTGAATCCCTCTCTGACATTTCATGCTTATAAGGGTTGTTTGCGCTTGCATCAAAGCCATCCAAGAAATACTCCTTAGGCATATATTTTTCATACTTCAAATCCATAAAGTAATTGCAAAAGATTTGCTCCGCGTATATGATTCTTCCTTTTCCATCAGTTAATGCATATACAAATCCATAATAGGGATCTGAATTTACTGCCAAGAGGTCATAAGTTCTTTCCTCAGTTACACTATAGTACCCGATATATTCAGTTGAATCATAATCCTTTAGACGTTGAACTTCTTTTTCATATGCATCCGCATCATAATCTACCACCATGTATCCAAGGAACTGCTCATCCCAAGGATTATAATAAACCATTTTAAAATCTTCCACTTCCATGGAATCATTTATCTTTTCCGGCCAAATTGTTTCATCCATTTCCCACTTGGTCCAATCTGTTTCTACCCCTTTTTCATAAGCATGATTGGAAAAAGACATATAATCATTGTAGTTTTCTATATCCGTTCGAACTTTCGGTCTTGCAAGTGCCACACTGGCAAACAACCAGGTCATAGTAGCTGTTAATAAAACCACCTGAAAAAAGCCAATTACAAGGGCAATAATTGTGGCAAATTTTATAACCTTTATAATAATGGTTTTTTTAGAAATCAGTTTTTCCAACAATCCGGTTACATATAAGGTTATCACAGCCATAATCAAAAGAGCGGACACAGAAGCAAAAAATGCGCTCTTATTTATATAATCCCACTCCACATCTCTTGTTTGAAAATATACTGCAAGAAAAGAAATAACAACTCCCACAAAACATAATGCCTGTACACTTCTTAATAAGCTGCTTTTTTCTTCCGTAGCATAATCAGCCATTTTTTCCGCTACTTCTTTTACTTCTTTATCCATCATCTCGCTTTTTCTTTCTCCTTCAATTATTTCTCTGACATCCACATCATAGTAGTCCGCAATCTCAACCAATAATGAAATATCCGGAAGATTATTACCGGTTTCCCATCTTGAAACGGTTCTCGAACTCACATTAAAAACAGCGGCAAGTTGTTCCTGTGTCAGTTGTTTTTCATTTCGTAATTCCTTCAGGAACTTACCTATCTTTTTTTGATCCATAGATTTCCTCCTCATCATGGGATAATTGAAATATAAAATAATAGACGGGTGATGAACACGACACAAAGCGAGAAAATGCCATTTTCATTCACCGGACATCTAATGTCTATCGTGCGTGAGAGGGCGCGGGCTACGCCTCTTAAAAGAAAAAGGAACCAGGTCAACGACCTGATTCCTTTTCTTTTAAAAGCGTGCGTGAGAGGATTCGAACCCCCGACACCTTGGTCCGTAGCCAAGTGCTCTATCCAGCTGAGCTACACACACACATCCTGCCGCAGACCGGAATCGAACCGGTACGATGTCGCCACCACAGGATTTTAAGTCCTGCGCGTCTGCCAGTTCCGCCACTGCGGCATCTGAAAGATTAACTTTCAAAATGGGACCTATAGGGCTCGAACCTATGACCCTCTGCTTGTAAGGCAGATGCTCTCCCAGCTGAGCTAAGATCCCATGTCTTAAACATATTTGAAAAAAAGTGGAGCTTCGGGGACTCGAACCCAGGACCGACCGGTTATGAGCCGGTTGCTCTAACCAACTGAGCTAAAGGTCCGAACAAATGACCCCAACGAGATTCGAACTCGTGTTACCGCCGTGAAAGGGCGATGTCTTAACCGCTTGACCATGGGGCCGGAAAGGATTTTGATTAGTTCCTTTAAACTAAGCTCCCCAAGTAGGACTCGAACCTACGACACTTCGGTTAACAGCCGAATGCTC
>DAIMGJ010000025.1:0-18834 GCA_036723975.1 Lachnospiraceae bacterium
AAATGATACTGTTTCTTGTCTCTTTTTCCATTATGTGTTATCACCCCGTCAATTCAGATTTGTTATCGTCTATAAAACTGGAATATAATCATTACTTCTTTGGTATGATTGAATTTATAACCACTATTCCTTATTCTATCCAATGTACCCACATAAAACAAGGGCGTTTTCACGCCCCTGCCTACTGCTATCAGTTATTCATCTCTCAGGTCTTAGATTATTCCTATTAAGATTTTGACCTTGCTGCTCTTTCCTCTTATCAACTATCGCCTGGCTTTCTCTTAACTTTTGTAAAATGCTTGTTTTTGCCTTTTCAGCTATCTCAGGCTTCTTGGTCTTGTCCCACCATTCCTTGAATGTTTTGAAGGCTTTTGAGACTATTTTCCCCAGTGTAGTCTTGGGATTTTCAAGTGTTGCATATCTCATGAATTCCTTCTTCATTTCCGAATTCACTACTGAGTCCACATATTGGTCGACTTTGCTTTCTATATCCTGCTTCATTTCTTTAGCTGTATCATCCAAAACTTCGATCTGTGTCTCTTTCTCCTGGCACTTATCTTCCAGCTTTTCATATTCTTGCTGCTTTAGCCTTAAGTAGAATTCTTTTGAGAAGTCGCTATTCCTTCCTTTTTCCTTTGGTTTTAAGGTTTCATCTCCAAAGATCTCCGGGTGGTCTTTCATCTGATGCTCTACAAAATCGTGCATTAGATCTTGTATTTTTTCTAGTCTCTCCTGATCAAACACTTTTGTTTTTGCCACCTGTTTGCTTAGTCCTCGTTTGTATCCTGTTGCTACCGGAACTCCTACTACGTGCATATGAGGTGAATCCTCATCCAAGTGTGTTACCGCCGATGCGATTTTGAATTCCGGAACTATCTCTTTTACATATTCAAGCTGTTCCCTCAAGAGTGGCTTCATTGCATTCCACTGTTCTCTCGTCTTATCCGCCCAGAATTCCTTATCCCCTACTTGGAGAATTACCTCCGTAGCCACATCATTCTTTTTACTTTCGGATACATACTCCAGATAGTCATGAATCTGTCTGTCACTTCTTTTACCTTTGTTGTATTCCGCAAGTGCCTCAGAGAATTCCCTTTCATAAATCTCCTTTACATCATCGAGAATATTTACTTCACTCCCGACTTCCACTTCGATCATTTCTTCGTTATACTCTTCGCTTTGAAATAATCGAAGATTGTGTTTGCTTACCGAAACCACATCTCGCGTTTTAGTGAGCGAATGCTTCTTACATGAAATGTGAAATGTTACTGTTATCATAAACTAAATCCTTTCGTATTTTTTTGCCGCCGGCAGGCCCCTCGGAGAGCCCCCGGATAATGATGTGTAATGTCATTATCCATAGGGGGTTACCCATAACGACACGTTATGGGGAAGCTCGCTCCGCTCGCCTGCCAAGCCATTCATTCCTTGGCTGATTATTACCGGAGCGTGTCACGCTCCCGTTCAATCCATCAAAGGAAATCACCATCTAAAATCCCTGTGCATTCCCACCATGTCGAGGTAGTCCTGACGAGCTTTTTCCTTCTCCTCTTCTGTGGGTGCTGTCTTGAACTTTGAATAGATTTCGTGCCTTACTAATTTTTCCATCTTGTCTTCAAGTTCTTTTTTGATCAGATCAGTATCTTCGTCAAACTCAAAGACCAGTAATCGTATCAGCCTTATAAATAATTCCTGTGATATCTGTACGTTTTTCATTCGTTCCTTTCTTCTAGTCCGCAACAATGCAGTGTCTTTGTCTTTTTACAACCTTGCAATCTTAAGAGTGTAACTTAAGGCACATTACATTGTTGCGGTCTTGATTATCATTCAATTTCTTTTAGTATCCAGTACCAGGTATTGTTGATTCTCCTGGCTTTTATCCCAAGTTCATTTTTGGCTATTTCCAGAGTTCTTTTTGATATATCTTCCTCTTTAGCCAGTTCTACTGCCTCGTTACTTGGGATCATATTATGGTCTTCAGCCAATTCCCTTAGGAGAGCTATTGCCCTTTCCTGCTTATTAGCTTTCGGTGCAATTCCTCCGAGAACTTCGTCCGCAGTTATTTCATAATCTCCAATCCACTCGAATCCCTTTTCTGATAATCTGAAGGCCTTTGAATGTCCAAATGCTGCTAAGTTGTTCTTTATTTGGACTATTGCCCTAAGTTCCGGTTCTCCTTCTATCCTTCCTACCAGCAGGACACTTCTTGCTACCGCGTAGAAGTCAATTGATCCCATCCCTCTATAGGCTGCCTTATTTCCGGAAGCTTTGTTCATGTGTCCGATTAGGATGATTGCACATTTGTACTTCTCCGCCAGAGCTCCCAGCTTCTTAGTCATATCTCTTGCTTCGTTAGCTCTATTCATATCCATTCCGCCTCCGAGATATGCCTGTAGTGGATCCAGAATCAAGAGTTTTGCTCCAGTCCTTATGATTGCCTGTTCAACTCTCTCATCTACCATTGATAGCGATTTATCACTCTCATCTATCACATGGATTTTGGAGCAGTCAGCCCCGGCACCTTCAAGTCTTGGCTTTACCGTATCAGCCAGTCCGTCTTCTGCTGTCTGATATATGATGTTTATTGGTTCCTCACTCTGCAGACCTGTATCTAACGAAATTCCTTTTGATAACTTCGCTGCTGCATTTAGTACAAAAGTTGTTTTTCCATCTCCGGGATCTCCCTGAATGATGGTAAGCTTTCCATATGGTATAAACGGATACCATAGCCAGGAAACTTCTTCAGCTTCTACATCTGACATCTGGATAAGCTTTAATTCTGGTTTGCTTGTTTCCATTTAGATTCCTCCAATCTTACTTTTTTGTTGAACTTGGCCGGAACCCTTGCTATACTTTATTTAATCGAATTTACAAAAGCTCCGGCTTTTCATTTACTCTCTTGTTACCAGCAAGAGAGTTTTTTCTTTTTAGACTGCTTCTGGACTAAAGTATCCAATCTCTTCCCACACCTTTCTGTCTGGACAATAGTAGTTGTATTCACTGGAATTTTCTTTCTTCATGGCATAACCAAATTTGAATATTCCCTGTTGGATTCCAATTCTTACAAACTGCGCATCTTTGTGCATTGCCTCAGCGACCTCGGTTATAGGAACATTTCTACCGGTAAATCTTGGCAGTTCTACATATAACTTTTTGTCTTCCATACTTTTTTCACCTCCTCCCGTCTAAAATACGAATTATCAGTTCGTATTTTGATAATACGTCTTAATAATTCATTTGTCAATATAAAATATGAATATATAATTCGTATTACGCTCTTGCAATTCGTATTACTACATGTTACAATTCACACAAGGAGGTCAGTACAATGAACAATGGATCTGATATTGGAAATAGAATTAAGCAGGCCCGAAAAGCTCAGCACCTCAGTCAGACTGAGTTGGCTAACAGGCTAGGCAAAACTATGCGTACCGTACAGAAATATGAAAGCGGTGAAATAGAACCTTCAATAGGTATACTGAATGAGATCGCAAATATTCTTAATATCTCCCCGGCAGAACTTATTGGATATCAGAAGAAGAACATCACTTTAGATACTCTCTCAGATGTCCTCTATGTTCTAAACGAATTAAATAAAAAAGCAGGTCTTCACTTCAATATAGACGTAAATCGCCCGCCCCAAACTGAAGAGTGGAGCTGTAGCCTTAAATTCATGGGAAACGATGAAATAGCAGAAAACAACGCAGATCTCTGCCTTTTTCTGGAAAGATACGCAGATGAACGAGAAAGCCTTGAACAAGGCCTATCAAATGAAGATAGATTTAATCACTGGTTTGAAACAGAACTTGCATACTACGCAAATGTAGCATTGCCCGATAAGAAAGGTGATTAAGGGACTATCCCCTTTTTCATAAATTACCTGAGCATCAAAGGAGGTCGATATTATTTGAAATTACCAAACGGATATGGAAGTGTTATGAAAATGTCCGGTAAACGCAGAAAGCCCTATATGGTAAGAGTAACCACCGGATGGACCATTGATCCGGAAAAAGGTACCAAAAAGCAGACGTACAATGTCATAGGATATGCTGAAACCAAGCAGGAAGGCTTGCAAATGCTATCAGATTATCATCAGAATCCATTTGATACAAAAGCAGCCAAAATGACATTCACAGACGTATATAATGCCTGGTCTGAAGCAAAGTATCCTGCCATCTCTAAATCCAACGTACATGGGTATACAGCCTCATATAACGTATGTGGCACCCTTTACAACAAAACTTTTAGAGATATAAGGCTGGCAGAGCTTCAGAATGTCATTGATACCTGCGGAAAGAATTATCCTACACTCCGTAAGATCAAAGTCCTTTTCAATCAGCTTTACGATTATGCCCTTAAGAACGATATCTGTAACAAGGACTATTCCGAATTTGTAGATATCCTCAAGTATAAGGACAAGAATCCAAACAAGGTCGAGAGAGATATCTTTTCAAAAGCTGAGATTGACAGGCTATGGGAACTCAAGGATGATCCGTTCTACCAGACAGTACTGATGCTGATTTACAACGGCTGTAGAATATCTGAACTACTGGATTTGGAAAAGAAAAATGTTCATCTTGAAGAACAGTATTTCGATGTGATACTAAGTAAGACTGAAAATGGTATCAGAAAGGTTCCTATAGCAGATAAGGTTCTACCATTCTACAAAGCCTGGTATGAATCCTCTGACTGTGAATACCTTCTTCACACAGATGACAACAAAAAATTCACCTACAGGAACTATAAAGACAGCTACTGGACACCACTAATAGAAAACCTTGGTATGGAGCACAATCCTCATGATACTAGGCACACCTGCATATCAATGCTGGCGGAAGCTCATGTGGACCCTACAATGATCAAGAAAATCGTAGGACACTCCGGAGCAATGTCTCTGACAGAGAAAGTGTACACACACCTTGATATCCAGTCTCTGGTAGAAGCAATCAACAAAATCTAAGACTTGAGAATTTTGCTGTCTACCTGCTGTTTACTCGCTGTTTACGGTACAAAATTTTCTGCGTTTCACCACAACTGAATACAATTATAGATAAAAGAAAAACCCCAGAAACACTGAGTTTCTGAGGTTTGTAAATTCTTTTTGAATCTCCAAAGATTATCTCTTTGAGAACTGTGGTGCACGACGTGCTTTCTTAAGACCGTATTTCTTACGTTCTTTCATACGTGGGTCACGTGTTAAGAATCCGGCTGCCTTTAAAGTAGGTCTGAACTCTTCATCTACTTCAAGAAGTGCACGAGCGATTCCGTGACGGATAGCGCCTGCCTGTCCTGTGTAACCGCCGCCCTTAACGTTTACTAAAACGTCATACTTACCTTCTGTTCCGGTAAGTGTAAGTGGCTGACGAACAACAACCTTTAAGGTCTCAAGTCCAAGATACTCATCGATATCTCTTTTGTTGATGGTGATCTTTCCAGATCCCGGTACTAAATATACTCTAGCAACAGAAGATTTTCTTCTTCCTGTTCCGTAATATTTTTCATTCTTAGCCATTATACGAACCTCCTAATTAAAATGTCAAAGTTTCAGGCTGCTGAGCTTCATGCTTGTGATCAGCTCCTGCATAAACAAATAACTTCTTGTACATCTGACGTCCAAGAGGTCCCTTAGGAAGCATTCCCTTAACGCCAAGTTCGATAACGCGTTCCGGATGTTTGATTAACATATCCTTTAACTTGGTTTCTTTCATACCACCAACATAATCGGAATGATGATAATAGATCTTCTGATCTAACTTCTTACCGGTAACATTAATCTTTTCAGCGTTGATTACGATTACGTAATCACCACAATCTGCATGAGGTGTGAAAATCGGCTTATTCTTACCTCTTAAAACTTTAGCAACTTCAGAGCAAAGGCGACCAAGTGTCTGTCCTTCAGCATCTACTACATACCATTTTCTGTCCACGTTCTGTGAGTTAGGCATATAAGTCTTCATGACAATTCCTCCTAATAATCTACTTAACGCGCATCGCGAATCAAAATGTCCGAAATAATTCGCCATGCATTTTCTATAGTTAAAACAGGTTTCGGGGCTATTGAAACACTGCTTCTAAACTACATCAGCCGTTATATTATATTACGGGGGTTTGCTTGTGTCAACCGATTTTTCATTCCAAATAAATTATTCAAAGTAAATATCCGTACTTCCCATACCGTTTTCAATGTTTAAGTGAAGAATTGGAAGAGAGGAATCCTCTGACGGTGTTCCGTGGGTAGTTACTTTTCCGAACCCGCTTTCCGTATGCATGGATACGCGGTATTCCTTTGGCATATATACATTTAATTCACCAAAGCCGTTTTCCGTACTGATGGTTGCGCCGTTTGGGTCAATCGTCGTGCCGTTTAAATACACCGTTAAGCTTCCGAATCCATTTTCCATATGGCCCTTTTTCAGATCCTTAACTGAGACATATCTTGTGCTTGAACCAAAGCTGTTTTCAATGGAAAAGCTGTCTTCTCCGTCGTTGTACTCCGTAACGGAGTCATTTCCGTCGCACCTAAAGTCCATATGTTTTCCGTCTTTGTAAACATGCACCTTCGATTTTCCGAAAATCATGGTAAGACCCGCACCGATTAAAACGGATACTAAAATAATAATCCAGGGAGAAACCTGATCGATGTTTAATTCTTTGCTAAACATGCAGGCCATCAAACCCAAAGGAAATGTAATTCCCACGAACTCCAGTTTTCTTAATGCGGAAAACATCACATAAACAAGTACCAGGGAAATACCAATCTTTAGCATTGGCAGCTCCGGATAGATTCCCATTTTGTCGATAAACAAAATTGCTGCAAATAGAATAAGTACGATTCCTGCAAAAACATTTTTACCTTTCATCTTTTTAACCTCTTTTCATCCATAATCTCAATCAATGCTTTAATGTAACTGCGCGAAGCAAATGCTTTTTTATTCGACGCGCCAAAGGATATCTCGCTGGCTCCCGTAATGTTTTTCTTTATAGCCGATATCCGCGCCGTATTTACAATCGTCGATTTGGATACCCGAATAAAATCACGTGGGAGAATTTCTTCCAGCTCGTATAGTTTTTGTCTCGTTTTGTAAATATCCTTAGCAGTGTGAATCAAAATGTAATTTCCCGAAGACTCCATAAAAATGATGGTTTTTAAGTCCAGAAAATACTCCGTATCCTCCTGATAAGCCGAGATTTTCATACCGCCTGATTTACGGTCGACCAAACTTCTTTGAAGTTCTAAAATCTCTTCGGTAATCTCTCTGCAATGGATGGTGATACTGTCCTGCTCCAAGGAATCATCTACATCAATGTTGATTTTCATTCCCCTTTTTCCTCCTTGCAAGATATACTCTGACATACTTGTACCACCAAATCAACACTTTGGGATGAAAGGTAAAAAATTTGTGATAAAAGGTGACAGTCTTATTGCATACGATGAATACGAGCTTTCATCATATGAATAATCAATGTAAAGAACAAAGCATAAATCGGTGTTAGTAGTGCAACTGCGATATTCACGCCAATAACGGCAGGATCCTCAATTAGTTTAAATATCACGACCAGAGAAATTAGTGTTACAAAAAAAGAGCCCATCAGCACTGCTTTAATAGCAAACTCTAACGCATATTCCATAGACCGGACGATTTCATCAAACTTATCCTCGTCAATTTTACCTCGTCCTATAATAGTCTTAAATGCCAGATGAAAATCCTTCACATATCCCCCCGCAAGCAACGAAATATATAGCACGAAAACTATAAAAAGCAGAGAAGGAATATCTATAAAATTAGCAATTGTATTCAGTGGATGCGCCGTTATCGTCACCAGAACAAATCCGAAGAAAGCCAGCAATAAAACAAATCCTATAAGAAGTCCTTTTCGGCCTCTCTTCTTCTCCAGTTCATAATCCTCGGTCTTTTTCATCAAATCAACCATAATCTCTTCCGCCTTTCCCGTGTATGCATCCCCAGTAAGGCGTTCACCGGCCAACAACTCATTCAGACTAATACTAAGGGATTCACAAAGCTGTGGCATCACACTGGTATCCGGAAGGCCACGTCCCGTCTCCCATCGACTGACTGCCTTGTCACTGACACCAATTTCATCTGCCAACTGTTTTTGGGTATATCCCTTCTCTTTTCTTAGTTCTGTAATAAACGCTCCCGTTCTCTGTTGATCTAACATAGCAGCCTCCTGTGGAATTACTTGTTACACCTTAAGCATATGACTGATACAACTCTAATGTAACCCATGAAACGTAGAATATCTTGTCCCACGCAAAATAGAGCGCTCTACGTTTCGTAGAACCCAAGGTGACGGGGACAGAGGGACGGTTCTTGTGTCACCTCTATGCCAAGCTTCTGTCTTTTTCCAAAATCAAATTCACTCGTTTTTTTAAGAACACCGGATTCATAGGTTTTAGGATATAGTCCTCTGTACCAAGATCCCGGCATGTGAAAATGGTTTCCTTGTCCTTGCGATTGGATATAAATACAACCGGAAGTTTTACCACGCCAAATCCCATGTTTCGCAAAGTCTTAACCGTATGAATGCCCCCTGGTTCCGAAAGTTCCGTATCGATAATCAGTACATCCGGACTGCCCTTTTCCTTAATGTAGTTAATACACTCATATCCGTTGTTAAATGCAACAACATCTATATCATCAGAAAGGATTGCTTCTAACTGGCGTCTGTCAATCACACTGTCCACTGCAATAACCGCTTTTTTCCGACGGTTCTTCTTTTTGCCTCGATTTTCATTTAAGGTCTCTACTTTATTTTCATTTAAACTTAAAAACCCCGACGATTCGATATAAACCTGTCGGTAGTCTTCATCCTGACTTAAATCCACAACTTCCGCCGTCGTATAAAGCTTCACCTTTGGTCGAAGCACATCTGCCGTATGTTCCATAACAATTCCGGAAGAGCCGTCGGAAAGCCTTACTTCGATTCCCGGAGGATATGCAGGTATGACATCTAACATGATGCCTACCACATCCCTATCAAACAGGGTCTCGCAACCACCCATCAAATACTCCATGGCTTCCGACGGAGTATTCGGCTCCTTATAAACACGGCGACTGGTCAGTGCATCATACACGTCCACTGCATGGATAATCTTTGCAAAGGGATGAATCTTGTCTCCGGTCAACCCTGCCGGATAACCTGTTCCGTTTTCATTTTCATGATGGCAGAGAACCGCCTGACGAACGGAAACCGGAATCTTTGGATTTGTATATAACATTTCATATCCGCTTCTGGGATGAGTCTTTATTAGATCAAACTCTTCATCCGTTAAGCGAGATGGTTTATTCAATACTTCTATGGGGATTTTAGACTTGCCCAGATCGTGGCAAAGACCGGCTGTAGCCAAAAGTTCCAAATCGCTTTTGGTATAGCCCATTTCCTGTCCGACGATAACCGCATAAACCGCAACACTTACGGAATGATGGTAGGTATAGTCATCGAAACTTCGCAGATCGTACAAATCCAATCGCACATTTCCGCTGTTTCGAATCTCTTCCACCATAGTTGCGGACACCTTCATAATGTCATCGAGGTTTCGTTCCGCAACGGCTTCCAAACCGTTTTGCATGGTTTCGTCGGAAATAATGGAATCCATACTGATTCCTTCGGTAAAGGCGTCTAATACATATGCCCCCATATATCCGCCTTTTTCCAATCGGCTAATATACTCTTCTGTAAGAATACTACCGCTGGCCAGCATAAATTCTTTTTTTCGACCGATGATGCTGCGACCGGTTTTCATGCCGGGCTTGAGCATCTTAACTGGTATAAATCGCATATTTCCCCCATATATATCTATACTTCTGCCCGCCGCGAGGAATCTACTCTACTAATTATAATCGATTCTTACTAACGTCAATCCCTCCGGTGGGGCGGTTGGGCCCGCTAACGAGCGATTCTTCGCTTCCAGGATTTCGCCGATGCTTTCAGGTGAGCGTTTACCCCAGCCGACTTCGATAAGTGTGCCGGCGATGATACGCACCATGTTGTATAAAAAGCCGTTGCCTTCGATGTGAATGGTAATCATGTCGTTTTCATCCCGAGTAACATGACAATCATAAATCGTCCGAACGTAGGTGTTCGTTTGCGCATGAATCGAAGAAAACGTCGTAAAATCGTGTTCTCCGATAAGATATGCTGCCCCGCGATTCATCGCCTCGTAATCCAGTGGTCTATGGTAAAACAAACTATAGAGCCTTCGGGTCGGATCCGGAAAGGTACGATTTAAAATATGATACTCGTAGGTCTTTTTTCCTTTGTGAAATCTTGGATGAAAATCGGCATCTACTTCACAGGAATCCACAACGGAAATATCATCGGGAAGCGTTTGGTTTAAGGCAAAGGCAATCTTTTCGGCAGGCATCCGTGTCTCCACATCAAACGCACACACATTGCACAATGCATGCACTCCCGCATCCGTACGGCTGGCGCCAACCACAGATATTTCCTGATGAAATAATTCGCTTAATTTTTCGTTTAGTACCTCTTGAACCGTAACTCCGTTTGGTTGAACCTGCCATCCACAATACGCAGTTCCGTCATATGCGACTGTTAACTTTACTCTCATATTCTCACAAACACCCGAATGCAAACAGTTCCAATCATATACAATACAATAAATACATACGCTCGTTTATCCCATGCTTCGTAATGAAGGGGTTTCATTTTTGTACGGCCTTCACCACCATTGTAACATCTTGCTTCCATGGCAAGAGCCAGGTCGGAAGCACGGCGAAAGGCAGATACAAAAAGTGGGACCAAAAGAGGGACCATAGCTTTTGCCTTTCTTATCAATCCACCGGTTTCAAAGTCAGCACCTCTGGCCATCTGTGCCTTCATAATCTTATCCGTCTCCTCAACAAGAATCGGAATAAAACGAAGGGCAATGGACATCATAAGCGCAATCTCGTGCACCGGTACATTTACCAGAGTCAGCGGTTTTAATGCCGTCTCCAATCCATCCGTCAACTGATTTGGTGTTGTGGTAAGTGTCATAATACTGGTTCCGATAATTAAAAACACCATACGGGCAGTCATAAGCGCCGCATTTTTTGCACCCACATCGGAAACGGTAAGGGGTCCGATTGTAACAAGCGCCTGCCCGGGTGTCATAAACAGATTAAAAATACCTGCCACAACAAGAAGCACCACTATACCGCTTAAGCCTTTTACCATATAAGAAAAAGGAACCTTGGACAAACGGATTACCACAAACAGCATAAGAGATAAAAATGCAAATCCCACAATACCGTTTGCTACAAATATACTGATTAAATAAATAAAAGTTGCGAACAGTTTTACACGGGGATCCAGCCTATGCAGTCTGGATTCTGCCGGATAATACTGTCCAATGGTTATTTCTCGAAACATAATTTATGCGCGTATGCCTTTCAGCTTTAAAATTTCTCTCTTTGCTTCTTCTACTGTGGTAACTGTTTCGTCCACATCAAATCCTCTGCTTTTTATTTCACGCATCAGATAGGTTACTTCCGGGACTCCCAAATGAATGGCTTCCAGTTCATCCACTCGGGAGAACACTTCTTTTACGGAACCATCCATATATACTTTGGAATCATTCATAACAATAATTCGGTCTACGTAGTTTGCCACATCCTCCATGCTGTGGGACACCAAAATAATGGTATTTCCGCTTCTTTTATGCATATCTTTAATCAGATGCAAAATCTCACCGCGTCCCTTGGGATCCAATCCTGCAGTAGGCTCATCCAAAATCAATACTGCCGGTTTCATGGCAAGTACACCTGCTATGGCCGCACGACGCTTTTGTCCTCCGGATAGTTCAAAGGGGGACTGATCATAAGACTCTTCCGGGAAATGCACCGCTTGAAGCGCCTCATAGGCACGAAGGGTTGCTTCTTTCTCATCCAGTCCCTGATTTTTCGGACCAAACTTTACATCCTCAAACACGGTGGTTTCAAACAACTGATGCTCCGGATACTGAAACACCATACCTACCTGAGTGCGCAAATCTTTCAAGTCATAGTCTTTATCATAAATATCCTGACCGTTGTAATAAATAGCGCCGGAGGTGGCCTTTAAAAGTCCGTTCATATGCTGAATCAAAGTGGATTTTCCGGAACCGGTATGGCCGATAATTCCGATAAACTCTCCATCTTCAATCTTTAATGACACACCATCCAAAGCAGTAATTTCATAAGCCGTATTTGTACTGTATTTATATGTCACATTATCCAATATTAAGGACATGTAAAAACTCCTCTCTGGTAAGGATTCCTTCCGGTAGATCGAGACCGCTTTTTTTCAATTCATGGGCAAGGTAAGTTACCTGTGGAACCTCCATACGATAATGCTTCAAATCATCCACGCGGGAAAAGATTTCTCTTGGAGTTCCCTGCATCACAATTTTTCCTTTTTCCATTACATAAACAAAATCGGAATCGATAACTTCTTCCATATAATGCGTAATCAAAATCACGGTAACACCCTTTTTTTGATTTAATTCATGGGCAACCTTAATGACTTCTTTTCGTCCTTCCGGATCGAGCATTGCAGTGGGTTCATCCAAAATAATACACTTTGGTTCCATTGCCATAACACCGGCAATGGCAACACGCTGTTTCTGTCCACCGGATAGCTTATTGGGGGAATGCGCGTGATACTTCCACATGCCTACAGACTTTAAGGCATGCTCCACTCTTTCCCATATTTCATCTGTGGGAATGCCGATATTTTCCGGTCCGAATCCCACATCTTCTTCTACGATACTTGCAATAATCTGATTGTCCGGATTCTGAAATACCATGCCGGCGCTTTGTCGGATTGCCAACTCGTTGTTCGGGTCAAGGGTATCTTTTCCGTCCACATAAATGGTGCCGTCCGATGGAGTTAAAAGCGCATTGATGTGTTTTGCAAGGGTAGACTTTCCGGAGCCGTTATGTCCCAAAATAGAGATAAACTGGCCTTCCTGCACCTGCAAGTCCACCTGGTCCAGCGCTACCGAAATGCCTTCAATATTTCCTTCTTCGTCACGACGAAAGAATTCATGTACTAAGTTTTTTGCTTCAATAATGTTCATAGTTTTTTCAATCCAACTACCGATTCGGCTTTTGGTTTTTTCTTCTTTCTACCAGTGTAAGCGGTGAAGTTCACCTTCCAGCTTCATTTGCGAAAAATTATTTTGTCTTAATGCTTCGTATAAAATCACTGCCACGGAATTGGACAAATTCAAAGAACGGGTCTCTCCCATCATTGGGATACGTACACATTCATCCGGGTGTTCCACCAAGATTTCCTCCGGAATACCACGGCTTTCCGGGCCAAACATAATATAACAATCGTCTTCGTAATTTACATCCGTATGCACATGCTTTCCTTTTGTGGTCGCATAATAAATCTTCGCATCCGGATTTTTCTCTTTAAAATCATTCCAGTCATCATAGCGGATGACATCCAGGTTTTTCCAGTAATCCATGCCTGCGCGCTGCAAGGTTTTGTCATTTAAAATAAAGCCTAACGGCTCAATCAAATGCAATCTTGTACCTGTCGCATAGCAGGTTCTTCCGATATTTCCCGTATTTGCGGGAATCTCCGGCTCATATAAAACAATATTTAAATTTGCCATTTTTATTTCCTTAAACTATTAATAAACTTTTCCATGCGATCCAGGGCTTCTTTGAGCTGTTCTAAAGAGTACGCATAGGAAATACGGATGAAGCCTTCTCCGCTTTCTCCGAAGGCGCTGCCCGGAACCACTGCCACTTTTTGCTCATGTAAGAAGCGTGTGGCAAATTCTTCCGAAGTCATGCCAAATTCCTGAATGGACGGGAAAATGTAAAACGCACCATAGGGTTCAAAACACTTCAATCCCATTTCCCGCAAGCGGCGTACCAGATAGCGGCGTCTGCCATCGTATTCTTCCTTCATGGCAGCCACTTCTTCATCACAATTTCTAAGTGCTTCCACTGCTGCATACTGTGAGGTTGTCGGCGCACACATAATGGCGTACTGATGTATTTTTAACATCTGAGAAATTATATTCTCCGGTCCGCAAGCATAGCCAAGTCTCCAACCGGTCATGGCAAATGCTTTTGAAAAACCGTTAATATAAATGGTGCGTTCCTTCATACCCTCAAAAGATGCAATGGATACATGCGCATTTTCGCCGTAGCTTAATTCAGAATAAATCTCATCCGTCAATACAAACAAATCATGTTTTACAATCACATCAACGAGCGCTTCCAAGTCCTTGCGCTCCATAATGGCTCCCGTTGGATTGTTCGGGAACGGCAAAACAAGAATCTTTGTTTTATCCGTAATGGCATCCTCCAACTCTTTTGCAGTCAGACGGAATTCATTTTCCTCTTTTAACGGAATCGGAACGGGAACACCACCGGTCAGTACCGTACAAGGATCGTAAGAAACATAGCTTGGCTGAGGAATTAACACTTCATCACCCGGATCAAGCATAGCGCGAAGGGCCAAATCAATGGCCTCACTTCCACCTACCGTAACGATGATTTCGTTGGACGGATTGTAATATAAGTCATATTTACGATTTAAATAAATCGCAATTTCTTCTTTTAATTCTTTTAAACCGGAGTTTGAAGTATAGAAGGTACGCCCCTGTTCTAAGGAGTAGATTGCCTCATCCCGAACGCGCCAGGGTGTATCAAAATCCGGCTCACCAACGCCCAAAGAAATGGCGTCCTTCATCTCGGTTACGATATCAAAGAACTTTCGAATTCCGGAAGGCTGAATGGTCGTAATGGTTTTTGAAAGAGGATTTCTCATAGTGACATTTTCATCCTTTCATCATGCTTCTCATCTGTAAAAATGGTACCCGCCTCTTTGTATTTTTTTAAAATAAAATTGGTCTTTGTACTTAAAACAGAATCCAATGCGGAAAGCTTATTGGAAACAAACTCCGCAACTTCACGAAGTGTCTTGCCTTCAATGATAACCATGAAATCAAATCCGCCGGAAATCAAATATACGGAAGAAACTTCCGGATAATTATAAATATGAGATGCTACTTTATCAAACCCCATGCCTCGCTGAGGAGTTACACGGACTTCAATCATGGCGATTACTTTTTCCACGCCGGCTTTTTCCCAGTTAATCATGGTATGATATCCGGCAATGATATTTTCCGCCTGCATCGCTTCCAGTTCGTTGACAACAGCCACCTCATCTTCTCCCACGATGGTAGCCAAATCTTTCAAATCAATACGTGCATTTTTCTCAATATAGTTTAAAATCTTTTCTCTCATCTTTTTCTCCTAACTTAGCACCTTATATAACTCATCTGTTTTCGGTGGTTCCAAAAATCTGCGTTCATCATCCCGCACAATCACTCTGTCATTACCGGCGATTACTTTTCCAATCACCGTTGCGCAAACGCCTTCTTTTGCAAGCGCCTCTACCAGTTCTTTTCCATCCGCTGCAATCATAAGCATAGAGCCGCTGGATATGAGCTGATACGGATTAATATCGAAAAACTCGCAGATTTCGACGGTTTCCTGTTTTATCGGAATCGCTTTTAAATCAATCTCAAGTCCCACATTAGAGGCGGCCCCGATTTCCCAAAGGGCTCCGAAGATTCCGCCCTCTGTTACGTCATGCATGGCCGCCACTTGTAAGCGTCCACCCACAATTCCTTCTTTCAAAACCGAAATCATCTCATCAAAGCTTTTCGCTCGCTCCACTATGGTCTTTGGAAGCTTTGTTAAAAGCACATCTTCTCTTTCCTTTGCAAGGATTGAAGTTCCTTCCAAACCAATCCACTTTGAAACGACCACATCCATTCCCGGAAGAGCACCGGAGGTAGTAATCAATCTGCCTCTTTTTACTTTTCCCACACCGGTTACGGAAATCAGTGGCTGTGTCACCACATCCGTCACTTCCGTATGTCCACCGATTACCTGAACATTCGATGCCGCACAGGCTGCAGACACCTGACTCATAATCTTCTTTAAGACAATCTCTCGGCTTCCCACCGGAAGTAAAATCGTAAGCATTACGCCCACCGGTTCGGCACCGGATGACGCCAAATCGTTCACCGTTATCTGAATCGCCAGTTGTCCAATGTCCTTGGCCGTTCCGGTTATAGGATCTGTGGACAAAACCATTACTTCGTCCGCTGCCAGCTGCAACGCTGCACAGTCTTCTCCAACCCCGCTTCCCACAAGGACTTCACTGCGACGTTTTGTAATTTGTTTCATGACAGAACGTTTTAAGACGTTCTCAGGTACTTTTCCCTTTTCCATGATTCATCTTCTTTCTACTTTCTCAAATACACATTTTACCATAGTATTCTCCCTAAGTCATTGAATTATCAAGGATTTTTTAGTATATTTGTAGGGTAGTTTTTTTGAAGGAGATATGAAATGGCTTTTCCGTTTTTGGCAATATTTATCGTTTTTGTTCTTTTATTGGCTTTGCGTTTTTCCACTGTCAAAAAGAAAACCCAAGAAAAATACAATTCTTTTTGGGATAATGAAGCTGCCGCAAACCATGTAGCCGCCGTGGATTTGTCCACTTTATCCTATATCAACGTTCCGATTAGTCGCTTCCCTTTTAACAAATGGGAAGATGATGAAATCCAAATGATGGAATCTCAGATTGAGGAGCTTTCCAAACAAAGGATTTTAAATCTGACCGGAAAAACCAACACCGAATTAAAACTGCTCTACGGCACTGCAAACCTAGATGCCCTGACAGAAATCGGTGAGAACTTTAATACCCTGATTGTTTTACTGGTAGATTACGCGAAAGCGCTTATGCAAAAAGGCGACTATGAAGAAGCCGCAAAGATTTTAGAATACGGAGCATCCATCGGAAGCGACATTTCTTCCAACTACATGCTTTTAGGTGACTGCTACGTGGCGCTTCACCGCGTAAGCCAAATCGCGGTGATTCGCCAGCAGGTGGAATCTATGGATTTGTTGTTAGGTCACAAAATCACTTCCTACCTGGACGAACTGATTACGACCAATGCCCCGGAAGATTTCACCTTGAGCAACGAATAATGAGGCAGGGAACGAAATAAAAACGCACTCAAAGAACTTCTCGTTGGCGAGCACCCTGAACGTATAGATGTCAAAAGGATAAAAGGCAAGAGGAATTACAACCTCTTGCCTTTCAAATATTCTGCTGTTTTTATTATTTTTCTTGTTTTGTTTTCTGGAAGAGTTGCACCATCTGCTGTGCCACCGCAATAGGGTAAAGTTGCACCATGGTAGAATCAATCAAGTCGTTACCGACCTCCAGTCGGAAGGCAATCTTTAAGAACTTATCCTGTTCCGAATCAAACATCTTTTCAAAAAGCTTCACGCTTTCCACATCCACACGATTTACTTCCGGAGTAGAAATATCCGTCTCTGTTCCAAGCATGGTGGCCATGGATGTAGCTGCGGTACCCATCATCTGGTTCATGGCTTCGGAGGCAGCCGAAAGATGCAAATCCGTCAACTCGGGATCATAGTTCTTTCCGTCTCCACCCATCATAAGAGATGTCATTTTTAACACATCCTCTTCCCGAAGAATCAAAACATTATTTCCAGCCAAACCCTTTACGTAATGAATCTGAACAAAAATACAGGTTTTTTCATAATCATCCAAAGCCGCACTTCGGTTAATGATGGATGCCTGAGGTGTGGTAATATCCACGCGTTGATTCAGCATCAAGCTAAGTGTGGTAGCAGCATTTCCCATGCTGATGTTTCCGATTTCCCCTAAGATATCAATCTGTTCGTTTGTAAGTTCCATAAGCACTCTCCCTTTTTTTAATGGTTCTACAATGATTCTTTTATTTTTATATAAATATCCGCATGATTGATTTCATTTTTCGGTTCCCTATCCAAGAACAACTTATCAATCATAATGGTTAATGCATCGCTGCCTTGTTGATGCGGATTTTGGCAAATGCTGGCAGTAATGATACCCTTTTCCAAATAATCCTTAATGGCCTCGGTTAACTCGTAGGTAATTATCGTAAAAGGATACCTCTGGGTCAGCTGATAAATGGATTTGCATCCTCCATAAACACCGCCGGATGTAAAGAAAAATGCGGTGATATCCGGAAACTCCATTAATAGACTTTGCACCGTTTCATAAGTTTTATAATCGTCACTGTTACAATGCTCAATGGTTTTGATCTTTATCTTCGGATAGTTCTTTTCAATACAGTCCTTAAATCCTGCGATACGATCTTCCAATCCTTTGATTCCCAAAGTTCCGTCGATAATCGCCACTTCTGCCACGCCATCGGTAATAAGTCCCATTAAGCCTCCGGCAGTTACTCCGGATTTGTAAGAGTCGCTTCCCACAAAAGCAAATCGCTTCGACTCGGGCAAATCGTTATTTACACACATTACCGGTATCCCTTTGTCCACCAGTTTGTCGATCTCGGAAAGAATACGTGTATCATTACACGGGCAAATAATAAGCCCGTCTATTTTTTTCTTTTCCATGGCCAACAGTTCTTTTAACTGCTGGTCCGGAACAGCTTTTGTCTGTTTTAGTATTAATTCAAAATCTAGTTTGGAGAAATCTTCAGCACGATCAAAGAAGCCTTGTTTCATGTTATCAAAGAATTCCGTGCCCTCTCCCAAAAGCAGGATTCCGATTTTTTTGTGCTTGTTGTCAAAAGATAATTTTGAATTTGGGTCAGTCCCACGTGAAGCCATATTAAAACCCTCCCCCAGTTTCGCATAACAAAATGGTATCATAAATTATCTGTCAATTCAATGGAAACAAAAAAAGAGAAAGACTTATGTACCGACCCCCAAAAGTTAGACCAAAAATCTAACATTTGGAGGTCGGTATTTT
>DAIMGJ010000026.1:0-18073 GCA_036723975.1 Lachnospiraceae bacterium
ACGGAGGGGTGCTGATCGTCCGGTGGACGATCGTTTAGCACCGACCGAAACGAAGAGGAGAAAAAGGGTATGGCGTTTGATTACAAGAAGGGGAATGGACTAGAGATGAAGAAATAGTCGCGAGAATCCAAAACCATCCAATGGCGATTTGGAAGTGTAGATAAATCAAAAATGTGAGGATATTTATTATGAGAGCTCCGTATCAGGTATTAGCAATTCCATATAGAATAAAACCGGTTATACAGTATTGTGTTTTACATCGTTCGGATATAGATCAATATCAATTTGTAGCTGGTGGAGGCGAAGATGATGAAAAACCTATTGAAGCTGCTGTTAGGGAAATCTATGAAGAGACTTTTATTAAAGTGGATTGTATTAAACCATTGACTTCTATGACGTATATCCCTGCAAATGTTATATCAAAAAAACATAGGGAATTTTGGCCGGTTGATACAATAGTGATTCCAGAATACGCATTTGGTTTTGAGTGTAGTCCGGAAATAATACTATCAGATGAGCATACTGGGCTGGAGTGGATGTCTTATGAGGAAGCTCTTTCGAGATTGACATGGGATTCTAACAAAACGGCATTGTATGAATTGAATTGTCGATTACTTGATGAGTGATAAAATCCGGTTTGCCGGGATGAGGGCTTAGCGCGTTATCTCGCGATATAATCGATTAACGAATCAGAGGTCTTGTGTTTGAAACATAAGACCTCATCTGTGTATAAAATCAAATTTTGGCTACTATTTTACAAATATGGTATAATCATTAAAAATTAAGAAAAATCGTGAAAGTGACGGGTTTACCTGTGGGTTTACTAAAGGTTAGACGCTACTCAAACCTCCTATTTTACTAGCTTTTTGGCCATTCTCAAAATTCGAGTCCCGTCTCGCGCTCTTCTTTTTTTGATCCGGAAACCTTTATTTTACAAGGGTTTCCGGATTTTTTTGTCCTCAAAATTTACGACTTTTAATGGGCGACTATGGGCGACCTCGTCGAAAGCCGCAATATTGCTTGGGTTTTTAGAAAAATTGTCTTTTAACTCTTTTTCATCTGTTTTTGCTTCATCCGGTGTGCTTCCGTATAAAGCTTCGATTTTGTCTAACGCATTTTGCAAGTATTGTCTACTTTTGAAGGTGTACTATTTTACAAATATGGTATAATCATTAAAAATTAAAAAAATCGTGAAAGTGACAGGTTTACCTATGGGTTTACTAAAGGTTAGTCGCTACTCAAACCTCCTATTTTACTAGCTTTTTGGCCATTCTCAAAATTCGAGTCCCGTCTACACTTATAATTTGTCGGATTGCTGAAGAATGTTGTTGACATATGTCAGAAAAAGACTATACTTATTCTGACATATGTCATTTTTATTGTAGGAGGATGCAATGCCAAGAACCACAAAGTGCAGAAGAATTTTGGGATTCCCGGATTTTTTCAGTTTTATTCCTGAAGACGCGGAGATAAAAGAATTAGAAACAGTGATGATGACACTGGATGAGTTTGAGACGATTCGTCTGTTGGATTATGAGGGATTGAATCAGGAAGCATGTGCGTTACAAATGGGTGTTGCCAGAACAACGGTGACGGCCATGTATGAAAGCGCAAGAAAGAAACTGATTGGAGCTATTGTGGAAGGAAAACGGATTTGCATCGCCGGCGGAAACATAGAAATTGACAGGGAAAGAAACAAATTAAGTAAAAAGATAAAGGAAAAAGGAGTTAACGTAATGAGAGTAGCAGTAACCTATGATAACGGAAATGTATTTGGACATTTTGGAAGAACAGAAGAGTTTAAGGTTTATGATATTGAAGACGGTAAGGTAGTTAATGCTCAGATCATCGGTACAAATGGAGAAGGATGCGGAGCTCTTGCCGGTGTTTTAAATATTGCAAATGTAGATGTATTGATTTGCGGCGGAATCGGTGGTGGAGCAGTTCGTGCTCTTTCTGAAGCAGGAATCAAGTTGTATGCCGGTGCCAGCGGAAATACAGATGAAGTTGTAGCAGCATTTATTGAGGGTACATTGGCTGCTGTTGGTGAAGCAAATTGCGATCACCACGACCATGAACGTGGTGAAGGCCATTCCTGTGGACATGGTGGATGCCACAATCACTAAGGGTCGGCTTTTATCGAATAATTTTTATAAAAAATATAGATAAATTCAGAGTAGGGAGTCGTTAGATTCTCTACTTTTTTATTCCTTTATAGAATGGTTTTTGGTATGATGGATAAGGTGTAAAAATGATAATATCGAGAGCCTAAATTAATTATAGAAAAAGGTGAAACATGAAGGATCAGGAATTTGAATCTACGATAGAAAAAGCGGAAAAAAGCATTCAAAAGAAATTCCATAAGCAGCTTTTTACTCCCTTTGCAAAAGCATGTAAAACTTACAAGCTGATTGAAGAAGGAGATTGCATTGCAGTATGTATTTCCGGAGGAAAAGATTCCATGTTGATGGCAAAGCTTTTTCAGGAGATTCAGCGGCATCGTCAGATGAATTTTGAATTAAGGTTTCTTGTCATGGATCCCGGATATAAAGAAGAAAACCGAAAACTAATTTTAAAGAATGCGGAAACACTTGGAATTCCGGTGACCATTTTTGATAGTGAGATCTTTGATGCAGTGGATACGATTGATAAGAACCCGTGCTACATCTGCGCAAGAATGCGTCGTGGGTATTTGTATAGTAAAGCAAAAGAATTAGGCTGTAATAAGATTGCATTAGGACATCATTACGATGATGTGATTGAAACGATTCTTATGGGAATGCTTTATGGTGCACAGATTCAGACAATGATGCCAAAGCTTCACAGTACGAATTTTGAGGGCATGGAGTTGATACGTCCCATGTATCTGATTCGTGAAAGCGATATTTGTGCATGGCGTGATTACAATGAACTGAAATTCTTGCAGTGCGCATGTCATTTTACGGAAGAGTGCGCGACTTATCGCCCGGAGGAACAAACTCCGTCAAAGCGATTGGAAGTAAAGAAGCTGATTGCGGAACTTAAAAAGGTAAATCCTTTCGTAGAATCCAATATCTTTAACAGTGTGGAAAATGTAAATTTGGACACCATTATTACATATAAAAAAGATGGTGTCAGACATAACTTTTTAGATGAATATTAAGAATGTGAGGTAAATAGATATGGGTATGAATCCTGCAGATATGATGAAGGCAATGGGAGCATTTCGTAATTTTCAGCAAGCGCATCCAAAGGCAGTGTCCTTTTTTCAGGTAGTATTCGGAAGCGGAATTCCTGAGGGAACCGTGATGGAACTTACCGTTACAAAACCGGGAGAAAATCCAATGACCACAAATATAAAGGTAACACAGCAGGATTTGGATTTGTTTGAATCCTTAAAGAACATGCGTGGTTAGTTGCATGAGTAAGAAATTATTATTTTTTGATATTGACGGAACGCTTGTAAACTTTGATGGGACTTTTCCTGAATCAGCGAAGGAAGCACTACGACGTGCCAAGGAAAACGGACATGAAATATTTCTTTGCTCCGGTAGAAACAGAAACCAGATTGGACAGGAACTAAGGAGCTTCGGCTTTGACGGATATGTCACATGTGCGGGCGCGGATGTGGAATATCACGGAGACATCATTCATCAGCATGCGATGGAAGAAGAAGCATTTCAAATGCTTGTGGAATTTTTCGAAACTAATGACATGCCATATGTCATCCAGTGTGCCGATCGGATGGTGGTTACAACAAAAAACTGTGACCGAATTCGAGAAATCTTTCGTGTTTATCGAAAATGGGAACGTGGAGAAGAAGTTTTTCCTGCGCAGGTGATTGATGATGATGTTACACATTATCATTTAAACTATGAGGATGCGGAAAAAGCAGTTTATTTTCACTCCGGGATGGAACTTGAGACCGTACAAAGCGGGTTGGCAGAATACTTTGATGTTACACGGTTAAGTTTTCAGGATGGTACCATAGGCTCCGGTGAAGTAACCCAAAAGGGAATTACCAAAGCCGAGGGCATGGAAGCGGTTGCAAATCATTTGGGCCTAAAAAGTGAAGATGTGATTGCCTTCGGAGACGGCCCAAATGACAGCGAAATGTTTGACTATGCGGGCTTTAGCGTCGCTATGGGAAATGCGATTCCTGATTTAAAGGAACGCGCGGATTACGTAACGACGGATATTTTAGAGGATGGAATTTATCATGCGCTTTTATATTTGGAGTTAATTTAAATCCTAAGGATTATTCCATATATTCTAAGTAGTCAGTTTCGGAACTGAATAACATATAACCGGTTCCGACAAATCCCATGTAACCTTCGTTTGTGTAATAACCTTTCATAAGACACCTCCTGTTTGCGGCTGTGAGTTAACTGTGTTTTATGATTCTAATTATACTTAGGACGAGGTCTATAAATGGGACAGCAAAAGGAGAGAGAAAAAATGAATATACTGATAAAAATCTTAAAAAACATTGGAGTGATTGTACTGGCCGTTGGGCTTTATGTGGTTGGATCTATTCCCGGAAATTTTTTGATGTCAGTTTTCAAAAATGAATATTTGCAGCTGATTGTACCGAGTATTGTCAGTATTCTTGTTACCATGTTTTTGATATGGTTTGTATCGAATAAGCTTTTAAAAATCGATGCAGAGGAATTGGGAATTAAATTAAAAAAAGTTGATTTCAAGTGGATTGTAATCTCTGTGGCGCTGCCTTCTTTGATGCTTTTATTTTACGCATTTATCTTGCCCGGAAAGCCTTATGTTTCCGGTGATGAAGGGGTAGTAAAATCTTTGGTAAGAGGGTTCTTTGAAGTGGGCATTACTGCAGGACTTTTGGAAGAGTTGGTTTTTCGAGGAATGATTTTCCGTTACATGAAAAAAACACTTGGGGTAAAGGCTGCAGTGATCGTTCCTGCTGTTTTATTTGCAAGTCTGCATATTTTAAACATGCAGACTTTTAATTGGATGGATTTGATACTTTTGATTTTTGCGGGATCATCTGTTGCTATTATGTTTACCATGATGGCATTAAAGTCTAATACGATTTATGCCGGCGCCTGCGCACATGCGTTATGGAACACACTCATCATTGGAGGAACTTTCGGTATCGGAGATATTGTAAACGGTATGGAAAATACTTCCTATATCGTAATTCCCATTGAGTCGACAAGTAAGCTTCTTACAGGCGGAAACTTCGGTGTGGAAGCTGCAGTTCCGGCGATTGTCGGATATATTGCGGTATCCGTTATTTGCACTATAGGATTTCGCGAGAAAGAAGCACCGGGGAATTAAAACTACTTAAAAGGGGAATGGAACATGAAGTTATCAATTAACAGAAACCAGTTAAAGTACATTGCCATCGTTGCAATGTTGATTGATCATATCGCATGGGCATTTGTACCTACGTATACAGTTCTTGGCGAAGTGATGCATTTTATCGGAAGACTTACCGGACCGATTATGGCATACATGCTCTATGAAGGCTATATCCATACGAAAAATGTAAAAAAATATGCCATACGATTGGGAATCTTTGCGCTTGTTTCATGGGTACCCTGTTGTTTGTTTGAATACGAAAAATGGCCCGCAGCACAGTTTGGTGTAATCTTTACACTTTTCTTGGCATTAATTACCCTTTGGATGTGGGATAAATCCAATATGAAAAAGCCGTTTAAAGTGTTGATTGTGGTTGTAATGTGTCTGCTTTCAATGTTTGGCGATTGGCCGTTTTTGGATATTTTGTGGCCGCTTTATCTATTTATTTATCGAGACGAACCAAAGAAGCAGTGGAGAGTATTTACTCTTCTTATTTTGATTGAAGTGGTTTTGATGCAACTGATGCAAATCGGTTCCGACGAGCCTTTCCGTCAGGTATTCCAGTTCGGTGCCCTTATGGTTCCGCCGATTCTTATGTATTTGTATAACGGACAGCCCGGAAGCAAGCACCCGATTCACAAGTGGTTTTTCTACATCTTTTATCCTGCACACTTATTGGTGTTGGCACTTTTGAAGATGTATGTATTTTAGGTTAATTAAGACTTTATAAAACGGACGAGGAGATAATATGAGACTTGAAACAGAACGACTCTATTTCCGTCATTGGAATATGGACGATAAAGAACAGCTATTTGAAATTTGGAAAGCAAAATATAATAGTAGGAGTAAACAATGATTACAGAAGAAGATATTAAACGAATTAACGAGTTATATCATAAGTCTCAAAACGAGGGACTTACCGATGCGGAAAAGGAAGAGCAGCAGAACCTTCGAAAAGCATACATCGAAGCCATGCGCGGAAATATCAAAAGCCAGTTGGACAGCATTGTGGTACAGCGTCCGGACGGAACTCGTGAAAAGTTAAAGAGAAAGAAAAAGAAGTAGCAGATTCTTGACTTAGCCGTACGGCAAAATGTATAATGCAAGTACAGAGATTTAGCCGTACGGCTATATTTATATCGTAACGGAGAATATTTAGCTGTACGGCGTAAAACGGAGATTTTGATATGAAGATTAAAAATGTTAGTGAGTTTGGAAATATTATAAAACAAAGACGAAAGGCTCTTGGTTATACGCAGAGTGAAATTTCTGAGTCCACAGGTTTGTCCGTTACGTTTATTTCTGATTTAGAAAACGGGAAAAAGACAATCGAATTTGGAAAAGCGTTAATACTTGCAAATATGCTTGGTTTGGATATGGAAATCAAGGAGAGATAAAAATGAGGGAGCTTAAGGTATACATCGAAATTGATGGCGAGCAAAGAAGAGTGGGCTCAATTACGGGCAATTCTTACGTGGATGCTGTGTTTCAATATGAACGTGAATACTTGAACTCATCCTATGCTGCACCGATTTCTATTTCTCTGCCTTTTATGGAGGATTCCTTTTCGACGGAAAAAACACGATGCTTTTTTGAAAGTATTTTGCCGGAGGGCTTTTCCAGAAAAGCGGTTGCCAATTGGATTAAGGCGGATGAAAAGGATTATTTGACGATTCTTTCGGTACTGGGAAAGGAATGCTTGGGAGCGATTAAAATCGTTGAAAATGATGGGGATGAAACGGCATATTATGAGAAATTGACATTATCCCAAATAAAAAAATTGGCTTCGGAGGGGGCTACAAAATCAACACAGATTTTGATGGAAACACATCTTTCTTTGGCGGGTGCTTCCGGAAAAGTTGGTTTGTATTATGGGGAAGATAAAAATTGGTATTTGCCTAAAGGAGATGCACCAAGCACACACATTGTAAAGCAAAGCCACGTTCGACTAAATAAAATCGTTTTAAATGAGCAACTGTGTATGCGCGCCGCGAAGTATGTAGGAATTGATGTCCCGGAAAGCTTTATTATTAATAGCGGAAATGGAAAGGACGAGGATGTTCTTTTTGCTACGGAGCGCTTCGACCGAAAGAAAAATACACAAAAAAAGATAGAATGGCATGATGTTCCGTTTCGACTTCATCAGGAAGATTTTGCACAGGCAATGGGTATTCCTTCTGAATATAAATATGAAACGGAAAAAACCGGCTATCTTAAGAGAATGATGGAACTGATTCGAGCATATTCATCAAATCCGATTGAGGATCAGAAGAAGCTTTTGGGGCGAGTTGTTTTTAATTATTTGATTGGGAATACAGATGCACATATTAAAAACTATGCGCTTTTATATGAGACGGATTTAAAATCCGTTCGTTTGGCGCCGGCGTATGATATTGTATCAACGTTGATTTATAATACTTCGTCTAATATGTCTTTTTTTATAGGAGATGAGGTTGATATAAACAAAATCTCAAGAAATACTTTTTTAGATGCTTCGAATGAACTAGGCATAGGTCGAAGACTGGTTGAAAAAGTATTTGATGAAACTTCAAACAGATTTGAAACATCATTAAAAATGGCGGCGGATGAAGTCGCAGAAAGTGGCTTTAAAGATGCAAAAAAAATGCAGAAAGAGATTCTCGCATCGGGTGGATATTCAAAAATATAAGGGGATAAAGCTAAATGTCTGAGGAGTTAAATGTAAAGGGATTAAATTCCAATCAAATTAAACTGATTGCGATTATCGCCATGACTATCGATCATGTGATCTGGCTTTTGTATCCGGGATGTCAAAAGATTTGGTTTGTTATGTTACTGCATGTTATCGGAAGACTTACGGCGCCGATTATGTGGTTTTTTATCGCAGAAGGATTTCATTATACAAGAAACGTAAAGAAGTATTTGCTTCGCTTGTTTGGCTTTGCGATTATTTCACATTTTGCATATAACTTTGCGGGAGGACTCCCCATTGTTCCAACGGGATTTTTTAATATGACAAGTGTGATGTGGCCACTTGCTTGGGCTGTGGTTTTGATGCTTATTTTTACGACGGAACGCATACCACAGTGGGGAAAGATTTTACTTATTGTTCTGATTTGTTTTATTACTTTTCCGGCGGATTGGTCTACGATTGCAGCCATTTGTCCGGTTTATTTGTATTTGAATCGAGGGAACTTCAAAAAGCAGTCTCTTATGATGCTTCTATGGGTAGCGGTTTATGCGGCGGTGTACTTTATCTTTATGGATAAGGTATATGGTTTGCTTCAGTTGTGTACACTTCTCTCCTTGCCGATTTTGAAAAACTACAACGGACAGCGAGGTAACTGGAAGGGCATGAAGTGGCTGTTTTACATTTATTATCCGGCCCACTTGTTTGTAATCGGATTATTAAGAGTTTGGATGGGAAACGGAAGTATTTTCCCGTAAGCCCTTTGGAGAGTAGAAAATGAAAACCTACGAATATGGAAATCCAACCGCCTCTGTAGTTTTCATACAGCCGGTGGATGAGCATGATTTATCGTTTATGGAAAACGAGATAGCGGAAATAAAAAAACATACCGAGAAAGAGTTTTATCTTATTGCAGTGGGGATAGAAGACTGGAATAAAGACCTTTCTCCGTGGTGTGCACCTGCAGTATTTGGAAAAGAAGACTTCGGGGACGGTGCAAAAGAAACCTTAGATGAAATAAAAAAGCTTTGTGCGGATAAAGATAAAACCTATATCATTGGCGGATATTCTTTGGCGGCTTTGTTTTCTCTATGGGCAGTGTATCAAACGGAAATCTTTTCGGCGGTTGCGGCAGCATCTCCATCCATGTGGTTTCCGGGATTTACGGACTTCATGGAGAATAATGAGATTCTTTGTAATTCAGTATATTTAAGTCTTGGAGACAAAGAGGAAAAGACAAAGAATCCGGTGATGCAAACCGTGGGATCATGCATCAAAAAAGCGCAGGAACTGTTAAATGAAAAAGGTGTTCAATCGACACTGGAGTGGAACGAAGGAAACCACTTCAAAGATGCGGATATAAGAACGGCAAAGGCATTTGCTTGGACACTTAACAGCTTGACTTTGTTTTAAGAATAGGGAGGGAAAGAATATGGCAGTTTATCGATGCAGAGTATGCGGATATGTATTTGATGAGGAAAAGGAAGGCAAATCCATTCGGGATATTGATTATTGCCCGCGATGTAAACAGCCGGATGATAATTTTGTTTTAGTGGAAGAGGAGAAGGAAGATTTATGCGACGGAGAGAACGGGAAATAACAGATGTAAATAGAATTGATGCGATTCTAAATGACTGTTTGTATTTGCATCTTGGCTTGGTAGATGACGGAAAGCCTTATGTTGTTCCGTTAAATTATGGGATAGTAAAAGACGAAACAGACGGACATTATATCCTTTATTTGCACAGCGCAAACGAGGGACGAAAACTGGATATTATAAAGAAAAATCCAACGTGCTGCTTTACCATGGAGCGAAATGTTGCGCCCTTTGAAGGTCGAGTTGCCTGTCAGTATGGCATGACCTATGAGTGTATTATGGGCACCGGATCCGTTCGTATTGTGGAGGATACGGATGAGAAGAATATAGCCATGCAGGCACTTATGGAAACACAAACGAAAAAGAAAGAGTTTGTATTTGATGAGAGGCTTCTTTCGATTGTAACGGTAATGCGAATCGACGTAGAGACTATCTCTGCGAAGTACAGACCATTGCCGGGAGAAGAGAAAGAGTAATACAAAAAACTTGAGGGAGTATATAAAGTGAGATACCAAGTGATTCACTAAAGAATCAAAGACAACACAATATATTTTTGAGGAATATGTTGGATACGAAGTCGATAAAGAGTATCGCGGACATCATTATGCAGCAAAAGCATGCAAATTGTTATTTGAACTTGCTCGTAAACACGGGATGGAATACATGTATATCACTTGTAATCCGGATAACTGGCCTTCTCGCAAAACGCTTGAGTATTTGAACGGTGAATTCTTGGAAATAGCAGAATTACCGGAGGATAATGATATGAGAGTTGAGGACGGCGAAACAGAAAAGTGTATATTTAAGTTTGAGTTATAAATCGAGGTTTGTTGGGTAAAGGAGAATAAATATGTGGTTTTATATTATGATGTTTATCTGTAACTTATTAATTCCGATTCTCCTGTTGATATGTGGATTCTTTATGTCCAAATATCCGCCAAAAGAGATTAATGGAATTATTGGATACAGAACAACTATGTCCAGAAAAAATATGGATACATGGAAGTTTGCACATGATTATTGCGGTAAGTTGTGGCTTAAACTCGGATTGCTGTTATTAATTCCGACAATTATTATTCAGATACCTTTTTCACATTCGAGTGAAAATGCAATTGGATATATGACACTTATTGTTGAAGGAATACAGCTTGTGGCTATATTGGGTTCAATTGTGTTTGTGGAAAGAGCTCTTAAGAAAACTTTTGATGAAAATGGTATCAGAAGATAAATCGAGATTTGTCTAACTGATCCGCTAACTTTCCCTTATTTACAAGGCTTGTGAGCCTTTATATAGTGATCGGATTGCGGTTTTCCCTTGTTTTTGCCCTTATGAGGTAGATACAAGGGAAACTTTTTTATCCGACTACTTTATCCAAGAGTTTTGCACTGCTTTTCTTGGATTCTCTTGAACCGTGGGCGTATATGTTCATTGTGGTACTTACATCCGAGTGACCGAGCATTTCCTGCACATCCTTCGGCATGGCTCCGTTCGTCAGCATGTTTGTTGTGTAAGTGTGGCGGAGCATGTGGAAGTGAAAGCCTTCCAGTTCCGGTACATGTTTGGAAGCTGATCTGCAGGCATCTGAGATGGTAGCAGGTATTTCGAGGCTTCCGTCTTCACGCTTACATACGAAGTCGATCTCCTGATAATCGGGAGGAACCATATCCTCCCCACTTAAGTGGTAGAATTCGTAGTGGATGCGGTTCTTTTCTTTGACTTCGCGGTAGTAGTTGTGATGATACAGTGTGCCGTAACGGAGTCTGTTTTTGTGCTGTTCTTTCTTGGCCTTTCTTAAGATTTCAGTAAGAGTGTCTCCGAAATCCACGATACGAACCTTGCCACGCTTGGTAGGCCCAATCTCAGTGGTGTGTCTTGCTCCGTTGTAACGGATGCTTCTGCGGACTGTGAGATACTGTTCATCAAGGTTGATGTCCTGCCAGGTAAGCCCAGCCACTTCTCCGATGCGAAGTCCTGTGAAGTATGCTATCTGAACCGGTAGGATGGCATCCTTGCTTCTTTTTCCTAAGAAATCTATGAGCTTTTGATATTCCTCAGGGGTCAGAGGCTTGGTAGTCTCCGGTGATTCATCGTCGTCCGCAAACAGTTCCGTATCAGTCACGTTGCTGTGTATCACCACATAATCCATTGGATTGAATGATATGAGCTGCTTTGGAAATACTGCGAACCGGAATGCTCCGTGCAGTACCGCCGAGTAAGATCTCATATAGTTCTTGGAGAAGCCGTTTGATGTAAAATCGCCTTCGGTTCCTCCGAACACCAGCAGATCCATGAACTTTTGCAGGTGATCCGATGTGATTGTTTTAAGTTTCCGCTTGCTGATCGGATGCTTCTTGATTCTCTGGATAGTCTGGAGATAGTTTTCTACAGTGCCGTTGCTTAGTGACCCGGTCTTTAAGTCTTCCTCGGCCCATATATCAAGCAGATCGCCGAGAGTGGTGTTTTCTGCTTTTGCAATGAACTTCTTTTCTTCGTAGTCCTCCATTGCCTGTCTTAAGAGCTTTTCCGTTTCACTCTTGCTTTCGGTACCGGTAAACTCCTTCTGTACCAGATTTCCGCTTGCATCCTCAACATAGAAGCGGTAGTACCACTTTTTTCCTTTTTTTCTTACAGATCCTTTTGCCATAAACTGTGCTCCTTTCATTCACGGGCAATCGGAACTGTTGAAATGCTTTTTACTATAAGATATCTGAATGTGATTTATTCTTCGTCGCTGCCAAAGTCAACCATGAGGTTGGCAAGTCTTTCCGATGCCTTCTCAGGGCTCTTTGAGTAGAGTCTTATCACATCTGCGATATCGTTATAGGCATTGATGGAATGAGTCACTTCCCTAAGGAACATGATCTCATTGTATTCCTTTACGGAATCAATTCCCATTGCCTTGGCAATATCTTTATTTTGTTTATCATTCTTATAATTCGCACATCCGAATTTAAAAGAATCAAGGAACAGTTCATACTCCGAGAGTATGTATATGAGCAGGTCTTTTGAGAACGCGAACTGTTCATCTGACAGTTCTTCCTTATCGCTTACAGATAGTCTTCCCATAAGATCGCGGATTTGCAGATCACGCTTATCTGTGATGTCCGTTTCGTACTCATCGGTTTCACCTTTGAGCCATTCCACTGATACGTGGAGAGCATCAGCAAGTCCCTCAAGGATGAGTTTCTTGGTGTTGTCGATAGTACCTGCTTCATATCTTTGAATGGTGGATGTGTTTACATCCATCTTTTCTGCTATGTATTTTTGATGAAGGTTAAGCTCTGTACGTCTCTGCTTGATTCTGCTTCCTATCATCTTGCGTAAATCTTTATCTTTCACTTGCTTACGCCTCCTCTTTCGGTGTAAGTGTACCGCTTATCATTACTTTTTTCTGTTATCAAAATCATATTATTCCTGACCGAAAATCCCTTTCCGGTGGGTACATCTGTACTGTATCACATAACAAAAGAAAATGCAATATGCAAATATATAAAACAATATGTATTTGCAATCTGCTTGACAGTTTTTAAAACCTGCGATATATTCTGCTTAGAAAGAATTGCATAATGCAAATTGAAAGGAGGGATGAAAAATGCGTGAATCAAAGATGGCATATTCCATCGATGAAGCTGCAGAGTGTACTGGTATCGGGAGAAATACACTCCGTAAGTTGATCGAATGGAAGAAGCTTCCGGTACTGAAAGTTGGACGGAAACTTCTTATCAGAGCGGATACCATTGAGACCTTCATGGAACTAAACGAAGGGAACGACCTGCGCAATCAGAGTGAGGTAAAAGCTGTGTACAACTACTAAAGAAAGAGAGGAACAGAAAATGCCAAGAGCAGAAAAATCAACAATGGAACTAAAGAAGGATCTGGATAAGATCAGGGAACGATACGAACGTTCCTTAGAGAAGGACAATCGTAAGATTGCCGATCTCGTAAGGAAGTATTTCGGAGATGAACCTGATCTTAAGAAGCTCGATGCGTACTTTAGCAGAATCGCAAACGAATTTGCCGATACTGCGGCAGCGAGCAGGGAAAGCATTGCCGGAAAGGGACAAGCTGTATCGAAGAAGGATGTATCATCTTCGGAACAGTTTGTACCGGGAGACAGGGATGTCGACCATGATGAATAAACGAGTAAGGTACAGGATGTACCGAGGCGAAGATCATTCATCATCCGGCGGGGCTTTAACTGAGCCAAACGTCTTATGTTTGGCTCCTGCAGGGTCTCGGGGCAGCGCCCTGAGCAAGCTACCAAAATCTCATTTTGGTATAGCTTGCCTATACCAAAAAAGATTTTGGGTTCTAAAAGGCGGTGACCATGGCTAATTTTGAAAAATTCACAAGAGGTGATTACGGATTATTTGCCCATTGTGAAAGAAAAAAGGATGAGAACGGACAATATATAACCTTCGGGAATCAGCGTATTGATCCAACAAGAACGCACTTAAACTACAATATGTGTCCCGAAGGCGGGGAACAAAGGGAGAGGCTCGAAGCGAGACTTGCTGACCCGAATGTGAAATGCATGAACCGTGCGGATGTGGTTGTTTATGGAAGCTGGTGCATAACACTCCCTACATATGCACCATTGGAGGATGAAAAAGGGAATATCATCTATGAAGAAAAGGAAGTTCATCACAAAGATGGAACGATTACAACAGAAACGGTACCGAGGTTAACAGAGATATATTATACGGACGAACAGATAAAACAGTTCTTTGAATTATCTTACAAGTTCTTATCAGAAAGATATGGGGAAAAGAATGTGATATCGGCATATGTACATATGGACGAGACTACTCCACATATGCACTTCCTCTTCATCCCCATAGTAGATGATAAAAAGTGGAACGAAAAGCATCCCGACAAGGAACCAAGGGTTAAGGTTTGTGCCAAAGAACTTATGAATATGACTGAGATGAATGTGTTCCACAGGGTACTACAGGAATACATGGATCAGCACTCTCAGAAGGGACTGTTCCCGGTACTTAACGGTACAACCATTGGTGGTAACCGCACCATAGCAGAGCTTAAAGCAAAGAGTGCCTTAGAGGAAGCGATAGATGCAACAAAGCATGCAGAAGAGATAAAAGAAGCAGCAAATCAGTCCGTGATTGATGCGAATGAGCAGGTACGGCAGGTACAAAGCGAGATCGTTAATATACAGGAAGCAAAGCTGATTGCGGAAGAAGATACGGAAAAATGGCTTGAAGAATTAGAGAAAAAGGAGCTCCCGGTAATGAATGAACTTAAGGACGGACTGACAGAACTGGGAGCAGATAAAGATGATTATGACAGTATAACAGGGTTCGCAAAAGCGCTGGAACACCCGGTCAAATCAAGCAACGGGAAGGTATATGTGGAGATACCGAATCCTGAAAAGACACTTCCGGTAATTAAGAAAGTGATGAAGAAATTGACATCGGTAATAGAAAAGACTAAGGAAATAGGAAGAAAGATCGCCGGACATGCAGAGCAGACAAGGGTATCACTTAGGGCAAAACTTGTCGAAGCACAGAAGGAAGCAAAGCGACATAATGAGGAAAGAAAGCCTACGCACAAGAAAAACGATTTAAGTCGATAAATATATATACTATTCACTGCAAATAAACGACCATTCACTACATAAGACTAAGAAATTGGTGAAAACCCTCGATATATTATATAGCAAGGGAATGCGTATGGTTTCAACGGAATGCACATTACTGTATGGAAGTATATGTATTTTTTATGGAGGATTGCTATGGATATGATTACATCAATAAACGCAAGCACTTATGCATTGAGAGCATCTCTGAATACAGCTGTTCGTACTGATAGCACGGAAAAAACGGAATTCATGTCAGAAGATGAAAAATTAGACGCATTTAAAAAAGAAATATGGAAAGAACTGGATTCTATGCCTTGGAATAGCAGTGTTAATGTATCTATCCAGATTACGGATTCGGCATTCAGACGTATGATGACGGATGAGGATTTCAAGAATCGTATGATGAAAATAATGCACGAGGAAGCTTCCGTGTGCAGATCACCTATAGTGTCCAGCATAAATTGTATTGATGAGAATGGTTATAAGGGTGTCTCTTACAATGATTATGATATGGCAAATATTGCATTTAAAGCACATTCTAAGAACAAAGACAGCTTCTATGTGAAGAAAGCAAAGGCGAAGGAAGTAAATGATGCCTGGGAACAAGCACGAATAAGAAGGGAAAAACAAAGAGAAGTTCGAGAAGAAGAATATTGGAGTAAGTTTTTTACAAATAAAGCTTTCGTGCATCAGGAGCAGGTTGCAAGTCTTTATGAGAGCAGTATTCTTGAAGTGAAAACACAAGATATGACTAACATGGAGCCATTAACCGGAGTTTTTGGCTGATATCTTAAAAAGTACTGTCTAAAAGTATAATCGGAGAAATAATATATACTATTTGAATGTGCGCCCGTGGCTGTCTGCGATATGTGGATGGTTGCGGGCTTATTTTTGTGCTTATCTTACCGTTCACTGCAAAAAATCGACCATTCACATCATCGGTAGCAGAAAACAGGATATGGTATCCGATATAATAATAAAGTATGCGCAGATGGAGGGATATCATGAGAATTGCTATTTGTGATGATGAAAAAAGAATATGTGCCATCCTTGCCGAGAAAGTGGGAGAAATCTGCCCCGATGCAGAGATCATGACTTATGCATCCGGAGAGGAATTACTTGGCGCGGATATATTGCCGGATATTCTGCTGCTTGATATAAAAATGCCCGGAATGAGTGGCATGGATGTGGCGAAGGCATTACGGGACAAGGATTGGAGAAAGATCCTGATCTTTATTACGGGTGAGGAAGACCAAGTGTTCAATTCATTTGATCTTCATGCGTTCCACTTCCTTGTAAAGCCGGTAGCAGACGAGAAACTTAAGGAAGTGCTTGAAAATGCGGTGAAGGACTTGAAGAAATCGGAGGGAGAATCCGGTAAGAATGATAAATATATTGAGATCCAGTCCGGCACATCGCATATCAGGGTGAATCTGTCCCTGCTTTTATATGCAGAAGTTTATGACCGAAAGACCATCCTTCACATGAAAAATGAGAGCATAGAGTATTACGGACAGTTATCTGTGCTTGAAAGCCTTGTGGGGAAGGATTTCTACCGTATCCACAGGTCGTATCTTGTGAATTTGAAATATGTGGAGAGATATGACCGCACGTCAGTAACACTCACGGGTGGAGACAATATCCCTATATCAAGAAGGGGATACGACGGGTTCCTTAAAGCCTATCTGGAATACAGCCGCAGGAGGATTGATTCATGAGTATGGAAAGAATGTGGGATATAGCCAGCACAGTATCTGCCATAGCAGGATTGCTTGTCAGCGCGATCCTTGTAGCAAGGTTCTATGTCCCTTATATGATAAAAAAGAAGTCAGCAGTCCTGACAGGAACAGTATTCTTTGCAGTAATGACGAGCCTATATCTGATACCGTTTTCCATGTCGGGCGTGGTGGCATATATTATCGGGATCGTAGCGGTTTGTCTTACATCATTGCTTTGTGAAAGAAGAAACCTGCCGCAGAAGGTTTTTCTTTCAATGACGATATATATGTTTCTTTGGATATCTCAGGTGATTGCGGCTCTGCCTTGGAAGCTGATAAGTGGCCTTACCTATATGAGAGGGACGACGGACGATCCGGGGAAACAATATGTCTGGTTTATCGTTGCCTTGGTCCTGCTTGTTGCGGTAGAAAACGCTCTGTTGTTTTTGGAGATACTTATTTCGGAAAAGATATATGCCAGGAAGAACGAGCGGATGGAGTGGAGAGAGCTGACTCTGCTTGCATCTCCCTATGTAGCTGTTATCGCCGGATATTGGATCAGTTCATTTCTCTCAGATGTATATGTGAAAAATACCGGCGTGTATGTTTGGAATAACTATCCTATCTATGATGGGATTCGCGCACTGTTTGGAGTGATAGCATTTCTGGCAGCTATTACTGTCATGTACTCTTATCAGCGTATGAAAAAGTCACAGGAGGATGCGCTGCAGAATGCCCTTGTATCAAAGCAAGTGGAAGAGCTGTCAGGGCACGTTCACGCTATAGAAGCGTTGTATTCTGATATCCGCGGGATAAGACATGATACCAATAACCATATCATGGTCCTGGGGAATCTGCTTAATAAAGGCGAGACTGAGGAGGCGGCAAAATACCTTAATGAGTGGCAAAATGGATTCCCCATGCCGGAGATCAACGCAAAGACAGGGAATCCTGTCACAGATATCGTTATTTCCGAGAAGATGCGTGAGGCTGAGGAAGCCGGGATATCTTTTGTCCAGAATTTCCATTATCCGTCAAGCGGGAAGGTGGAATCCATTGATATCGGTGTCATTTTGAATAATGCACTGTCCAATGCGATAAGAGCGGCATCAGAAAGCAAGAATCCGTATGTTGAAGTGAAGGCCTGGAAGAATAACAATGCCTATCTGATACAGGT
>DAIMGJ010000027.1:0-15013 GCA_036723975.1 Lachnospiraceae bacterium
AAAATACCGACCTCCAAATGTTAGATTTTTGGTCTAACTTTTGGGGGCCGGTACAAACTCCAAGTCTCTTTCTTAATAAACCTATTCTAATGTTTTAAAAATACGATCACATACTTTATCGTACTCTTCCTTTACGCGGGGAAACTTTTCTTTCGCCAGTGGAAGGTTTTTTGCACGCAAAGCCTCCGTCACTTCCACGTCCGCCTCGTACAGACTTGTAAGCGCAAGGTTTTGACACATACCTTTTAGTGTATGCGCAGCCACAAATCCATCGTCCACATTGCCTTCCTCCAATGCTTTGGACAGTCTTTGGAAGTTGTTATCTTCCACAAAGATTCGTAAGAACTTTTTTATCCTGTCCTCCCCACGGAACAACGATGTAATGGTTTCATAATCCCCGATACCGTTGTAACAGTTTTTCAACGTCATCATAATTCCACATTTCCTCCACTTGTAAAGACATTATAAAACGTACTATTCAATTTTAAAAGTACTAACAAAATCACCGATGGCGGTCGCTGATTCGGCAACGGTTTGTGCGGAACGATCCACATCCTGGCTTTCCTCTGCCACATGCTGTGCGGATTCTACCACTTGTTCAACCGTATCCGTAACCTCAATAGTACTTGCGGACTGCTCTTCGGAGATGGCTGCCACGGAAGCTGCAATCTCATTAACGTTACTCATCATGGTAATCATTTCTTCTACCGTATGACCTGTGGTATCCAAATCTCTGAAGATTACAGCAAATGTATCTCCTGCAGCAGCAACGGCCTCAGAGCCCTGTGCAATCTCCTCCATATTGGACTGAGACTTCTCAGAAAGATGTTGAATCTGTTCCGTAATGCTTTGGATGATTCCGGCAATCTCAGTGGTTGCATTGGCACTTTCACTTGCCAAGTTTCCGATTTCGTCTGCCACAACCGCAAATCCTCGTCCTGCCTCGCCGGCACGGGCTGCCTCGATGGAAGCATTTAAAGAAAGAAGGTTGGTCTGTGAAGAAATGGAGTTAATCATTTCAACAATGGAATTAATCTTTTGTGCGGACTCATCCACGCTCATAACAACATCGTTCATTTCAGACATGGAGTTGGAAACAAGAGCCATGCTCTCTTTTAGTTTTTCCATATCGTTCTTACCTTGGTTGGCCTGTTCTACAAGTGCAGCCATGGTCTCCTGGGTTTCATTTCCCTTTGAAGTCAAATCAGATACCGCACCTGCCAAAGTAGTAGCATTTTCAGCCAACTCCGTAACGGAATCTGAAATACCGCTCATGGTATCACGAATCTGACCCATAGACATGGACTGTTCTTCCGCCTGACGGTTCAAACTTCCGGAGGCATCCTGAGAATTGGTTGCCTCTGCGGAAAGCTTATTGGTAACCGTCTGCATATCCCCTAAGGTCTTTCGCATAGACTCAATGAACTTACTCATATAACTGTTCATCAAGCCGATTTCGTCGTTGCCTTTATCATCAATCTGTACGGTAAAGTCACCCTTGGTAATAGATTCAATGTTATCCGTAAGGGTGGATACCGGTTTGGTAATATTTTTGTATAAAAGCTGTGCCATTACAACTGCAATGGCAACAACTGCAACAATCATAATAATCCAGCTGATCATCTGGAACTGATTCATCTCTTTTAAAACATCAGAAGAACTAATGGAAGAAACCAGAGACCATGAAGTTCCCGAAACCGGCGAAACTGCAACAATGTATTCTGTTCCTTCTCCCTTAATATTAAATACAGCGGCTTCTCCCGTTGTTGTATAAGAAACAATCTTTGTCAAGAACGGATCATCCGTATGCTCAGTCGCACTTGTTCCGTTAAATTCCGGATTTGCATAGGACAAAATAAAGTCCTTGTCAAACAACATGGTCTTTCCATTTCCCATAGGAATATAATTCTCTGCATTGGCAACAATACCATCTAATGTCAAATCTACAGCGAATACACCTTTTCGTCCGTCCGGAAGTACCACTCTTCTGGAAGCGGATACTACCATCTTGCCGGAATCACTATCCACATACGGTGTACCAAACACAAAGGTGTCGGAATCTTTACCGGCGATATACCAATCACGCTCGGTAATGACATAATCCGCATCCGGAACCCATCCGGAAGGATCGATCCATGTACCGTCTTCCAATCCGCCGTAAAGACCGTTCGGAACCATTTCTGAACGAGAAAGAGACGATTCCAAATACGCATTCATTGCTTCCGCACTTTCAAACGGTACCGTTTCAAGGGTCTCTGCATACATATTATAAGTAGCAAGTAACGTCGTTATTTCTCCCGAAAGCTCTGCCGCGTTTTTTCCTGATTCACTGTTAAGCGATGCTACCGCATTATCTGCAATAATAGTCTTTGCCCGAATGGATAAAAACAGCACAATAAACACTATTGCCACGGCAGTCATAGGCATCAAAACACCTAAAAGTTTACCACTGACACTGCGTTTTGCTCTCTTTTTTTTCTTTGGCTTAGCCAAATTTTTCTTGTCTTTTTTGGAAATTTCTTCTACCTGAATAGGTTCTTTGACTTCTTTTTCTTCATTCATGTCACTCATACGTCTGCCTCCCCAAGCAAAAAATATAATTGTATAAAACTTAATTAGAATTATACTACTAAAATAAAATAAAACAAGATAGGACACAAAATCGGTCCTATCTTGCACTAGGGCTACCGCCCCTTTATCCTTGATTATTCTGAACTAAGGATTCTGATTATCGTCAGGCGTGGATTGATTAATGCTCGGTTCTTGAATTCATAACTGTAGCGCATAAAAATAACCCTCCTTACTGAACTTTTCATTGTCCAGTAAAGAGGGTACATATCAATGCAGAAGCTTTTTTATTGCATCAGCCATTGTCAAACAAATGTTCTGATGTTATAATATTAATTGGAGGTGCTACCTTTACGGTGGCGGTTAGCTCATCCTAGCGAAAGGAGGTAAAAATCCATTCGAAAGGAGGGGTGCTCATGGATATCGTCGGCATAATTGCTCTGTGTTTGACCTGCTTCATGGCGGGTATCCAATACGGTAAAGACCATAAAAATGAGAATTGACCGCCCTCGGCTAAAGAAGCGGTCAATTCATTGACTTAATCTAAAGCTAACCGTCATCGGTAGCATCTTTTCTGTGTCTCTATTATAGCATGCGTACATGTAATGTCAATCCGGCCTACTGTTTCAAAAAATCTCCGAAATCTTGAACTGTTTTAAAAACATAGTCGGCGTGGGTGCGCATGAAGGATTCGTTTTCCGGAATATCAAAACACCAGCAGGCTGCTGCGAAATCAATGCCTGCAGCTCGTGCCATATCATAGCCCGGTTTTAAATCATCAATAACTAAGATGTCCTTTGGCTCTAAACCAAACATCTCTTCAATCTTATAGATGGCGGTAGGTGCAGGCTTTCGCTCTTCCTTTGGCTGTTCCCATCCGAAGATCACATCCGGCGTCGGCAAATCGTTATGGGCATAATCCTTCAAGATGTTTTCCGCATAAGAATGGGACGCCACTGCGATGTAACCGCCCGCTGCTTTCTGACGCTCCATTATCTCTTTGATTCCCGGAAAGGCATCCGCCACATGGGTCTTTGCATACTCGTACCAGAAATCCTCTTCTTTTACGAGTTCTTCCTGATCCAGTCCGATGATATCCGTAAAAAACTCAATTACACCCGGATGGAAATTATACTTCACGTAATCCTCTAAAGAATAATCTACCTCCGGATGATAAATCTTCATATACTCCACAAAACTGGGGTAGTGTATCGTCGCTGTCGAATTCACAGCGGTATCGTCATGGTCAAATACTAAGCACTTATATTTCATATTATTCTTCCGGCATATTAATCGCCAAGTGCAATTCGTCCAGCTGGTGCTGTGATACCGGCGACGGCGCATCCATCATAACGTCCTGCGCATTCTTATTCATCGGGAAAGTGATAACCTCACGGATGGATTCCTCTCCGGTAAGGAGCATAATCATACGGTCAACTCCCGGAGCAGCTCCTGCGTGTGGCGGTGCTCCGTAAGTAAATGCGTTGTACATAGCTGGGAACTTCGCCTTTACTTCGGCTTCTCCAAGGCGTACAAGTTCAAATGCCTTTACCATGATTTCCGGATCGTGGTTTCTTACGGCGCCAGATGCAGACTCATAACCGTTGATAACAAGGTCATACTGGTTAGCCATGATATCTAAAGGATCCATTTCACCGCGTTCTGCTTTTAATAAGGTCTCAAGTCCGCCCACCGGCATTGAGAACGGGTTATGGCAGAATTCCAATTCTCCGGACTCTTCTCCGATTTCATACATCGGGAAGTCAACAATCCAGCAGAACTGATACTGTTCTTTATCCATATGCTCCGGACAGAGATTTCCGAGTTTTGTACGAAGTACACCTGCGGTCTTTAATGCAACAGCCTTCGGACCTGCTGCAAGACCAACGAAGCATCCCTTTTCAAGTCCGAGCTTTTTCATTACTTCGTCTTTGATTGGCTGAAGGAATTTTGCGATACCTCCAACGATTTCACCATTTTCATCTACTCTGAACCAGCAGGTCTTTCTTGCTGTCTGAACTTCAACATCAGCTACCAACTGGTCGATCTGTTTTCTTGAAGCATTAAAGTTTGTAACAACAACCGCTTCGATGGAAGCATCCTTAAATGGCTCAAAATCAATTCCGCCAAGAACATCGGTTACATCCTGTAACTCAAGGTCGATTCGAAGATCCGGCTTGTCGGAACCGTATTTTTCCATGGCTTCTCTGAAAGGAATTCTCTTAAAGGGAGCCGGAGTAATGCGGTCATAGATTCCGTATTTTTCAAATACAGGAACAAGCACCTTTTCAAGCACGTTTAAAACGTCATCCTGCGTTGCAAATGCCATTTCCATATCCATCTGATAGAACTCACCCGGAGTACGGTCTCCTCTGGCATCCTCATCTCTAAAGCATGGTGCAATCTGGAAATAACGGTCGAAACCGGATGTCATCAAAAGCTGTTTAAACTGCTGTGGTGCCTGTGGAAGGGCATAGAACTTACCCGGATGCTTACGTGCCGGAACAAGATAATCTCTTGCGCCTTCCGGTGAAGAAGCGGTAAGAATCGGAGTTGTAATCTCCAAAAAGCCCTCTTCTGTCATAGCCTTTCTAAGCTCTGCAACAACATTACATCTAAGAACAATGTTTTTCTTAACTTCAGGATTTCTAAGGTCAAGATATCTGTACTTTAATCTTGTGGTTTCGTCCGCTTCTTTGGAACGGTTAATTTCAAAAGGAAGCTCTGCATTTCTGTTTTTACCGAGAACCTTTACTTCAGAAGGAACAACTTCTACTTCACCGGTTGCCTGCTTGTCGTTTTTCGCACTTCTTTCGCGAACAACACCGGAAACGGAAATGGTAGATTCCTTTGTAATTGACTTAAATGTCTTTACGGTTTCTTCGTCTTCCGCAACAATCTGAGTGGTTCCGTAAAAATCACGAAGTACGGCAAATCCAAGGTTTGCGCCAACTTCACGGAAGTTTTCCATCCAACCGACTAATGTCACTTCTTTTCCTGCATCGGAAAGTCGAAGTTCTCCACATGTATGTGTTCTGGACTGTGTCATTTTTCTAATCCTCTTTTCTAATTAATCCGCAAAGAACTCTTTGAACTCATGATATCCCTGAGCTTCTAACTGTTCTTTTTGGAATTTCTTATTCTTATTCATCTTAACAACCAAAACCTGACGACCGGCTGCACGCTCTTTTGCAGCTTGTTGCATAATTTCTGCCAGGCGCTGTGCAGGCATCTTCTTGTCTACAAGGAAGGCCACCTTTTCATCACTTCCCGGAACTTTAAAGTCCTGTTCCAAAAGAAGTAAAATGATTCGTTCAAAGCCAATGGAAAATCCGCAGGCCGGAACGTTCTGTCCCGTAAACTTTCCGATCATCTCATCATATCTTCCACCGCCTCCGCAGCTTCCGCCAAATTCCGGAATAGCAATTTCAAAAATGGTTCCGGTGTAATAGCTCATACCGCGAACCAAAGTCGGATCAAATACAAGTTCAAAGTCAGCTGCTTTATTTGCATTTACCGCTACCGCAATTTCTTTTAAGGAAGTTGCAGCCTCTGCGCTGACTTCATCACTAAGTTTGGAAAGCAATACTTCCAAGGCTTCGGATACATCTTTCTTTCCATCCAATAAAGAGAAAAGATTTAAATACGTATCCACCACATCGGCAGCGTATCCGTGAGAAATCAAATCCTCTTTTACGCCGTCCAAACCGATTTTATCCATCTTATCCAAAGAGATGAATACATCATCGTATTCTTCTTCTTTAAATCCTGCATAGGATGCCATAGCCTTTAAAATACGGCGCTCATTGATACGGATTTCAAAGTTTTTAAATCCCAGTTTTCCAAGGCAAGTGGTGGTTGCGGTGATAAGCTCGATTTCCGCAATGTTTCCTGCTTCCCCTAGAATATCAATATCACACTGGGTGAACTGACGATAACGTCCGCGCTGAGGGCGATCCGCACGCCATACATTTCCTATCTGAAGAGCCTTAAAAGGAGAAGGCAAATCGTTCTGATGATTTGCATAGAATCTGGAAAGCGGAAGGGTCAAGTCATAGCGCATGCCGTAATCCACAACATCTGCTTCTTCTTTCGCTTCTTCCAATTTTAGTTTTTCGCCTCTTTTTAATACTTTAAAAATCAGCTTTTCGTTTTCTCCGCCCTGCTTGGAAGAAAGGTTTTCAATATCTTCCATACACGGAGTCTCTATCGGGGTGAATCCGAAACTTCTGTAGGTTTCTTTAATTACTCCCGTAACATAATCCCGGATTTCCATTTCGCGGGGCATAATGTCTTTCATTCCGTTGACCGGTTTCTTCTTTAAGGCCATGAAATCCTCCTAATAATCACGAATTTACAACAAATGATATTATAATATGTGTTGTTTTTTACTGCAACAAGGAAACGAATTCTTTTAAAAAAAGTTTCTACATGTTTCACAAATTGTTCACAACTTTTCTATTATTTGTTCACAATTGCCTGTTATATTAATACCATCAAATCGAACAAACCCTCCCGTTTCGTTTGATTGATAATTTTTTTCATATTACTCTCCCCTTTTTAAGACGACTCCGCAAGTCGTCTTATTTTTTTGCAAAAAAAGACGCCCTACCAAGTATATGCTCAGTAGGACGTTTTTATTCCTTCTTTTCTTTCCGTCATTCACCCACTGCGTTTTACGGTTCAAGACAGGCGTATAACTCTTTTTTCCGCTGAATCATCTCATCAATACGTAAAATGTATTCATCCACGTCTTTTACATTCTCACAACGTGCCACTTTGGTATCAATGTTTAACGTTCCTTCTGTGGTACGTCCCACCTTCTTACAAGCACTTCCTGCTCCCAAGGCCACGATATCCATCAGTTCTTCCATAATTTCAATATTGTAAAGACATTCTTTTCCCTTCGGTGCAAAACCGATATTTTCCAGATTTCCTGAAATCTGCTTCTGGCGGTACATATAGTAGGGTTGCATATCCATATCATCCGCACACGCTTGTACCATCGCCATAATCTCGCCGGAGTTTTCAAAGAGTTCATCCTCATAGGAATCCCACTCAATGTTTAATCTGGATGAACGCTTAATTGCAAGGGAATGTACCGTCAAATTATCCGGTTGCAACTCTTTTACAATGGCTAAGGTTTCTTTTACATCTTCTTTGGATTCTCCCGGAAGTCCCACGATTAAATCCATATTGATAAGGAATCCTTTGCCACCCTTTGCCTTCGACGCCTCGGAAATCTTCCGTGCCAGCTTGTAGCAATCATAAAACTGTTCCACACTGTGATAGCGTCCAATCAAATTCAAAGTCTTTTGATGCATGGTCTGAGGATTAATGGAAATGCGCTCCACTCCGTGACGTTCCAAGACTTCCAACTTTTCCCGGGTGATGGAATCCGGTCGTCCCGCCTCAACGGTAAACTCCCGCAAATGTGACAAATCCAGGTGCTCTTCCACAGCGTTTAACAATCGGTTAAGCTGTGTATCGGAAAGGGAACTTGGCGTTCCGCCTCCCACGTAAATCGTATCCAACACCTTATCCTTAAAAGAAGCTCCCACAAAAGCTATCTCTTTGATTAACGCATCCAGATAGGCCTCTACTTTATCGCGGTACAGCCCAATTGGGTAAGAAGAAAAGGAACAGTACAAACAAATACTTGGGCAAAACGGAATACCGATATAAAGGGCATACTTATCCTTTACATCTCCAATCACCGATAACTCCCGCTTTGCAATCTGTGTTGCAAGGGAAATCTTTTCCTCAGAACAAAGATAAGTTTCTTTCATATAGTCAGAAACTTCTTCATCGCTTTGTCCGTTTAAATACATCTTAAGGGGAATCTTTGTGGGGCGAATGCCGGTCAAAGTTCCCCAGGGAAGGCTCTGCTTTGTCTCTTTGCTTAACACCTGATAAATCAATCGTTTCAGACGATTCTTCGTATCGCTGCGATTTGCGGCATCGATGTCTATGCTGCCTCGTTGCTGCCCATCAAGCAGAAACTTTATGCGATTTTCTTCTACAATAATTTCTATAGTATTATCACTATTATCAATTTCTTTATTCAAATAAACATTAGGCTTTGTTCCGGGATAAAACGCTTGTACAAGGCCATATGCATCATATAAAAAACTTTCATTATTAATCTTTAAATTCATAAATATGGATTATACCTCTTCTCATCCGCTATGGTTGTGGGGGCTTCATGTCCGGGATAAACGAGAGTGTTGTCCGGAAGCACAAGGAGGCGGTCCCGTACTGCGTGTACCAAGTCTGACATAGATCCCCCGGGAAAGTCGGTGCGTCCCACAGAGCCGCAGAAAAGCGTATCCCCCGGGAAAAGCACTCCCTCGTTTTTAAAATAAAAGCAGCATCCACCCGGAGTATGCCCCGGTGTAAAGAGTACCTTAATTTCAAACCCTGCCAAATGAAGGACATCATTGTCCTGAACGTAAACCGTGGCCTTGTAGCGTTCGGAAGCTCCACCCATCATGCCCGACAAGTTATACATGGGATTCTCCAAGGTTTCCTGTTCTTTATCCAAGGCATAGATTTCTGCATCATAACCATCCAAGCCCATGTGCTCCAAAAGTCCTCTTGCTGCTCCCGCGTGATCGAAATGTCCGTGGGTAAGCAAGATTGCCCTAGGGATATAGCCGCCCTCTTTTATCTTTTCATACAAAGCCTTTGCAGATGCTCCGGGATCGATTACCAATACTTCCTTTGTTTCTTCATTAATCATGAAATAACAATTCGTCCCTACCGGTCCCACCACATAGTTTTCAATTCTGTATGCCATAGTTTTCCCTCTCTAAAAAAAGAACAAGTGCTGACATTTTAAGGGTTTAAAACATCAACACTAACCTGTTGTTCTTTCGATATCTATTACACTTTCAATGGATTTTAACTTTGTAACCAAGTCCGCCAGTTCCGTTTTGGAACTAACACCAAAGGAAACATCAATGGTTGCCACTCCCTGCTTATTGGTTCTGGAGTGAATGGTGGTAATGTCAATGTTTCGTTCCGTAAAGACTTTGGAAATATCCACCAAAAGTCCCGTGCGGTTGTTGCCGTAAATATGAATATCCGCCATGTACTTGCCACCTTTGTTTTCCTCCAAAAACTCAGGCTGCCACTCTGCCTCAATCAATCGCGGTCGTTCTGTAGACGGAAGATTAATGACATTAATGCAATCCGTACGATGTACCGATACGCCTCGTCCTCTGGTAACAAATCCAACGATTTCATCTCCGGGCACCGGAGAACAACACTTGGAGAATCGAACAGACACATCGTACAAGCCCTTCACGATAATACCGTTTTTGGACTTGGTCACAGCTTTTGGATGCTCTACACTCACCGGATTATCCTGATGTTCGGTAAGTACATCCTCATCGGTTCGAACCACCGGATGATCTGCCAGATATCCGTCATACATTCTGTTTACTACGGCACCTTCTTTGATGGAGCCCTGTCCAATGGCAGAAAGCACAGACTCCCAATCGTGGAAGCCGTAACGACGCATAACACGTTCCTGATACTTTGGCGTATTGATGTCAGAAAGCACAATGCCCTTGGACTTTGCGGATTCTATAAACAGTTCCTTGCCTTTTGCAACGTTTTCCTCTTTGGAAACACTTCGGAACCACTGATTTATCTTATTTTTGGCCTGACTAGATTTGACCAGTTTTAACCAGTCCCGGCTGGGGCCTCTGGAATTTTGAGAAGTTAGAATTTCAATTCGATCACCATTTTGAATGACGTAATCGATAGGAACCAAACGACCGTTGACCTTTGCCCCAATCATCTTGTTTCCAACTGCTGAATGAATTGCGTAAGCAAAATCAATCGGGGTAGATCCATTCGGAAGGTTCTTTACATCCCCGGAAGGAGTAAAGCAAAATACATCCTCGGAAAAAAGGTTTAAATCGCTCTTTAAAAGAGACATAAACTCTCGGTTGTCCGACATATCCTGCTGCCATTCCAAAATCTGGCGAAGCCAGGAAAGCTTCTCCTCTTCGGAATCCACGGTAGCGCCCTCTCCGGACTCCTTGTACTTCCAATGCGCAGCAATACCGTACTCGGAAGCTCGATGCATCTCATAGGTACGAATCTGAATCTCAAACGGAGTTCCGCTGGGACCAATGAGCGTAGTATGCAGTGACTGATACATATTTGGCTTTGGCATGGCGATATAGTCTTTAAACCTGCCGGATATGGGCGTGTACATCTCATGAATTACACCTAAAGCCGCATAACAGTCCTTTACATCCTTAACAATAATACGAATGGCAAACAAATCATAAATCTGATCCAACGTCTTATGCTGGTTTATCATCTTTTTATAGATAGAGAAAAAGTGCTTACTTCTTCCGTAAATCTCCGCCTCAATACCGGCCTCTTTAATGTGCTCCGTTACTTCCTGCACCAAACCGGCCACATATTCATCCCTCTGCTTTTTTCGAAGGGCAATCTTTTCCACCAAATCATAATAAGCATCCGGTTCCAGGTATTTTAAAGACAAATCGTCCAACTCGATTTTTATCTTGGAAATACCAAGTCTTTGCGCCAAAGGAGCATAAATCTCCATGGTTTCTCTGGCGATTTCTTTTTGCTTGTACTCCGGCATGTACTTTAAGGTACGCATATTGTGGAGTCGATCCGCAAGCTTAATAATGATGACACGGATATCCTTTGCCATGGCAAGAAACATCTTACGAAGATTTTCCGCCTGAACCTCTACCTTGTCCGCATCGTAAGACAACTGTCCCAACTTGGTAACACCATCCACCAAAAGCGCCACTTCGGAAGAAAACTCCTTTTCGATTTCTTCGCATTCACAGACTGTATCTTCCACAACATCGTGCAAAATACCTGCGGCAATGGTTTCCTTATCCATCTCCAAATCCGCCAAAATAAGGGCAACACTCAAAGGATGAATGATATAGGGTTCACCGGACTTACGCTTCTGCTCTTTATGTGCCTCGTTCGCAAGACGATAGGCTTTTTCCACCATGGAAATATCCGCATTCGGATGATACTTGCGGATACGGTTGATCAAGTCCTGATACAGGTCCTCCGGTTTGGAAAAATCCGAAGTCGCAACAACTCCTCGATTTGGGCGTGACATGTCCGCTTCAATCTTTTCAAATTCTTTTGATCTGATATCTGCCATGTCGCACCTCCTCTCGGATAAAGATATGATTTTTTATATTATACGAAAACATTTCCGATTTCAATGAATTATTTCAAATAATTCCGCACCTTTGTACTCAAATCCAAGTTTTTTTAATAATTTTTTTGAAATTTCGTTTTTTTCGTCCACCTGGGCATAAATCCGTTTCTTTCCAAGCTCCGAAAACGCATAGTCAACAATGGCTTGGCATACCTCAGTGGCATAGCCTTTTTTCTGAAAGTCTTCTCTTATGAGATAACCCAATTCCACCGTATCCCCATCGCTGCGGTCATCCTCAAAACAGTCCTTGTTTACACCGGAGATGCCGCCTCTTGTTTCAATGCCTGCGCGCCCCATGATTTCACCGCTTGCTTTGTCCACAACAAGCCACATACCATAATCATGAAGACCATATACGTTTTTAATGTATGTTTCCTCGTAGGCCTTTTCCTCCTCATAAGGATACAGCGGCTCCATATAATCCGTTATATGCGGGCCTTCATAAAGATGAAAAAGCGCGTCCAAATCCTCCATGGAAAACTCTCGAATCAACGTACGTTTTGTCTCCATAATTTGAAGCGGCAGTCCAAAGAAACGATGATGCACCTTTGTAAGATATGTCGTGTCCACCCCTTCAAAGCTTTGAATAATGTAGGCATTATTTAAACGAATCTTATCATCGTATTCATACGCCACCACAGGAATCTTCTTGTTTAAAAAAACATCGACGGCCTCCTGGGAATCACATATAGCGATGCAAAAAAGACCGTGGCGTTCCCCCACAGTAGCCTCGGTCTCTTTCGCTATGTAAAACCCCTCTTTTGCGCAGTTCTTTGTAAAGGCTAAAAAGAAATCTTCTTCCTGCCCGCATATATGAGATTGGTCAATACTTAAAATCAGTTGTTTTTCCATAAAGTGTTTATTTCTTTTTTTCCTTGGAGTAGATTTTTACGTCATGTTCGTTTTCAAACTCCTTTGGAGGGAACACCTCTCCGCTGAATACGGTAGTGGCAGGTCCCGTCATATAAACCGTGTTTGCACCTTGATCGTAGGTAATGGTAAGCGTGCCGCCCAAAAGTTCCAACTCCACGGTATCATCACAACGACCGTTTATTATTGCAGCTACTGCTGTTGCACAGGCTCCGGTTCCACAAGCCAAGGTTTCACCGCTTCCTCTTTCCCACACGCGCATACGAATATGTTTTTCATCAATAATATTGGCGAATTCCGTATTCACCCTCTTTGGAAAAGTCTCATGAAACTCAAACTTCGGTCCGATTTTTTCCAAATCCAGCTGTCTTATATCCTGATTCAAAAATGTAACGCAATGAGGGTTTCCCATGGATAAACAGGTCACATGATAAATCTTTCCATCCACTTCCATAGGCTCATTAATCATTTCGCCCTCAGGGAACGTCACCGGGACTTTTCTGGCATCAAAAATCGGCGCCCCCATATCCACACGAACGCGATCGACTTTTCCATCCTTTAGAATCAGCTTTAACGTCTTGATTCCGGCCAAGGTTTCCACGGTAATCTCCTCTTTTTTTACCAACCCGAAATCATAGGCATATTTTCCAACGCAACGGATTCCGTTTCCGCACATTTCGCCACGGCTTCCGTCCGCATTGAACATCACCATTTCAACATCCGCCACCTTGGATGGACAAATCAAAATAAGCCCGTCGCTTCCCACACCAAAGTGTCGGTTACTAACAAACTTCGCTACAGCCTCCGGATTGTCCACAGTTTCGTGGAAACAATCAACATATACATAATCATTGCCACAACCATGCATTTTCGTAAATTTCATATTCTTCACCCTTTATTAATCTACTGACCGCCTCCCGCAGGGGCGATTTATTATATTTGGCACATCTGTTTAACTGTTTCGTAATTTAACTCTCCACCAAAAAGATCTAACGCGGAGCCGATTGTGATATTCAATCGACCGGCAGAGTGTTCGTAAATGGTGTCAATGTCGTCGTAATCAGCGATGCCGCCGGCATAGGTAACCGGATTTCCCTCGTATTCGGAAAGAATCTCAATTAATTCCTCATCGACACCTTCAGACTTTCCTTCCACATCTGCTGCATGAATCAAAAATTCATCACAATAGTCGGAAAGATGCTCCAATAACTCTTTGTTTACCTGTTCTTTGGTAAAGGTCTGCCAGCGATCCGTCACCACATAATAATTCTTGTGGTGCTTCCTGCAGCTTAAATCCAAAACGATGTGCTCCCTGCCCACCGCATTTTTTAACTTTTCCAAATTCTCGTAATTGATTTCTCCCTCCGAAAAAACGTAGGAGGTAACAATCACATGAGAAGCCCCGGCATCCAAGTATTCCTTCGCGTTGTCTGCCGTAATGCCGCCTCCGATTTGAAGACCTTGCGGGAAAGCTTTTAAAGCTTTCAGAGCCTGGGTCTTCGTGGCCTCATAGTACTCGCTCCCCGGTTTATTCAACATTATCACGTGTCCACGATATAGTTGCTCCTCTTTGTAAAACTCAGCAAAAAAATCTGCATCCTTTTCGGATACAAAGTTTTCCGAGACGCCCGCATCATCGTCAGATAATGAACTTCCGATGATTTGCTTTACTTTCCCATCATGAATATCAATACAGGGTCTAAATTCCATTTGTAATCCTTTCTCTCCCTTAGCGAGCCGTGATGGATCGTACACCGGACCATCGTCCGTAAACCACACGTCCCTGCGAATTGGTTTTGTACGCTCTTACCTGAACTCGAACCTTTTGGCCTTCGTGAAAACCTGCAGCAATGTATCCGTTGGTTGCAGTTCGATAGGTCTTTCCCATCCAAACCACCGGTGTTCCTGCAATACGGAACTGATAGCCTTCTACATCAGTTATATAATTGCAGGTACAAACGACTTTGCCCTTTTGATCGTTGTTTAAGGTAAGCGTGGAAGGGGTTTGAATTCCGATTTCCGGTGACCAATAGATACCACGACTATCAACCTTCAGATTGTAGTCTCTACTGTAGAGCGCCAAAAGTAACAGAATCGATACTGCCGCTATGATTCCGAATACCGTAAAGGTCTGTCCCAAATTCTTAAGTTTTGTCGATAACTTTTCGCTCATAGTAAGTCACCCCACCTTCAAGATACCTTTATTATACATTTTTTTTGAAAATGTGTGCAAAATTATTAGTTTTTTCTACAAAAAAAGAACCCGATGATTCTTCATCAGGTTCTGATATGTACCCAGAATCCTGGACACATATTTATGAACTAGGCGGAACACATGGA
>DAIMGJ010000028.1:0-14078 GCA_036723975.1 Lachnospiraceae bacterium
TTAGTTTTTCCAGCGAGAGATTACGACACGAAACACTTTATAATAACTGTGCGCTATATCTATATGCTGTCGCTTAGCAACAGTAAAAAAGAGACAGGAAATAATTCCTGTCTCTCAAAAAGATACTTTTTACAAAGAGTAATATTACTCTGCTCTAGCCATAGCTTCTTCGAAGTCCTTAGTTCCTTCAAATACGTTGTTAGAGTAAGGATTCTTGCCTGCCTTGATAGAACGTGTAATGATTACAGTGATGCAGATTACGTTTGCTGCTAAAGCTACAAGTGCAACAACACCCTGTGCCTTAGGATTAGCTGTAATCTGGAATGCTTCCATAGCCTGGTTAGCTGCTTCGGTTTTGCCCTGTCCTGCATTGTAGATGGAAATAGCGCTTTCATAGAGGTTCATAGCTGTAACGCCATTCTCTGAAGCTCCGCCGTATACACTTGGAAGTGCTGCCGGCATCCATGCTAACTGGAAGAGAGGCAATACCTGTGCCCACATACACCAGATTGCAAGTGTGTTTGCACGGTTCTGAATCCATGCACCCTTGTTCCAGAATGCGTTTGCAAATGTAGGAGCAAGAAGTAAAGCAACACCGCAGTACCAAGTATGTGTAGGAAGGTTAAGGTATGTATACTCAAAGTTCCAAAGGTCATAAGCAACGATGAACCAAACTGTCATGTCCGGCCAAAGCATATCGCTCTTGTTCTTATCCTTTGAAGTATAAAGCTTAATACATCCTGTCATACAGAAGATATTAATCATACCTGAAATGAAGTTGATGATGTTCCACCAACCACCGTAGATGAATACACCTTCGTTTGATGCCCACCAAGCACCGGAGAAATCTCCTGTGATTCCGTAAGCAGCAAATGCTGACTCAAGATCAGATACGTTAGCGATCATGATGTTAGCAGCAACGATGAACCAAGGCCACCATTTGAACCACTCTTTTTTACCAAGTCCTTCTTTGTACTTGATCATCATAAAACCGACACATCCGATGTCAGCTGCATAAAGCTTAAAGTAATGGAACCAACCATCCATGTAAGCTACTGTCCAGTTATCTTTACCGCCGAATGCACCACAGTGAGCAGCGATGAAGTATACTGTTAAAATAAGCGGGATAACAACAAAAACAATCATTCCGCCTAACTTTGTACGGCGTCCGATTTCGTTCATGATGATTAATCCTGCGAAAACGAGCACCCAGCCAATAAGACTTACGACTGCATGGCTGTCATAAAGTTGAAACAACATATTTAACTCCTCCTCTATTTATAATATGTTTCTTACGAAATTATAAAACTCCCCTTGTTATTTTTCAATAATTAACGTCGAAAAATAATATACATTTTATAAAATTTGTTTAAACTCTAAAAACAAAAGAATCGTAGAATACTTTTTGCCGGGCTCCAAAAAAAAGAGCCCTACACAAAAAGATTCTACGATTCTTTATACTACAATATTACAATACTTCAATAAATCTTCTGAACGCTTTTAAACCTTCGTCGTTGCATTTATATACGCCGGCGTCTTCCAACACCTGACAAAAGACTTTTCCAACTTCCTGTTGAAGGATTTCGGAAACATTCTCCTTTGTAATGGTATAGTTGCCTTTAAACTCGTCTACCCAGTCAGCATGCTTTGCAAGAGTTTCATCGGCGCGTAAATCTTTTCCTTCTACAATGGCATCTGCCAAATCTTCAAGCTCACCCTTTAATCTGGAAGGAAGAACCGCAAGTCCCATAACCTCAATCAAGCCGATGTTTTCTTTTTTGATATGGTGAAGTTTCTCATGAGGATGATAAACTCCCAAAGGATGCTCCTCAGTTGTAATATTATTACGGAGTGCCAAATCAAGTTCAAATAAGTCTCCACGCTTTCTGGCAATCGGAGTAATGGTGTTATGCGGCTCACCATCGGTTTCCGCAAAGATAAACGCCTCTTCGTCGGTATAGCCTCTCCAGGCGCCAAGAATATGATCTGCCAAATCGATGATACGCTTTTCATCCTTACACTGTAAACGGATAACAGAAAGCGGCCATTTTACAATTCCGCAAGTCACATCCTCAAATCCCTTTACAGTAAAGTTTTCGATCATCGGAGCCTTTTCCATGGCAAAGGTATAATGTCCGCCCTGGAAATGGTCATGACTTAGAATTGATCCACCCACAATCGGAAGATCCGCATTGGATCCCAAGAAGTAATGAGGGAATGCTTTTACAAAATCAAACAACTTGATAAAGGTAGCCTTCTCGATTTTCATCGGGGTATGCTGTCCGTTAAACACGATGCAGTGCTCGTTATAATATACATAAGGAGAATACTGGAACCCCCAATCACTGTCATTGATGCGGATTGGAATAATTCTGTGATTTTCCCGGGCCGGATGATTTGCTCTTCCGGCATATCCTTCGTTTTCCACACAAAGCAAACATTTCGGATATGCAGACTGTGGCGCATTCTTTGCTGCTGCAATCGCCTTTGGATCCTTTTCCGGTTTGGATAAGTTAATCGTGATATCCAATGTTCCATAGTCGGTCTCGGTGGTCCACTTCAAATCCTTTTTTACACGATAGGTACGAATATAATCAGACGCACGGCTCAACTTGTAGAAATAGTCAGTTGCAGTTTCCGGGCTGATTGCATACTTTTCTTTGAACACACGCTGAACTTCTGCCGGGCGCGGAGTCAGGCAGTTCATAAGCTTGGTATCAAACAAATCACGGTAAACAATGGAGTCCTCGATAATGCCACGGGAAACCGCCTCGTCCAAAAGTGCTTTTAAAACTTCCTCCAATTCGATATTGGAAAGATCGCAGTCCACATCCTCGTATTCATCTTCCTTAAAGCAATCCAGTAAAAGATTTGTGGCGTACACACGCTCACACTCCGGCATCAATCCGGAATTGATTCCATACTGCACAAGTTTCTTAATATTTTCACTTAACATTAGGTGTCCCCTTTCGCAATTTTAAAAAATGATACATTAAATAAACAACGGAAACCAGAATCAGAATCACCGATAGCACCTGGGAAACCGGAAGGTTGATTCCAATCATCTTTAACTGATCGGTTCTCAAAGACTCAATCCAGAATCTTCCGAGCCCGTAAAACATAAGATATAGGAAAAACAGTTCTCCGTCAAATACCTTTTTCTTTCGAAGGAAAAGCAAAAGAAAAAATACCCCCAGATTCCATAAGCTTTCATACAAAAACGTAGGATGCACACTGATGAAATTAATTCCATCAATATTTAAAAGGTGTTCGGTCATCTCCGCCGTGATATCCGATGAATCCCTTACTGCCTCCACCGGAATCTGCATGGACAAAAGTCCGTCGGAATATCCACCGAAAGCCTCTCTGTTAAAAAAGTTTCCCCAGCGTCCGAAAATCTGACCAATTAATACTCCATAGGCTACGGAATCCAAAACATCAAACAGTTTCAGTCCCTTCTTTTTGCAAATCAAAAACACTCCGAGGAAGCCTCCGATAATGCCGCCATAGATGGCAAGGCCTCCCTCTCGTAACATAAAAACACCAATCAGTCGATCTTTGTATTCACTCCAGGAAAAAATCACATAATAGGCCCGGGCTCCGATAACACCTAAAACCATGCCCCAGATAATCACATCCAGGTAATCATCCGTACTTTGACCTTTTCTCTTGGCATCCGCCAAAATAAACAGCCACGCAAGAATCATTCCAAAGGTAATGACCATTCCGTAATATGCAATTTCAAACCCAAAAATCGAAATATTTTGTCCCACATGAGAAAAGCGTATTCCCAAGTGCTCAAAAAGTATACTGTCTACACTCATCTTTTTGTCTCCTTACCTTACATACCATAACAAAAAACTTGTCGACAGTATAGGTTTTCTTTTTTAAATTAACAAATCCGTTTTTTCCGTGCTCTCTTTAATGGTAAGATTTAATTTCTTGCACGGAATGCTGATAACAAGACCAATCAAAAGGGCTAGGCCAATGTATAGCAAAAGTCCGGACATATACTTCCAGTAATCCATCTGATACATACCGGCAATACACTCTCTTACAGCATTCATTCCGTAAGCAAACGGCATATATTCATACATTACCTGATAGACTTTCGGTAATACTTCCACAGGGAAAGTTCCGCCGCTTCCGGCTACCTGAAGTACCATAAGTACTACGGCGATTGCCTCTCCCACCGCTTCGAAGGCATAGGTCAACGCATACAAAAACAGGGTAAAGGTAAAGCTTACAAAGGAGCATGCCAGCCAAAACAAAAACTTATGCTGGCACTGAATTCCGGTGAAATACAAAGCTCCCATCACCGTAATAAAGGTCTGTAGCTGCCCAATAACGTAGAACACCAAATATCTTCCGAAGAATTCCTGTACCGTAGTTAAATGTTCCACACCCGGAACGTTTTTTACCTTCGTATGAACAATGGCAACCAAAATAAGTGCTCCAACCCAAATAGATAAGATAATGTAAAACGGAGCCGTTGCGGAACCGTTATTTTCAATTTCATAAATGCTTTGTTGATTGATATCAATAGGGCTGGAAACAAAATCCGCGATGATTGCGGGATCCGTCTCCAAAAGCTGTAACAACATCTGATACTGCTTGTTTCCATCCACAGCTTCCATATCATCGATGATCTGCTGTAATTGTGTCTGCATCTCCGCAACACTGTTTCTGGTTTCCACAAGATTGTCTTTTCCCATGGACATCACATCCGGGTAGGATCCCAAAATACCGGCCAACTGGTCCACTCCGCTTCCGGAATACTTCAAAAGACTTCTAACTTCGTTTAAAGAATTTCCGATTTGCGTAAGTGTATTGTTAATGGACGGAGATACACTGTTCTGATATCCGTTCTTTAACGCTGCCAAGGAAGTTCTGGCACTTGAAATATGATCGCTTAATGACTTTAATGTGGCAGCAGCATCCTCCGCCGTAGTTTTTCCCGCAGTCTGCATAGCAGCCACATTATCATTAAGAGAGGATAATCCTGTGTTTACTTCCTCGATTTTGGAATCCAGTTCATCATTTTCATAATTAACATCACTTTTGGCGGTACTTACAGCCGTATCAAAGCTGCTCTGTGCAGAAGTCAATGCAACCTTTAGTGCTTCCGCCATCACTTCCGAATACTCACCGGTACTTTCCACCTGAGATACCATCTCATTCACAAGAGTCTGTGTATTTTCCAATTGCTTATCCGCTGTATCGAATCCGGCAATCACAACTTGGGATACCGCACCGACAGAAGTCACATTTACCGACAACGAAGAATCCGCTGCTGCCATCATGGCTCTGGAGTTTTCTTCAATGGCATCCAGTTCCGTGCTTACCCCGGCAGCCGCTTCCATCAAAGACTCGGAAGCATCCATAATACTGATGTAAGAATCCAACAGACTGATAATGGTTTTTACATCTCCATTTAAGCGATTAAGTTTTGTAACCGCCACACCGGTAATACCGTTTGTTGCATTCCCGTCTTCTGTAATCACATAGTTGGACGCAGTCAACAAGGAAGACGCCATGGTATTTACAAAGGCCTTATTTACTTCCTCCTGAACGGTGGTTTTTACCTTTCCCGTAATCTTCGGTGCAATGGCGTTTTTCTTTTCATTTTCATAATAGACAATAGTGGGGTGTTTTACATTTCCTCCAAGGAAGCTAAGCATATCCTCAGAGAAATCCTGATCGATAACGAGTGCCGCATAGCATTCGCCGCTTTCCACCTGAGAAATCGCCTCATGAGAATCCTCTAAAAACACCCAGTTAATGCTGTCATTTCCCTTTAAGTTATCAATGATAATGGAGCCCACATTTAACTCTACACCATCCAAATTGCATCCCGCATCGTCCGAAGCCACAGCAACGGAAAGATGACCGGTGGCCTCTTTTTCATAAGGTGCCCAGTTGGATAAAATATTAAACCATGCGTACAGAGATGGAATTACGGACAAACCGATAATTACTACCACTGCCACTACATTGGTATACAGTCGTTTTGCATCAGAGGCAAATATGCGAATAATATTAAGCATCTTTTTCCTCCTTCAACTGTTCGATTTTTTCTTTTACTTTTTGTTTTCCGGCTTCCAGTTTCTGACGGTTTTCCTCTTTTTTCTCTTCCAGTTTTTCATCGAGTTTATCCATAGTGGTACTAACGATTGCCTCTGCACGGTTTACTTTCTTTCCAATCAAAACATTGGTCTCTAAAGAATCATTTTCCAAATAATCCTTCAACTGTTCCTGCAATTTGTAATCCATAAATTCCACATACATTAAGTACGCGGCTATACCAAACAAAGAACCGATCCACAAAAGCAAAAATACCAGTTTGGAACCCTGGGTCAAAAAGCAAAGTATCAAAAACACAAGAGGGAGTAAAATATTTACCTTCAAGCCGGTCTGAATTCTCTTTTGATTTTTTACATGCAGATCCTGCTGATAATCCACATATTTTTCAAATGCTTTTTTATAATCCATATCACAACATCTCCGTATCTTCCATGCGTTTTTCCATATAGTGCCCCAACTCTGTAAAGGGTTTTCTGATCCAAAGACCTAAAACCAGGGAAGCTACAACAAATATCATAAGTTCCAGCAAATAAATCACATACGCATGCTCATACATTCCCGCTATAGACTCACGAAGCGCATTGATTCCGTATGGGAACGGGAAGAAAATATACAACTTCTGGAAGAACTCCGGTAAAAGCTCTATTGGGTAGGTACCGCTGGATCCCGCAATCTGAATTACGACAATTACGACAGCAAAGGCCTTTCCCACATCCCCAAAGGCTAACACCAGAGTGTAAATCAAAAGAGAGAACGTAAAACTGATCATTGCAGACGCCAGCCAGAAATAAAACGGATGAATGCACTGTACGTGAAGTAAGAACAAATCTCCCAGCACAATAATCAAGGTCTGAATCTGTCCCAGGACAAAAAAGATTCCGTAACGTCCCAAATAAAGTTCATAATCCTTTGCATCCGGAAATACTATTGTGTTCGGTTTAACCTTTAGAATCGCAGTCAAAATCAAAGCTCCGACCCAAATCGCCAACACCGTATAAAAAGGAGTAACTGCCGAACCGTAGTTTTCCACCGGATAAATCACTTCCGTTTCTATCTGAACCGGTTCCGAGAAAAATTCTCCGTACAAATCAGGATCTCCGGATAGGGTTTCCAAAAGCACCTGAACCTTGTCGCTGTCTTTTGCTGCATTTACCTTTTCTATCGTATCCTCAAGTCTGTCGGATAGCATATCAATGGCGTCTCTGGTTTGGGTAAAACTCTTACTTCCGGAGTTTATGGTAAGCTGTAGTGCATCAAACACATCTCCCATACCTGCCAATGTAGAAGAAACGTTGTTTAGTAAATCACTGACATTGGAAAGAGTTGTATTTAAAGACTCCATGGAACTTTTAACCTTTGGAATCATGGTGTTTGTCATGGTGCTTTGAATGCTCTTTACATTATCGATGGCAGCATTTATCTGATTAATCATGGCCTGTTTGTTGGTTTCAAAGTTATCTTTTACGTTTTCCGCCATCAAGTCGGTCTGTGTGGAAGTGATGCTCGTTTTCACCTCGCCGATGGTTGAAAGAACATCCTTTACCTGATCATAAGCGCCAAGGCTTCCTTCCGCGCCGCCAACGCCGGCTGCCTCCATGGATTCCGAAAGTGTTTTTAAATCCGCTGCAACATTATCCAAATTCTCTTTGGTTTTTTCCAACGCTTCGCCCATGGCTGCGGCATCACCTGCAATCTTTGCCTCTTCCAATGATTCAACTGCTTTTTTCAGTTCTTCCACGGAATTATTCAACGTAGCATTGACGCTGCCGGTATAGGCATCAATTGCCCCCACCGTTGTATTTATGGAAGTTTGCGCACTATCAATGGCATCCGCTCCGCTTGCGGCATTTTTTCCCATAGAGGTCACATCTTTATCAGCAACCGTTACTGCACTCGAAAGAATATCGTTTCCTTTTGAAAGGGCATCCAATGTTTTTTCATACTCTTTCAACTGATTGTTTACATTTTCCAACCGTCCAATCAGTTCATCCACACCGCCCTCTGCTTCTATATCGGAAGAAAGCTGATTGGCGTCTTTGAAAATAGTAGTGGTCATCACCTTTACAAACTTTTCATTGATATTGCTTTGCAAAGTTCCCACTACCGTATCGGAAATCTTTGTTGCCACCGGATTTTTCTTTTGATTCTGATAGAAAATAAGTTGAGGCTTTGTGACTTCATGTCCGAAAATATCGTACATGTTATAAGAAAAGTCTTCGGATACCACGACAGCTCCGTAATAGCTTCCGTCTTTTACTCCTGTGACGGCATCCTCTTCGCTTTCCACAAACTGCCAGTCGATTTTGTCATTGTCTTTTAACTGCTCGATGATTTCATCGCCGGCATTATGATATACACCGTCATCATCGGTGTAGCCTTTGTCCAAAGACACTGCTGCCATTTTTAAGTTTGCGGTATTGCCGTAGGGATCCCAGTTTGAATAGATGTTGCACCATGCGTACAGCGCCGGGAGGAAACATACTCCTATCACTATAACAAGTGCAAAGAAACTCTTGAATAAGTTTTTTAGATCTGTATAATAAATCTTCTTTATCATATTCATGATTTATAACTCTCCAGCTGCCCGCCTGTCGGGATTGGTTTTTCCATCCCTCGTGGCGAGACTAAACTCTATTATTAACCTGTTTTAATCCATAATAATAGTATCACTTTATGTACTTTTTGAAATATACAATCACAATCCGAATGTTTATATAGTTCTACAGAATCAGCATTGCATCTCCGAAGGAAAAGAAACGATAGCGTTCCTCAACCGCCTGTGCATACGCGGAAAGAACATGTTCACGGCCGGCAAGGGCGGAAACCAGCATAATAAGGGTAGACTGTGGTAAATGGAAGTTTGTAATCAGTCCATCGATAACCTTAAACTCATAGCCCGGGTAGATAAAAATGTCCGTATCGCCACTCTTTGGGGATAAAAGTGAATTTTTTCCGTTAATCTTTGACTCTGCTGCCGATTCCAGCGTACGTGTGGATGTGGTTCCGACAGAAATCACACGTCCACCACGTTTCTTTGTGGCATTTATGATATCGCAGGCTTCCTTTGACACCTGATAGTATTCCGAATGCATATGATGCTCTAAGATATTTTCCACCTTTACCGGACGGAAGGTTCCAAGTCCTACATGAAGGGTTACCTCTGCAATATCCACCCCCATAGCCTTAATCTCTTCTAAGAGCTCCTTGGTAAAATGAAGTCCTGCGGTAGGTGCTGCTGCCGATCCTTCATACTTTGCATAGACCGTCTGATAACGGTTCTTATCCTGAAGTTTGTGTGTGATATAGGGAGGAAGGGGCATCTCTCCCAAGGAATCCAACACTTCTTCAAAAATACCTTCATAGGAGAAACGTATCATACGGTTTCCCTCTTCGATGATATCCACGACCTCTGCCGTAAGTCTTCCGTCTCCAAAGGAAAGCTTTGCACCAATTTTGCATTTTTTACCGGGCCGAACCAGAGTCTCCCATACATCTCCTTCATGACGTTTTAATAAAAGCACCTCTACCGCTGCGCCGGTATCTGCCTTTACTCCGTACAAACGGGCAGGAATCACCTTGGTATTATTGATAACAAGGCAGTCTCCCGGACGGAGGTATTCTTTTATATCATAGAAATGACGGTGGGTTACTTCCCCGCTTTCCTTTCCCAAAACCATCAGTCTTGATTCATCTCTTTTTAAAAGAGGATCCTGTGCGATTAATTCCTCCGGAAGGTCATAATCATAATCCTCTACTCTCATAGCAAATTCGCTCATAAATCTTTACTCCATAAAGGGCTTAGAGAAATTCCCTAAGCCCCATAAATTATGTATTTTCGTTTTTAAGATAAAAACCGTATCCCCGATTTAAGCACGAAGTTCAATGTTTAACTCCTTAAGCGCCTTTAAAATACGTTCCATAGCGGAGGTAATGTCTTCTTCCGCAATTGTCTTGTCCTTTGCTCTAAAGGTAAGGGAATATGCCATGGACTTATGTCCCGTAAGTACCTGTGCACCTTCGTATACGTCGAAGAGTTCATAGGACTCAAGGTAAGCGCCACCCTTCTTTTCAAAGACCTCCTCAATATCTCCGGCAAGTACACTCTTTGGTACTACCATGGAAATATCTCTTGTAGCAGCCGGGAAGTTTGCGATACCGGTGTACTTCTTCTCAAAGGAAGACATCTCTACGATATAAGGCATATCGATCACTGCCACATAGGCATCTGTCTTCATATCATAGTTTTTCATTACCAAAGGATGTACCTGACCCAGATATCCGATAACGGTATCCTTATAGATAATATTTGCCTGGCGTCCCGGATGTAAGAAGTTCTTTCCTGCAGCAGGATCATACGTTACCTTCTTTGTCATTCCTACCTGGCTTAAGAATTCTTCTACCACACCCTTTAAGGTAAAGAAATCGCCCTCACCGTAGAATCCCAAGGTAAACTGCATACGTTCTTCCGGAAGTTCCGTTATCGGAAGTGCCTTTGGAAGATATATATTGCCAAGTTCGTACAAACGAACGTCTTTGTTACGACGATTATAGTTGGTAGCAAGGCTTGTCAACATACCGTTTAAAGAAATGGTTCTCATAATAGAGAAGTCTTCTCCTAACGGGTTTGAAATAACAACTGCCTGACGCTGCTTATCATCCTTATCCAAACGAAGCTTATCGTATACCTTCGGGCTTTCAAAAGAATAGGTATAAGCCTGTGAGAATCCACAGTACTCAGCTACGTCTCTAGCAATATTTTCGATTTCCATCTTGTAGCTTAGTTTTCCTGCTGTTGCCGCACCGCTTGGCAATGTGGTCGGAATCTTGTCATATCCGAAGAAACGAGCAACCTCCTCTGCCAAATCCGCATAAGATAACAAATCCTGACGGAAAGTTGGAATCCTAACGCTCTTTCTGTCATCACTTACTTCCAACTCTAAGCGTTTGAAGTAATCAAGCATCTCGTCTACAGATACGTTGGTACCAAGAATCTTATTGTATTTTTCCGGCTCAAACGGTAAAGTAATCGGTTCATTTTTCACCGGATATAAATCTACAACACCACCAACAACTTCACCGCAACCCAACTCTTCTACCAGTTGGCAGGCACGGTTCATGGCTTCAATGGCATTATTCGGATCTAAGCCCTTTTCAAAAATACCGGAAGCTTCCGTACGCATACCAAGCTTCTTTGCGGAAAGACGGATGTTGGTTCCGTCAAAACAAGCTGCTTCGAAAAGCATGGTCTTTACATCATCGGTAATCATAGAGTTTTCACCACCCATGATACCACCGATACCCACTGGCTTTTCTCCGTCACAAATCATAAGCATGCTATCGTCAAGCTCATGCTCCTGACCATCTAAAGTTGTAAACATTTCACCCCTTGTCGCATTACGAACCACTATCTTTTTACCTGCAATGGTATCGTAATCATAGGCATGCATGGGCTGTCCATACTCTTCCATTACGTAGTTTGTGATATCTACGATGTTGTTAATTGGACGAATGCCCTGTGCACGAAGGCGTTCCTGCATCCACTTTGGAGAAGGACCAATCTTAATATTCTTTACGACTCTTGCGGTATATCTCTTGCAAAGGTCATAATTCTTTACTTCAACAGAGATGTAATCATTCACATCCTCGTTGTTTCCTGTTTCTTTTACTACAGGAGGAACAAATTCTTTTCTAAATGTTGCAGCTGCTTCTCTTGCAATACCCATAACGGAATAGCAGTCTACACGGTTAGATGTAATCTCATATTCCACAACCGCATCATCAAGGCCAAGTACCTCTGCAGCATTTGCTCCAACAGGTGCATCATCGTCAAATACATAAAGTCCGTCAGCCGGAGCTTCCGGAAACATATCGCAGTTAGAACCAAGTTCTTCAATTGAGCACATCATACCAAAGGACTCAACCCCACGAAGTTTTCCTTTTTTAATTTTTACGCCGCCTTCAACTCTCTGTCCGTCATGGCCGCCTGCCACGCGTCCGCCGTCTAGTACAACCGGAGTCTTCATTCCTACAACTGCATTTGGTGCGCCGGTTACAATCTGAACAACTTCAGAACCGATATCCACCTGGCAAACCACAAGCTTATCTGCATCCGGATGTGGAGCGATTTCTTTAATCTGTCCTACAACGATTTTTTCCAAATCACCATCCAACTGTTCAAAGAACTCTACCTTTGAACCGGAAAGTGTCATAGCGTCCATGTATTCCTGAGGTGTGACATTCTCCATGCCGGGCACCATAGATTTTATCCATTTAAGAGATGTTTTCATTTCGTTTTCTCCTTATCCTAAAACTGACTTAAGAATCTTTCATCGTTTTCATACAAAAGGCGCATATCGTCAATTTCGTACTTTAACAACGCGATACGCTCTAAGCCCATACCGAATGCAAATCCGGAATACTCTTCCGGGTCGATTCCACTCATCTTAAGTACCTTCGGATGTACGGTTCCGCAGCCTAAGATTTCAATCCAGCCTTCCCCCTTACAGAAACGACATCCCTTACCGCCGCATTTAAAGCAGGTAACATCCATTTCTGCAGACGGCTCTGTAAACGGGAAGTGATGTGGACGGAATTTCACCTTGGTGTCCTCACCAAACATTTCCTTGGCAAACTCAGCTAAGGTTCCCTTTAAATCTGCAAATGTAATTCCTTTATCAATAACCATACCTTCAATCTGATGGAAAGAAGGTGAATGGGTTGCATCCACTTCATCGGATCTAAATACTCTTCCCGGTGCAATCATACGAATCGGAAGTTTTCCTTTTTCCATCTGACGCACCTGAACCGGAGAAGTCTGGGTACGAAGCAAAATATCTTTTGTGATATAGAAGGTATCCTGTTCATCCTTTGCCGGATGATTTGCAGGGATATTTAATGCTTCAAAGTTGTAGTAATCCAATTCCACTTCCGGACCTTCCACTACCTCATAGCCCATACCGATAAAGATTTTTTCCACTTCCTGAAGGGCAATGGTGTTTGGATGACGGTGACCGATTTTATTTTTCTTTGCAGGGAGAGTAACGTCGATGGTCTCAGCAGACAAACGAAGTTCCAATTCCTTTGCCTCTAACGCTTCCTTTGCTTCTGCAAGTTTTGCTTCAATGATTTCTCTGGTATCGTTTACCATCTGACCAACCTTTGGTCGATCCTCCGGAGAAACGTCTTTCATTCCCTTTAAAATGGAAGTCATTTCACCTTTCTTTCCTAAAATGGAAACACGAACATCATTTAATGCAGAAAGTTCTTTTGCATTTTCAATCTGTTCCAATGCTTTCTTTTGGATTTCCAACAATTTGTCTTTCATGCTTTTCCTCCTTGTATAGCGTGTAACGAAACATCCACCGGATGTTTCTACACGTAGTTCGCTCATTTAAATTTTCACCTTCGGCTTTGCCTCGGCGAAAGATTTGAGCTCACATAAAAAAAGGCTCCGCCCCTATGTTCTAGGGACGAAGCCGTTATAAACTCCGCGTTACCACCCTGATTCCGAAAAGAACTCTTTCCGGCACTCATTGCTTTATATAATTGTAGGCTCCCACTTGAAATTCGTTTCTTACCGATATGAGCAAAGCTTCCAGCCCGCGACTTCGCCTCTCTTCCACGTAAAGTAAGAATCTACTTAGAGTTTTCAACGCCTTTCGATTACCAATAATAGCACGATGTCGCTTATATTTCAACACAAAAAATAACCCAAAATGCTACGCCTGCGATTTTGACTCCTAGCTATAGCTAGGTGGGTTACCGCAATTCATCTTTTGCCGTCCCCTGGCGCCTTACGGCGGGGGCATGACAGCCAATGAACAATAATAGGATTCCCGTTTAAAGTAGATGTAGGTTCAAAAACGACAGGTTAGTGTAGCACCTTGAGCCACCCATATTATAACACGAAATGTCGGGTAATCACAGTCAAATCATAAATAATTGTTATTCTATGAAATCACTATATACCCATATATTCTATAACATTTTCAAAT
>DAIMGJ010000029.1:0-11789 GCA_036723975.1 Lachnospiraceae bacterium
ATCCGTTCTGGCAGATGACGCTGGCAAATGAAAAAGCGGTATATGCCTGCTTAAACTATGGCGAAGCATTTTGCCCAGAGGAAATTGCAGATAGAAGTATATGTATTGATGGTGATATTGCAACTATATTACAAGAATTATCATAGACAATTATATTACAGCATAACTTACCAAGGAGGTTTTCATGATAACGGTAAATCTTTACTATAAGGGAATGAATGGAAATTGATCCTGAGACCATATTGCTCATCGATTCGTGGTCGGATCAGGCGGCTATAGATGCACATCATGCATCACCAATGATGAAGCAACTTGCTCGACTTCGCGATAAGTATGATCTTCACATGATAGTGGAACGATTTGTCAGCGACGAATATGAATCGGATGAGAAGTATTTGAGAAAATAATAACTTTGGATAATTTGTTGGAATATATATTTAGAGTAGACATAATGGTAGAATGAAAGAAGTTTAGGAGGGTGCAATGAAGGTACTTATTTTGAATGGAAGTCCGAGAGTTGGTGGCAATACGGCTATTGCTCTTGATGAGATGGTAAAGGTATTTGAAAAGGAAGGCGTAGAGACAGAGGTTGTTTTTATTGGGAATAAGGACATCAGAGGCTGTATCGCCTGCGGAAGGTAGTGTTGTAGTTGCAAGACGCGGGGGATGCTCTGCCACATATGATGAGCTGAACAAGTATTTTACGATCAGCGGTATGCCCGTGGCCTCAAGTCAATATTGGAACAGCGTTCACGGCAGGGAAAAAGGTGAGGCAAAGAAGGATCTGGAAGGATTGTACAACATGAGGGTCCTTGCACGGAATATGACTTTCCTGATGAAAAGCATCGCTCTTGGAAAAGAGAAATATGGAATGCCGGAGACGGAAGAGCATCAGTGGACCCATTTTATCAGCGAATGAGGATGCCTCCGTATTAATGTAGCATGGAGGAATAGCAATGATTAACGAGAAAGTAAAAACTTTTTCTTAATATAGTCCAGACAGTTAAAAGCTCAGATTCATTTTATGGAATCTGGGCTTTCTTTATATAGAGTGAAGACAGAAGAACCGTCCCCAAAATTCACAAAAAGTAGTATAATCATTGTGTATATGCATGATACTACATCTGTAGTGATAGATATAAGGGGAGATAATTATGAATAAAAAAACGGCAGTAGAAAGTATTGATAAAGGAGTTGGTCAGTTCATGGCGGAAGCCAGTGTGGACGTAGATGATTTGACTCCTTTATTTGATTTATCCGAATATCCCAAAGAGCAACATGAACTTTTAACAGAGTGCAATCGGCGAATTGACGAGGCAAACAGCAAGTATCGAATTGCCAGGGTCAGAGAGGAAATGTTTGCAAGTGGCCTAAAAGCCGGTATGTATTTTTGCACCTTTGACCGGGATGAGAACATGCTTAGCTTTGAGTTTAATGACGAGACCAGGCAGATGCTTGGATATGAGGGATTGGAGGATTTACCTAATGAGTTTGAAAGCTGGGTAAAGACATTGGTTCCGGAAGAGCGGGATGGACTTGTTCAGCTATTTTGGGATTCTGTTCATATGCATCGTGAGTTACCGGAGATTACCCATGCCACCTATCGCATGCAGAAAAAAGACGGTGGACTTATTTGGGTGACCGGTGCCGGCAGATTTATTCGTCGCTCGGATGATGGTTCACTGGAAATCTATATGGGATGCTACCGCGACATAACTGCTCAGATGGAGTTGGAGGAATATGTTAAAATTATCGAGGCTATCGGGAAAGTCTTTAATTTTTCCATGTTTATAGATGTGAAAGATTTGAGCTATCGAATGATTAGTACCAACGAATATGTGGAGATGGCTCCGAAGAATCCGGATGCGTTGCAGTTTTTGCGTAATAACGTGGATGCTACAGTAGCTGAAAGTTTTCATGCAAGCATGTATGACTGGTTACAGAAGGATTTGATTTTAGAAGCTCTTGAAAAATACGGCTCCACTAGTATGGAATTTTACAGTGACGGTACGAATCGTTGGTATAACGGCATTTTCATGATTGGTGATCGAGATGAGGATGGAAATATTTCGCATATTGTATACGGCTGTATGGACAATACAGATGCAAAGCTTCAGAGTCTGGCTCAGCAGAAGATGATTTCCGAGTTTGAGACAGAGATTTATATCGATTCTCTTTCAAAGATTCGTAATCGTAGATTTTTGGATGAAAAGCTGATTTATAAACCCTGTACTGCAGTGGTAATGGCAGATATCGATTTGTTTAAAAATATTAACGATACCGCAGGCCATCAGGTGGGTGATGAGGCGATTCAAAAAGTCGCCAGACTACTGGAACAGTCAGTTCGAAAAGACGATGTGGTGATTCGATATGGCGGAGATGAGTTTATGCTGGTGTTTTTTGAAATCACTAGAAAAAGTTTGGAAAACAAATTAGCCAGGTTAAAATCCGCTTTACGGGATATTACGATTGATAACTGCCCGGAACTTAGGATTACTATGAGCTTTGGTGGAGCCTATGGAACGGGATTTGTCAGTAATTTGATTGGAATCGCAGATAAGGCTTTATATGAATCAAAAAAGACACGGGATACGTATACAATCATAAATACAAAATAATACAACAAATTTCAAATTAGCGTTGCACAAATAGTTTACAGAGGAAATGCAACGGCTTCGTTGTAAAGCTTCTGCAATACATTGATAAAAGTATTAAGGCTCTCACGTCCATCTGCTTTATGTGTACACAAGACACAAGAGAAGGTATCGTCGCAGTCATAAGGAATCCAGGCAAACTGTCCGCTGTGGTCATTAAGAAAACCGGGAGCCAGACAGATTCCTTTGCCTGAAGCAACGTTCGTAAGTAAGGAATAATGCTATGGGTGAGGAAGCAAAAATTTCGGAATTCAGCTGATCATGATAACATTGTAGTAAGTGTTCATGGTGATGAGGTAACCATGATAGGAAAAAGCAGAGTAGTATCTGCAGTTTACGGCGGAGGTAAGGGAAGCTGGAGATTACAGGGAGACTTTACTCTTAGAAAAGAAAATGGAAGATGGAAATTCACAAGCTCCAGAGCATCAACATATTAAGGAAGAGTTTTTCTTTTGCAGAAGAATAGGAAGCAGATACAAGCGTCATCGCATGACCAAACCCTCAAGGTCGTGCGTGGCGCTTTTTTGTGGATTTGGTCTGCGAATTTATACAAAAGGTTAGCCAATACTAACTAAAAGTGGTATTATGAAATCATAAAAAAAAACGATGAAGGCTTGCAAAGATGCAGATTATAAGAGTTAAGTTTAGGAGGAAATAGGATGGTTAAAACGACATTAAAAATCGATGGTATGATGTGTGGTATGTGTGAAGCACACGTCAATGATGTAATTAGAAAAGTTGTACCAGATGCACAGAAGGTGAAGAGTTCTCATATCAAGGGCGAAAGCACTTTTATTTCAGAGCAGGAGATTGATGAGCACAAGATTATTGATGCTGTAGCCAAGACTGGCTACACGGTGCAGTCTGTAAATACGGAACCATATACGAAGAAGCTTTTTGGGCTTTTTTAAAAACGTTTTAAGGAGGGCTTTTTATGGCAGCATTGAATGAAAGAAAAGTAGCGGTAGTCGGTTGTGGGTTTGTTGGTTCGGCATCAGCGTTTGCGCTTATGGAGAGCGGACTCTTTTCGGAGATGGTGCTGATTGATGTAAATAAAGAAAAGGCACAAGGTGAGGCCTTAGATATCAGCCATGGACTTCCTTTTGCAAAACCGATGCAGATTTATGCAGGAGACTATGCGGATGCAGGGGATGCAGCAGTTGTGGTTGTGACTGCCGGAGCCGGACAAAAGCCGGGAGAGACGAGACTTGATCTTGTAAAAAAGAATGTTGGAATCTTTAAGTCCATTATTCCGGAAATTGCAAAATACAACAAAGAAGGAATTCTTCTTATTGTGGCAAACCCGGTGGATATTCTTACCTTTGCTGCGGCAAAGCTTAGCGGATTTCCGGAAAACAGAGTTTTTGGTTCCGGAACTGTGCTTGATACCGCAAGATTTAAATATCTTTTGGGCGAACACTTAAGTGTAGACAGCCGCTCTGTTCACGCATTTATCATCGGTGAACATGGAGACAGTGAGATTGCAGCCTGGAGCAGTGCAAATGTGTCCGGCATTCCGATTCATGATTTTTGCGAGATGCGAGGTCATTTTGAACACGACAAGTCCATGAAAGAGATTGCGGACAACGTGAAAAACAGCGCCTATGAGATTATTGAGAAAAAGGGTGCTACCTACTACGGCATCGCCATGAGCGTACGAAGAATTTGCGAAGCAATCATTCGTGATGAAAAATCCGTTCTTCCGATTTCAAGTATCCAGCATGGCGAAAACGGAATCGATGGAGTAGCTCTTAGTATGCCGGCCATTGTGGGCAGAAACGGTGTAGAGGGAGCGGTCCCTATTCGACTTAGTGAAAACGAAAAAGAGGCGCTTTTGGCTTCTGCGGATACGCTAAAAAATGTGCTAAAAGAAGCACTTTAAAAGCGTAGCGGTGATACTATAAATTTTAGTTTTACCAGTCTGATCCCCAATCGGTAGATCCGGAGTCCCAGGAATCAGAGGAATCCCAAGAACTGTCGCTGTCCCAATCTGAACTGTCGTCGCTGGAACCCGCATCATACCAACTGGTATCTTCAAAGTCTTTTCCGGAAGACCAACTGGTCCAATAATCACTGTCGGTATCGCTTGTAATTGTATCATCCAATTCATCTGAATTATCGGCAGGGAACCAATCATCCGTATCCGAATCGTATTCATACCATTTGGATTTTTGATAGTAATAGGTGTTGCCGTTATAGTCGTAGTATCCACGAGCGGGACGTTTATCAAAAAGATAGATCAATCCAATGATTCCAAAAATTGCTACATAGACACCTGCAACCAAAAAGATTGCACGGGAATAAGCTTTAAGCACATTGTGTAAAAAATTGGAAGTGTTTTTGACAGAAGAATTGTGACTCTTTTGATCGGCGATTTCGGCTTTTAAGCGCTGGTAAAGCTCGTTGACCGCATAGCCTTCATCCACGCCCTGATAGCGGATGGCACGTGTGCCGTCCGCTTTATTTTTATAAACAACAAAGTCACCGTTGATATCCTTATAGATACCAAAGGCCTTTGGCTCTTTGTAGTCTTCTCCGATAAAAAATCTTGTTACTTCCTTAGGAGGAAGGTTGTGTGCCGTGTACCATTCTTGTAATTCTTCAATGGTCTTTGGCTGTTTGTCAGCCACACGATTGACTGCGGAAATAGTTGCACCACAGTAGGGACATTTGGCCTGTCCTTCGTCAATCATCTGTCGACAGTATTCGCATTTTACTTTCATAATATTCCCTCACAGTTTTTAACATTAAAAACAGTATACCAAAAAAACATAAGAGTTGAAAATTTGATTTTTTTAGTTTCATTTTAGGTTTCGGAGGTACACTTTTTCTATCAAATGAAAAGGAGTATTCATTTATGAAAGCGAAAACAGTAAAAAAGAAATTACACATAACGATTTGGGCAGTCGCACTGGCGTCAACTGTATGCTTTAGTGCATGTACACTTCCTGAGACAACATCACAAGAGGAAAATGTAGCTTCTGAGGAAACTGCATCGGCAAATTATAAGGAACTGCAAAAAAGTGATTTGACACTTACAGATTCTGTCGAGAATAGTGAAGACGGCGGGCATGCAATCGAGGCAGATGGCGAGGAAAAAGAAGTAAGCAATACGGAAGTTACAAAGTCGGGTGACAGTGAAGGCGATGAAGCAGATTTTTATGGTGAAAATGCAACGATTTTTGCCACAAATGAAGCCACACTTTCCTTAGAAGGCATCTATGTATACTCGAATGGTGCGCATGCGAATGGTGTTTTTTCCTACGGTGAAGGAACAACTGTAAATATTTCCGATTCCTTAATTGAAACGGATGGAAATTGTTCCGGAGGTCTTATGACAACCGGTGGCGGAACCACGAATGCAACAAATGTTACGATTCATACAACCGGAAATTCCTCTGCGGCTATCCGATCTGACAGGGGTGGTGGAACGGTTACTGTAACAAACAGTTATGCGACAACCACAGGAACCGGTTCGCCGGCAATTTATTCGACTGCAGATATTACAGTGGAAGATAGTTATCTTTCTTCCGATGGTTCTCAGGGCGTTGTTGTGGAAGGAAGCAATACCGTTACCTTAAACAATGTGGATATGGTCGCAAATAATACAGAGAAGAATAGCGATAAATCCGAGTATTATCAGGCGGTTATGATGTATCAGTCCCAGTCCGGAGATGCAGCGGAAGGTTTGTCTGAGTTTTCCATGACAGGCGGTACGCTCGTAAACAAATCCGGAGATATTTTCTTTGTAAACAACACGGCTGCCACAATTTCACTTTCTGATGCAAGTATTACAAACGAAGACAGTGATGGCGTGTTTTTAAGAGCGGCTGCTGCAGGTTGGGGACAGGAAGGTTCTAACGGTGGACTTGTTACCTTAAATGCCTCAAATCAAGAGATTAGCGGCGATATGGTAGTGGATGATATTTCCGTATTAAACTTCTATCTTTCAGATGCATCAACATACGAGGGTGCCATCAATGCGGAAGGAAGCGATGGTCAAATCTATGTGGAAATTGAGAGTGGATCCACATGGAAACTAACCGGCGATTCTTATGTAACTTCTCTTTCCTGTGATGCAGATGCCATTGATTTAAACGGTTATACTCTTTATGTAAATGGCGTGGAATACGAAGAAGGTAGTACTTCTTCCGGCGAAGCAATCGAGATTGAAGTGAAAGAATCACAGGGAAATCCGGGTGAAGCACCGGAAGGAGAAATGCCAAGCGGTGAGAAACCGGACGGAGAAATGCCAAGCGGTGAAAAACCGGAAGGAGAAGCCCCAAGCGGTGAGAAACCGAGCAAAAAGAAATAAATAATTAATTAATAATAGTTTAATTAGAGGATACCTATGGGGTGTCCTCTTTTTTGCAGCGCTATGTCGATAAAATTTGACAAAACACGCAATTTTGTAAAATATTATTGACATTGCTCCCCGACTGTATACTGATATTAAAAGGTAAACATACTATAATGAGAAAGATGTTAAAACTACTTTGGGAGGGAACCAATGGATAAAGAGTTAAAAAGTAAAAAATGGGACGACGCCGTAAAAAAGATGCAGGCATGTCATTTAAGCCTTTTAAATCCGGAAGATGCAAAGTCAGCTGACTGGAAAGAGGCATTTAACGCACTTGTAAAGGCGATAAAGGAAGAACGAAGCTACAACCCGGCATTTGCACCGGAGCTTTCTGATTTGGATGAGGCAACGAAAAACACCTACGGCTTTTACGATATCTTGGAAGAATATTTTGACTTCCTTGAGGAAAAAGAAGATTGGGACGATGTGATTGAGTCCGCAGAAGAAATGATTTCTCTTTTTAAGTGGGAGAAAAAGCTTCCCTCTGAGTATATGTTCCGCAAAGGAAACGCTTTGGAAAAAGCCCGTCGTTTAAACGAGGCAGAAGATTTCGGCGAGTACTGGCTTTCTCACAGCCCACAGGATTTGTATGCGGCAGCTTCTAACGTATTTTTAAAAGCAGAAATCGGAAAGTACGACGAAGCAAGAGCCATTACGGAAAAATATTTGCGTGATGATTTGATGTGCGATAAGGATTCGGATTGCTTCTTTATGGCCGCTTATCGTCTCTATGAATTAACCGATGACATCAACGCAAAACAGCGTATCGAAAAAAAGATTGCCGAATATCAAGAAATCATGGATCGAAAAAACTAAATAGGAAATAATGAGGATAGAGACTTAAGGGCTCTCTATTTTTGCGTTATGGAAGTTTCTAGTTTACGAATCTTCAGAGAACGATTAATGAGCAGGCTGCAAAGGGCTACAGATTACATACCATCTCAACTACTTCATCCGGTTTTAAGGGCTTCATGGGCGGAGACAAGATTCAGGCTACAATGGTATTTGAGAAGGTGTTGTAAGGATAAATAATGAAAGCGGGACAATGGAAATTGTTCCGTTTTTTCTTGTGATTAAAGAATGTTGGCTATGTAAAAGAATAGATAATTAAAAATGGTTTGCTTATGCACAATCTACAGCGCATAATATATGTAATAATTATCTTGTATCATTATAATTGATTGAAAGCGAGGTAATTACCAATGCATAACGAAGAATTGAGACTTGAAGTTTATCCATCAAATGGCGTTGTCCCAACATGCTTATTTCATATCTATAATTTGAAAACACAGAATATAGAGGAAAACCCTTATAAGATAATTAGAGGGGCATGCTTAAAATTAAGCAATGTAAATCACGAGATTGGCATTTTTGAGAACGGACATCAAATCATTTCAACAGAACAAATAGAGAACATTCCTAAAGAATTAGATTTTTCCTTAGACTATGTCGGCTATGAAACATTAGAAGTTTCCTCGAATACCAAGGCCTATGAGAAGTATATTGAATTTCTAATTAGACGAAGTCTTTCTTCGGTTAAAGTGTTAGAAAAGTACAATAAGTATTCGTGTAAAAATGATATTACTTCCAGGTGGTTTAGAAATCCTGATGGAGAGTATAAAACATATAAATCAGATGATAAAAGCATTAGCCTTGAGAGAATATTTAGAATAAATGTTGAAATTAATAAAACGGGAAAAGCATACTTGTGGCTTGATACTAAAACTGGTTTCCACTCGCAGCTATCAGTTATGGATATGATAGAAAAGGAAATAGATGTTCTAGGTCATGAAGTAAAAAACGATTGGGGTTTATTTCGACAAACAGGTATTTTGACTGAAATTAGTGAGACAACAGTTAGTGAACCCTTGAATGAACTTAGTTGTAGTTTAAAAGAATACTACATGGAAAAAAAGAAGGAGGCTTATCGTGTTGAACAACTACCTGATAATACGCCGGTTGTATTTGTTAAACCACGTAACGGAGAAAAGCCACTCGCATATTATCCGCAAGCACTAATACCGGTACTAACTAGGGAAAAAGTAGGGAAAATTGATTCAACATTTTCCGCTAGAATAGAGTCTGTTGTAAAACGTAATATGGCTAGCCGATATGCTCTGGATCGAGAGTTTATCACTGATATCGGCGAGTTAGATGGATTAAATGGATTGTCTTTTAGCACGGATCTTGCAGATTTAGATTCATTAGGATTTTCAATGACATCAATATCATTACCAGAGTTAGTTTGTGGGAATAAAAACATAATTAATTGTGGACATGAATATCAGACCTTTAGTCGTGGTTTTTATCAAAAACCGCATAAGCCATTAAAAATCGGATACCTTTATCCGAGAGGAGAGAATGATTTAATAAGGCAAGTAGCTATAGATATATATAGTTTTGCGACACTAGGAGGTTATCACCGAAAAAAGGATAAGTATATTCATGAAAAACTAATAGATATTCAATGGCCACCGACAATTGCGTACGAATATGATTTGGGAAATACTACGGATTATAAACGAGCAGCATTAAAACTAAAATCTACCGATGAGGTTGATGTTGTGATTGCTCTTATTCCTGACGGAGTGGATGAAGAAAGCCCATATAACCCATTTAAGAAAATCTGGGCGGAACTTAATATTCCATCGCAAATGATAAGTATGAAAACGGCTAGAAAGTTTGCGACTGATCAAAAAAATAACTCTAACGACTCCAAGTATTATCTTCAGAATATAATACTTGGAATACTAGGGAAAACTGGAGGAATTCCATGGATTGTAAACCAGATGCCTGGTGATGTAGATTGTTTTGTGGGATTGGATGTGTCTACCCAGGCTCGAGGTATTCATTACCCAGCGTGTTCTGTTGTGTTTGATAAATATGGTAGATTAATCGGATTCTTTAAGCCAAGAATTGCACAGCAGGGCGAAAAGATTAGTCCGCAAGTTTTGCAAGATATTTTTGATCAGGTAATCATATCGTATGAGAATGAATATGGAGAGAAGCCTAATAATATCGTAATTCACAGAGATGGTTTTAGTCGTGAGGATGAGGTGTGGTATGAGCACTACTTTAAAGCGCAGGGAATTAATTATTCAATTATAGAAGTTAGAAAGAATATTTATAAGAAGATGATTGATTTGAAATTAGCTGACATGAATCCAGCTTCTGGTTCGTGTGTTTATAATGACAATAAAGCCTATTTGGTTACAACAATCATGAAGAATAAGAAAGGGTCCCCAAATCCTTTGCTTATTGAGAAGGCATGTGGGGATGTATCTATTACAGATGCTGTGACGCAGATTTTATATTTAAGCCAATTGCATGTTGGATCAACGCAGAAAACAAGACTTCCAATAACGACGGGCTACGCTGATAAAATATGTAAGAATTTGGATTATGTACCAACCGGACAGGTGGAGAATAAATTGTTCTTTTTGTAAGGAGAAATAATATGCGAAAGAGTGAATTAATAGATATTTACATTTTGGAAATATTAGAAAGACATGCGCATAAAGACCATAAACTCACACAAAATCAGATTATAGAATTATTGAATAATGAGTATGGCGTTGAATGTACTAGAAATACTCTTTCAAAATATCTTTCTGCACTTCGTGAAGATGGGCGCATTGCAGGGAAACGTGGAGTTTATAAGGTTAATAATTTTAGCGACGAGGAACTTCGCTTACTTATTGATGGTGTCCTTTTTGGACAGCATATTCCAGCTGACGATGCAAAAGAAATAATTAAAAAGTTAAAGTCTTTATCAGAACTAGGTTTAAAAGAACGTGTCAAAAATGTTTATTATGTGGAAGGTTTTAACCGTACACAGAATAAACGTCTTCAAGAAATGATAGATACAATTGATTCTGCTATCCAATACGAGAAGAAACTTCGCGTGGTACAAGCAGGTTTTGATATTAATGCGAAAAGCATAACTAATACTGGACGAGAACTGTTGGTAAATCCGTATCAGCTTGTAACAGAAAAATCACATTATTACTTAATATGTTTAGTAGAGGATGAAAATGGAAAAGGATATCATGGCAAAGACTTGGAAAATTTAAGAATCGATCGTTGGTGGTCAGTGGAGGAGACTAATATTAGACGTAAGAAAATCGAGACGATTCAAGGCTATGAGCATGGACTAAAGCTAGATAAATATATGCGTGAGCATATTTATATGTGGACAGGAGCTTCAGAAAGAGTCACTCTTCGGATTCAAAATTACAATGTTAGAGATTTTGTAGATTGGTTTGGTACAGATTATCGTTTGATAAAAACTGATGAAGAATATACGGAAGTCTCTATCAAAGCCAATGTAAATGCAATTAAGTTTTGGGCGTTACAATACGGGGACGTGGCTACAGTGCTAAAGCCTGAAGCGTTGAGAAAGGATATTCTTAAATCTATCGAAGATATGCGTGATAGGTATAAATGATGCTCTTATGCACAATAATTAGAAATGGAGGAAGTATTCTATGGATAGAAAAAGCGAATATTGTAATTGTAAATCGGCAGCTTGCGTTACAACAGGGTTTGAAGATGATTTTGGATACTGGGATGTATGCGTAACTTGTGGGAAAAAGCTTGAAGATGGTCACCATTACTATAATCATTATGATGGAGAGGATCACGAAGTATTTATAGGCCCTAACGGTGATATTATTGAATAGCGTTAAAAGAATGGGCTATTCAAAAGAGACAGTCATTTTGAGGTGACCCCTCAAAGTTAGACTTTTTTACGAGACGACTTTGGTCGTCTCGTT
>DAIMGJ010000030.1:0-10622 GCA_036723975.1 Lachnospiraceae bacterium
GTAAACCCTGCTTCATCAATCTCATAACTAAACTTGATTTTAGCATCTTTACACATGCTATTTATACGTTTAAATCCGCTTCCAAACTGCTCTATAGACTTGCTTAAAAATAACATTTTAGCTATCTTTTCATTACGGATGGAAGATTGCAGATTCTTCTTAATATACTCTTCTGGTTTATGAGAACTTGCATATGTACCAGGGCTATATATAGTAACTTTACTCGGATATATGCATATTTCATGATATGTTGATCCATTATAAATAGAATGTGCAAAACTGTTTGCTAGCGCTTCTCTGATAACTGCAACAGGTATTTCCGGAATCTCTGTACGCTCCATACCTATTATTTCATTTGCCCAGTGTATATTTTTAAAAATATACTGCTCTGCAATATCTAAAAGGTTAATAATATTATCTTCAAATATCTGCATATCTAGAAAAGTTAGCTTCTCATCCGTAGCAAATATAGCAGCTTTCAACATCACAGGATTTTTCTTGCCAAACAATACGTTTCCAGCATTATTTAAATGTGACCCTGATACAAGATCATATTTATCGAGAATTGTTGATGCACTATATTTTCCTTCTACTAATCGCCCTGCAGCAATTGCTTTTTCACAAAACTTTTTAATTGCACCTTTATCCACGTCTATTTTTTGTGCATCAGATTCTGCCTTTTCCCATTTTTCTTTGTACTCATTAGCAATAAAGAATCTTTTAAGTTCAGCTGGAGAGACTTCTCTATCTTCATCAGCAGTTCTTAAGTAATATCGTCCACTGGCAGAATAAGGCACCTCATTACCTTCAAATTCCACCTTGATAACATGTCTGTCATCCAAAATCTCTTCCGTAATAACCGGATAAATTTGCGGGCGTATGGATTCATATACTGCTCTTGAGACATCTCTCAATGAAGATTCTGAAACATCTTGTCCTGTAGCATCTCCGTTTGGCTTTACACCAAAATATAGCGTACCAACTTTATGTTTATTCAAAATAGAAGAAATCGAAACCATTCCTTCTTTTAATTCTCCTGTTGTCTTTTTGAACTCTATCGTCTCTGTCTCTTTACCTAAATTTTGCATATTCTCCTCCTATCGAACTGCAAAAATTATATCATATGTCACTGTAAATGTCACTCAAAAATGTCACTGTAAATGTCACTCAAAATTATAAAAAGCCTGTACTGAGCAACAATTCACAAGTACAGACTTTAAACTTCCTAAAATATAACAACGGGCTGCGTCAGAAGATGCAGCCCATATTATTCCTTCTTTGCCGGTAAGGTTCCCGTCTTTTATAGTTCCCATTTATTTTATATGGTAGGGCTCCCATCTGATAAAGTTCCCATTTCGCTTGGCAAGGAAACCAATCACATCCCTTTAGATGTACCTAAATCATAAACCGTATAGACCCTAATATCAAGCCATTTGTGGCATTTCGTCATCATTTTACTGGTTCCACATATGCTCATCTACCCTCACAGCACTTACTGTAAATCTCACATCTGAGTCGTAGAAGCACGTAGATAGTGTAACGATGTGTGTCTCATCATCAACGTCTATATCTGCATCCACATAGCTACCTTGACATATAGTATTATCAACAAACTCCTTAAAATCATTGTCCACATACTTCCAAGTGGTATAGATTCCACCAGTCAGGGTACTGACATCCTTATATGCGAATATTTCATAGCGATAAGCACCGCTCTCTGTGATCAGCTGAAAATGTCTATGATTTTCAAAATAATCCTCTTCTGTCTTGTAATATATTAGTTTTCCAAACATGGATAAATTTCGCATATTGTGACCATAGATTAAAGTATGTACATCGTCTAAATCAGGACTATTTAGGAGTCAGCTTTTATACATTATCTGACCCTGATGTTGCAAATATATTCAGTGCACTTCATGTGCTATTTGACATCGAATGGGCATACGGACTACGACCTACTATAAAAGATGGGGAATTATGTCTCAAATTTGAAGAACGGTTTCCAAGTGCTGGCCCCCGTCCACAGGAAGACCTTGATAACTTTCGAAAGATGGTTGAGTATTGGGCACATTTACGAGACAAGCTAGAAGATGATAAAATATCAGAAACGGAATATTATCTTAAAAAGGTTAAATACCCAATGAACCCGACATGCCCAAATAAAGAGTATACTGTTTCGTTGAATCTTGATGATGACGACCATCTACTGGTTCAGAAAATGAATGAAGATGACAATGCAGAAGAAACTGCCGAATTGTTAAAAGACCTGTTTCCGAATTTCTCTTATGTGAAGAGGAAAAGGAAGCCAAAGAAGGAATAAAAATATAACATAGTATTACATTCTTAACGACAATACTAAGAAAGGAATGAAAAGATTTATGATGGAATTATCTGATAACATTCATATACAATGTTCAAGATGCAACCACAAGTTCATAATCGATAAAGATTTCTATGAACCTAATATTAGTTACTATGATCATGGCACTAATGGAATGGGAGAAGAAATCGAGTATTCAATAGAAGATGATATTAAATGTGAAATCTGCAACAATAATATTTCTTTCAAAATATCCGGTAGTGAATATCCCATAGGTGCCTTCAATTCTTCTGACCATAGCATTAGTGGAGCTACATTTGTTAACAATCCTAAATTTGAAATTATATATTTCCTGGAAAACGATTTAGATTGTCAAGACGAATATAACAATCTAAACGATTTTTTATGCAAAAATCAAATTGATACACTTTACCATTTTACAAGAGTTGAAAATCTTGCAAACATCATTAATTATGGTCTTGTACCCCGTAACATCATTGAAAGCAATAATATAGATAGCCATTTCAATGATGAATGGCGCTACGATAATTGCACAGACGCAAACTGCTTATCTATTGAATTCCCTAATTATAAAATGTTTTATAGCTTAAGGATGTCTGAACCAAATACAAAATGGGTGGTTATTAAATTAAAAATACAGATTCTATTCGATTTCAAATGTGCATATTGTTGGACTAACGCAGGTGATTCAAGTATGTATACAAGATCTCTGCAATCTCGCATGGGAGTGGCTGCTTTTATTGACTTATATAATAATCATCCCGGATATCCCAAAAGGGAAGATACCAAAATAAAGGACTGGTATCCAACTAATCCTCAAGCTGAAATACTTGTCTTTGGTACTATCCCAATCAAATATATTGATTGCATTTATTTTCAAGATTATGAAACTTTATCTGCCTTTAAAGATATAGTTCCTGACAATATAACCGCAAAAGTACATAACCGAGTGTTTAGTTATCGCTCTGATTGGAATTTTTGGTAGGAGGAAAAAAATTATGGCTATAAGACCTGTATTTGTTGTATCTGATGAACAACAACTTTTTATAAAAGAAAATGTAGAATTTCAATTCTTTAGTGGCTTTTCAGAGCAGCAGAAAAAGAAGAGTATCAACAGTTTACATCAAGCTTATTTAAATAATAATAAAACAGCTAAAATACTTGAAATCTCAAGCAAATCGGAAGCAGAATTGGGAGTAAAGTTAAGTGCATTTAATTTAATGATTACTACTAAATCAGACAAAACTTTTTCTGTAGAATCAGCTTTTCAATCAAGCAAAGTTTTTGAACATGGAGGTCCATACAAAGATCTTTTACTTGTATCTTCACGCCAAGCAAAAAAAGATGACAGATTAAAAAATAGTGGTAAATTAATTGCTTTTCAAATAGACGGAAAAACTTTCAGCACTGAACCCAAAACATATTTTTACAACTGGCTGTACATTAACGCCTTACATCTACATGATGACTTATCAGAAAAAGTACTATATTATGACGCCTTTACTGATATTGAATTCAATCCACAAAAGTCGATTAATTGTCAAGCAGAAGCTGTAGCAATTTATGTTTCACTGCATAGGCAAGGATTATTGAAAGATGCATTAAAAGGGAAAGACGAATTTCTAGAAATAGTTTATCCTACTTATAACCAAACAACAAATATTGTTAATCAACAAATGAGCATATTTGATCTTTTGCAATAAAAAAATAATCCCAAAATTATTGTCATTTGATTGTCACTCAACCAAAAACGAGCCAAGAAACGCCGTAAATTTGGCATTTCTTGGCTCATGTATGTCAGAAGGCACCCTCCTATATCGTCCAGAAGGCACTTTGCTTTATCGTGTAGCTCACCAGCAGAGGCAGAGCAAAAATCTAACACATCATCACCATCAGTCACCTTCAGCACAAATTCTGAAACGCTTGGAAATGCTTTATTTTAAGGGATTATTAGGCTCTGCCTCCGTACACTTTTGGTACAAAAAAACAGACCCTAATCTTCTTAATCAAGGTCTGTCTTATTATCTTTATGAGGATAAATTTAATTGTCCTTTTGAGGCTAATGGAGTTTGCCCTGCAACAATGTACATCATTCCATCTCTAGGATTTCATCCCTGTCTCTGGTTGCTTATCATTGCAAAATCGTTAATTTTCAGGGATTTCTCCCCCTGTCTTATTTGTCATATTCGTGAGTTTCAAGTGAAAAGGTATCAATTTTCTAAGTGACTGATACCTGCTGACGCTTCGTTTTTACTTCCTTTCACCTCTTGTCACACGAGTAAGTATATTCTTAAAGGCCACGAATAATACTTAAATAGTCTTGCCTCTGATCTACAACAGCATACACCGTTACGACCTTTTTGTCATCATCCACCTTATAAAAGACAAGATCCTTTTCTAATATCAACACCAAATATCCTTGGCGCTTTAATACATTGTATCTTGGTTGTACACCGATGTATGGATTATCTCCCAGATTCATAATCGATTCTTCCAAATAATCCAATTTTTCAAGTGCTACATCGTTTCCAAAGTTCTCCGCAATAAATAGAACCATTTTACGAATCAGAGAGTCGGCTGTATCCGTTCTTTCAACTCTATACTTCAAGCCTGCCCTCCTTAAGCATCTTTCGTAAATCATCGAATGTATCCTTAATCGGAGCTACTCTTCCACATTTAACATCTTCATCAGCTTCAGCCAAAATCTCTAAGAGTTCTATTCTGGCCTTCATTCTCTTGTATTCTTCATATCCAAGAGAAACGGTATCGCCTCTTCCGTTTACTGTAATAATAACAGCCTCGTTATTCTCACGGCACTGCTTTGATACTTCGTTATAATGATTTCTAAGATCCGCTGATGGACGAATAGTTTCTTGTAATGAATACATCGGAATCACCTCCGTTCTTTATAGACATATTATATCACGCTGTGTCTATACCTTCAACCTGTTTTTTTGCACTAAATCTTCGTGATTTTAATCCACATTTTTCAAAACATCTACTATCGACATCTGTTTTCTGCCACAAAACAGAATCAGCACAAATGCCATGCAAACGAGTGGTATCGTCGCAACCAGCATCAGATCAGCGCCTATTGGTAGGCAAAACGCAATATCGTATTGCTTAAAACTATAAAACGCCGCGTAGCTTATCGGCAGTCCAATGACACAGGCCAGTAACTCCGATAAAACCGCATACCAGACAGCCTCCAACACAATCATTTTCCGTAGTTGTCCTCTGGTCATACCAACACTTTCCAAAATCGCAAACTCGCTCTTCCTGGATTCCAGACTGGCAGACATCATATTGATATAGTTTAACATCGCTAATACCAAAATGATTCCAGCAACTGTATTTCCCAAAAGTCGAATCTTATCCTCGCTTTGCTTCATCTCTTCATAGCGTTCCAGCTTGGATTCTACAGATATACCCTTATACTTTTTCAAAAGATTCCGGATTGCCTGCTCCGTCTTGCTGTCGTAAGATTTTTTGTATTCAATCTTTAGCATTTCCGTCAACGCATCCTCGCCAATCAACGCTTCTACATAGGATTTGCTGACAATCAAGTCCGGCGTATAACCTGCTGCATAGTAAGCCGGACTGTAATCTAGCATGGCACCGATTTGAATGTTTTCCGTGAGTGCTTCATCCCCACGGTAAAGGGTAAAGGACACCCTTTGTCCGGTGATTCCATTGTCCCCCTCCGTGAAAGATTTTGCAAAGAAGCACACTTCTCCCTTGCGAAAAGCCTCTTCATCCAACGGATACTCAACCGAAGCATTGAGCAATTCAAACTCCGCATCATCCACACCAATCACGCGGCAGGTAAACTTGGAATCCTCTGGATGTTCCTTATAATACGCCATGTCCGAATCATAGTCTCCCGGTGTGTAGCGAGACTGATACAATGCTTTATAATACGCTTCGTATACTTCCTGATAAGGAACCGTCGCGGTGGTTCCCGTCAGCTGGCGCACCTCTTTTACACCCGGAAGGCCCTTGATTTTTGAAAGCAATTCCTCGTCAAAAACCTGTGATTCGCCCTCTTCCAACAGGGTCAGGTTCAAGAGTTGCATGTCCTCCTCATAGACTTCATCCAAAATATACCGGGCATTGTTGCACATAATCACGCTGTTTACGATGAGAAATAATGCAATTGCCGTACTAAGGGACAGCATAATAATAGCGAACTGCTTCTTGTCCCGGAACAAATTCCTCTTCGCCATGGAAAAAACAGCGCTTCCCTTCGACCGTCCGGTAGCGACGCGTCCATCATCAATCCCTCCGATATATTTCATTGCCTCGATGGGCGCAGAATCTTCCACCATCTTCCGAGGTTTCCTACTTCCCATAAACGCCACGGCAAAGGAAAACCCTGCTGCAATCAGCATAACAACCACAAGCCAGATCCCCAAGTTCTGTACTTTTAAGCTGGGATTGATTTCCTTCAAACATGCTGTTAACACGCTTTTTCCTAGAACGGATGACGCAAGAATCCCTAGCGTAATCCCCACTGTCGCATTCCACAGCAGTTGAAGATTTACAAGCTTCCGAAGCTGCAACGAGGTGGTTCCCAAGGTTTTCAGTTGCCCATAATAACGAATATCCCGACTGACAGAGATATACTGAATATTATAAATGAACAGATAACCGCTGGTAAAAACCAAAAACAAAAACAAGGCCATACCAATCGCGATTCGCAAAAACTGCACAATGGAATTGTCATCCCCATCAATCACCTGCCCGTTGGTAAGGTGAAGTGCATCGTTCATTTCCAGAATATCCGCTCTGGAGTACAGCGGATTTTTTAGCGAAATCCGAAGGGTTCCCTGGGTTAAATCCGTCTGCTTTACGCAGGTTGCCTCATAAAAATCTGCCGACACATATCCGTTTTTCTGGCCGGAATAATCCACAAAATACCCAGAGAGAACGAAGGTCTCATCATAGATATCCTCCTCCCCTTCCTTGATTATGCTGTAGGATAAGGGAAGTTCCATACCTACTGTAGGATTTTTAATCCCCATTGTCGAAAGTGCACTTTTTGACAGAAGAATCTCGTTCTCCTTGGTCGGATAGGCTCCATAAAATAATTTCTGTGCCGGCAAAAGCTGTTTTTCAAAACAGGTATCATCAATCCACCACAATCGCACCTTGTCCACATCCTGCCCGTCATAGGATTCGATAAGCGCACACTTCACACAGAGTCCCGCATATTTTACCTTTTCCATACTCCGTGCAACAGCAACCTGCTCTTCCGTTGGTTCCGTAAGGGCGATATCAAAATCCATTCCGCTCATGCGGCGCTGCCGAAGGGTTAATGCCTCATAGTACCCACTTCCAACCAATAAAACTGTTGCAATTAAAAACGTTGTAAAAAAAATAGCAACGATGGTTAACATGTTCTTTTTCAGATTTGCATGATAAGTGCGGCTGGCTAATTCACGGATTGTTTTTGCATTGTTCACCCTAATCATTTTGCTCACCGCCTTTTACAATGTGACCATCCTCAATCCGGATGATACGATCCGCAAGTTGCGCAATCTCGTCGTTATGGGTAATCATAACCACCGTCTGCCCCAGTTTCTGCGCAGATATCTTCAGTAGTCCCAGCACATCCTGGCCGGTACGGCTGTCCAGATTGCCGGTTGGTTCATCCGCCAACAAAATGGATGGTTTGGCGGAGAGTGCTCTCGCAATTGCCACACGCTGTTGTTGTCCGCCGGATAGTTGAGAAGGCATGGCGTACTTTTTCTCCGTCAGGTGCAGAAGCTCCAGGATTTCATCCACCGCTTTCTCATCCTCCCTTCCGCCGTCCAGCCGAATAGGAAGCACAATGTTCTCATACACATTCAAAAGCGGAAGTAGATTATAGTTCTGGAAAACGAACCCGATTTTCCGTCTTCTAAGGATGGTAAGCTCATCCCTCATCAAGCCGGATATCTTCTGTCCATCAATAATGATTTCTCCTTCAGTCGGGACATCCAATCCTCCTAACATGTTCAGAAGGGTTGACTTGCCACTTCCCGAAGTTCCCACAATCGCCAGGAATTCTCCCTTTTGCACCTGCAGATCAATTCCGTCCAACGCTTTTACCACAATATCCCCGGTTGTATAATACTTTTTTAGATTTGATACTTGTAAAATATCCATATGTAACCACCTTTCCTTTTGTGGTTTTAGAATAACAAAAACTTCTTACGCAATTCTTTCTAAAAAGTGACAGTTATGACACCTTTCGAAAATTACGTAAGAAGCCTATTTTAGTAAAAACATTGCTATGGTTGTCCCGACGCCCTCCGTGGAAGAGATTTTTAGGTATCCCTGCTGCCGTTGTAGCACTTCCCTGGTCAGATACAGGCCGATTCCCAACCCCTTTTCCTGTGGCACATTACTCCCCCGGTAAAAGCGATTGCACACCGCACCCAGCTCTTCCTCCGGAATGCCGATTCCTTCATCTCGCACCTTAATACACTGAAAGCTTTCGTATTCTTCCAGGTCAACAAAAACCGTACTTCCCTTTGGCGAATACTTCACTGCATTATGCAACACGTTAAACACTGCCTCTTCTGTCCACTTGGCATCCACCTTCGCCGTTGCCTCGCCCACATTCATTTGAATGCGTATTTTCTTTTCCAAAGCAAAGCTTTCCACCCGTTGACAGGCGCCATGAAGGATTGGGCGAATCTCGCACACTTCCGGCGTTACAACAATCATTTCCTGTTCCGCATAAGATGCCTTTAACAATTCCTGCAAGTGGAACGACAGCGTCTCTGCATTCTGGGATATGGTTTGCGCCAGTTTTTTGCCCTGCGAATCTGCTACCAATTCCTCCAACAGCTCCGAATAAAGCGTAATATTGGATAAGGGCGTTTTTACCTGATGCGCAATATCCGAAATCAACTGCTTTACCGTATCTCGCTCTGCTTCCGCCCGTTCCTGGCGTAGGGAAACCCGTTCCATAATCCGCTTCACACGGTCAACAATCGCCGCATCCATGGACTCGTCGAAGCGCTCATCCACCTGCTCTCCAGCCAGGATTTGATCCAATGTATTTAGAAGTTTTTCGTATTCTCTTTTTTGTTTTCGTTCGTAGAAAAACATTCCCACTTATATCCTTTTCCATATACCGTCTTAATATGTCTCGGATTTTTTGAATCCTCTTCCAGCTTATCCCGAAGTCTTCGAATGCTGACAGACAGCGCATTATCTTCCACATACTCGCTGCCATCTCCCCATACATAATCCAGAATGCGCTCCCGGGTGATAATTCTTCCGGGGTTCGTAACAAAAAGATATAGGATTTTCTGCTCCGTTTTACTGAGTTCCACCGCCTGCTGATTTCGATAGAACTCCATCGTGTCGAAGAAAAATGAGAAGGTATCATCCTTATATGTCCGTTGACTTTCTTCATCATTTCGGCGAAGCAGCGCGCGGATTCTCGCCCGAAGTACCATCAGGCTAAATGGCTTGGTGATATAATCATCCGCCCCGTTCTCCAGACCTTTTACAATATCAATTTCCATATCCTTCGCTGTCAAAAGCGCGATTGGAACCTTCAGCATGGGCTTCACCTCTCTGCAAAAGTCCAGCCCACTTCCGTCCGGAAGATTAATATCCAGAATCAGAAGGTCTAATTTTTTATTCTGCACCACTTCTCTGGCTTCCCTTATGGTATGACACAGGATGAATTCCATATCATCCCCCTGCAAGGACAGGGAGATTCCCTCGGCGAGATCGATATCATCCTCTAGTACTAAAATCTGTTTTCTCATAATTTTCCCACAAATACGATAACCGGCTCGTATCCAATATTTCAACTAATGTATTAATTAAAGTATCGCCGCCATATAATATGGCAAATATACTAGCTCTCCGTCACGCTTGATATCACCATCATACAGCACATACTGTAATCCTACTCGATTGGTAAATTTCGCCTTAAATTTTTGAAGCGATTTTATAGCAAATGTTTTTCCTGATTTTGCCTCTATCGGAATCACCTTGCGCTCTTTACGAATCAAAAAATCAATCTCCATAACCGGCTTACCCTTTTCATTATACTCTATATAAAACAAAATCCTGTGACCATTACTCCTCAAACACTGGGCAACAACATTTTCTACAAACATTCCCTCATTAATGTGAAGCTTGTCCGTAAGGATAGCTTTATAAAACTCGTTGTCTAAGTAAGATCCATCACCAAAACTTAGATTTATTAAAAGCCCCGTATCCAATAAATAACATTTGAATCGTTCCTCATCCATATTTAATGTTAACGCAG
>DAIMGJ010000031.1:0-7094 GCA_036723975.1 Lachnospiraceae bacterium
CACGCCGCCAGCGTTCATCCTGAGCCAGGATCAAACTCTCATGTTTAAGGTTTGATTCTCCCAGAACAAAGCTTAGCTTTATTCCTTGAATCCGTTTCTTTACTTGGTTTTAAGTTCTCAAGTTCGAACATTCATTGACGAGAACTTTCATCTTGTGAAAGTTTCTCATAAGGTAGTTCGATGTTTCTTACGAAAATCGAACCGCCTCCACTCGCTTTGCGAGTTTCGTCGAATCTTTCAAGGTTGTTTCACTATTCAATTATCAAGGTTCTTTGTTCCGTGTTTCAGGAACTTTGTTTTGTGTTCCTCACGCGAACATGTTGTATATTAACACTTGGAATATGCGGTGTCAACAAGAAAATTAACATTTTTTTAAAGAAGTATAATTCACGTTTTTTGCCCGAATTGTCCGAATTGTGTCTACAATTAATTCTCCAATATTTTTTCCATCCAAATCATATTGTAATAGCGATCAAACTTGTATCCGGACTTATGGAAAACACCGTTTTTTACAAAGCCCATATGGGAGTGAAACTCCTCACTGTTTCGGTTTAAGTATTCATCCTCTACGATAGGGTCACCGATGCAGGCATAGAGATTGGTAATTCCCATAGCAAACAGTCGCTTTTCCAATTCTTCGTAAAGCATACGGCCGTATCCTTTTTTCTTTGCATCCTTGTCCAAATATATGGTAAGTTCCGCACAATGATCATACGCGCTTCGATTGATAAAGGTTTGTCCATATGCGTAGCCCATTATTTTTCCGTCTTCCACTACCACCAAATAGGGATACTTTTTTTGAATCGTTTCCATTCTGGATGTAAACTCCTCCAAAGATGGAGGATCAATTTCAAATGAAATTGCCGTATGCAATACATAATGTGTATAAATCTCCAATAAGCGCGGTGCATCCTTTACGTTTGCAACGCGAAGTTCCGCTTTTCCCACCTTTATACCTCCAGTTCATAAAGTTCACAATTTTTTAAAAGAGCAGTCCAAAAATCCTTCAACGGAATCTTCTTGTAATAACTGATAACACCTGCAAAAATTGCACCATGGCCAACAATTAAAATGTTCTCCTTAGAAACATCATGTTTCTTTAATATTTCTTCTATTCCTTCTGCACCACGTTGCATTAAGGATTCTAATGATTCCACCCCATCTGTCGGAACATATGCCTCCGGTGAAAAAAACAAGGGATATAAAGGATGCTTTTCATTGTCGTAGATTCCTTCATCACCTTCATATGGTCCAAAACACATTTCCTTAAAATGCTCATCTATAATGATTGGCGTATTTTGCTCTCCCAAAAACAGCCTCGCCGTTTCTTTTGCACGATTGAGCGGAGAACAATAACAACAAGAAAACGAAATATTCTTATACAGTTTATGAGCATCCAATGCCATTTGTCTTCCGGTATCATTTAAAGGAATATCCGTAATCCCCTGTAATCTATGAATTTTATTCCAATCTGTTTGTCCATGTCTTAATAGATAAATCATTTTTCATTCCTTATAGTAAGTCATAAACATCATGAACGTTTTCAACGCCAATCAGTTTTACGTCTTTTTCTTTTTGTATATTTTTTAAACATACCTTCGGCAAAACAATGGTTGTAAAGCCAAGTTTCTTCGCTTCATTAATTCTTTGCTGTGCCTGTGAAACACTGCGCACCTCTCCGCTTAAGCCCACTTCGCCAAAGCAAATCAGGCCTTCATCCACCGGACGATTCTTATAAGATGAAGCAAGTGCCAGAACAATGGCCAAATCCAGCGCAGGCTCATTCATTTTTAGGCCACCTGCAATATTTACATAGGCATCATACGTACTCAAATGAAGCCCCAAACGCTTTTCCAACACCGCCATCAAAAGATTTACGCGATTAAAGTCCACTCCATTGGCAGTTCTTCTGGGTATATTGAAATTTGTGGCACAAACAAGGGCCTGAACTTCCAAAAGAATCGGACGTGTTCCTTCCATTGAGCATGCTACAACTGAACCGGAAGCATTATGTGGTTTACCTTCCAACATATATTGTGACGGATTCTCCACTTCTGCCAGACCGGATTCACACATTTCAAAAACACCGATTTCATTTGTTGACCCAAATCGATTCTTCACTCCGCGAAGGATTCGATATGTGCCGTGGCGTTCTCCTTCAAAATACAATACCGTATCCACCATATGCTCCAGCACTCTCGGTCCGGCAACCACACCTTCCTTGGTGACATGTCCGACAATAAATACGGTAATCCCCAATCCCTTTGCTATCTGCATAAAAACAGAGGTAGCCTGGCGCACCTGTGTTACGCTGCCCGGCGCCGAAGAAACATCTTCGTCATACATGGTCTGTACGGAATCGATTACCACCATATCCGGCTTTTCTTTTTCTATAACCGCCTTTACCACAGAAAGGGATGTTTCGCATAATAAAGAAAGGTTCTCATTAAACTTTCCCATACGATTGGCGCGCAGTTTTATCTGCTGCATGGATTCCTCTCCGGAGATATAAAGCATCTTTAACCCCTTATCGCAAACATTTTTACAAACCTGCAATAAGAGCGTGGATTTTCCAATGCCTGGATCACCGCCAACCAAAATCAAAGATCCTTTTACCAAGCCCCCGCCCAGTACACGATCCAGTTCCTTCATACCGGTTGACGTTCTCGTAGCGTCCGTCTCTACAACTTCATTTAACAAAGACACTTTTACATCGCTAACTGCTTTACGACTTTTGATTTCCTTTTTATCCAAAGCCTCTTCCACAAATGTATTCCATTCATGGCAGGCCGGGCACTGCCCCATCCATTTTGAGGATTCATTGCCGCAGTTTTGACAAAAAAACACCGTCGATTTTCCCTTTGCCATATGTTCCTCCATACAAAAAAGGCCTTAGAAACTCTAAGGCCCTTTTACTTATAATCTCGTAACTTCTACAGGAATTAACTTACCTTCATCAATTTCTACACTCAAGCTGAGTTTGCCACTAAGATTTGTCTTCATGGTACCTGCATCATTTCCGTCAACTTTAATATCATATTCTGTTTCCGGTTCTAATTCCAAAGTAACCTGAGCATCCTCAAAACCTTCTACAAGAAAAGATACACCGTTTTCTGAAAGCTTCAATGAATTTACCGCAGTACCCGGAACAGATTCATATACAAATGCTCCGTTTCTTTCTAACTTCGTAATCTCTTTAAATGTCTTTACTTTATAGAGATCTCCCTCATGCTTAAAATCATCTTTCTTACTCTTTGCTGCTAAAGAGTAATCTCCAAAACTAATGGAGCCATCTGATTCTTCGCGAATCAATTCTGATACAATAGCCATTTTGTCCTCCTATTTTCCTTCAAAAACTATTTTATCATTTTTTACAGAGACGATAATGGTCTCTTTATTTTTAAATTTTCCGGATAAGATTTCTTCCGCCAATACGTCTTCAATATCCGTTTGAATCTTTCTGCGAAGCGGTCTTGCACCAAATTTCGGATCATAAGCTTTTTCAACTATATACTTCTTTACCGCAGGTCGAATCTCAAGAGACAGATTCATCTGATCCTTGCAACGCTTCACAAGAGCATTCGTCATGATGGATACAATCTTTGTCATATCATCCTTGTTTAATACTCTAAATACAATGGTTTCATCGATTCGATTCAAAAACTCAGGTTTAAATAAGTGCTTTAATTCATCCATAACCCTGGATTTCATGGCCTCATAATCCTGTTTTTCGCTTTCTTCACGGGAAAAACCAAGCTTCTTCGGCTCCATGATTTCCTTCGCGCCGGCATTGGATGTCATAATAATAATAGTATTTTTAAAATCCACCTTGCGTCCCTGTGAATCTGTAATATGCCCTTCATCCAATACCTGAAGTAAAATATTAAACACATCCGGATGCGCTTTTTCAATTTCATCAAAAAGAATTACAGAATAAGGATTGCGACGAACCTTCTCGGAAAGCTGTCCGCCCTCATCATATCCTACATAACCCGGAGGTGATCCAATCATCTTGGATACGGAATGCTTTTCCATATACTCCGTCATATCCACACGAATCATAGACTCTTCCGAGCCAAAGACAGCCTCAGCCAAAGCCTTGGATACCTCTGTCTTACCTACACCGGTGGGTCCCAAAAATAAGAAGGAACCAATAGGTCTTCCCGGTTCTTTTAAGCCCACGCGACCCCGTCGAACAGCACGTGAAACAGCCAAAACAGCATCATCCTGCCCAATAACACGCTTGTGTAAGGTGTTTTCCAACTTGGTTAAACGTTTCGTCTCGGACTCCGTCAGTTTTGACACCGGAATCTTTGTCCATGTGGACACCACCTCAGCTATATCATCATGGGTAAGAACCAACTTTTTCTGATTCTTTCGGCGAAGGTATTTTGCTTTTTCTTTTTCCACTTCCGCCATAAGTTTCTGGCGTTCCTTACGAAGCTTGGTGGCTTCTTTTAAATTGCCGGCGGTAATGGCATCATCAATCATAGGTCCGAATTCATTGATACGATTTTCTTTTTCGTATAAATCCGTCGGATTTTTGATAGAATTCAATCTAAGCTTCGCTGCGGATTCATCCATCAAATCGATTGCCTTATCAGGAAGAAAACGATCTGAAATATAGCGTTCGGCCAAAGAAGCACACGCATCTACGGCTTCTTCGGAAATCGTTATATTGTGATGATCCTCATATACAGACTTTATTCCCATAAGGATCTTCTTTGTTTCCTCAACGGATGGTTCTTCCACAACGATTGGCTGGAATCTACGTTCCAACGCCGCATCCTTTTCGATATGCTTTCGATATTCTTCTAATGTCGTGGCGCCGATTACCTGAATCTCACCACGTGCCATAGCCGGTTTTAACATATTGGCCGCATCAATAGACCCTTCTGCTCCACCAGCTCCGATTAACGTATGTATCTCATCGATAAATAAAATAATATCTCCGTAAGCTGTAATCTCACGCAAAATATTCTTGATACGCTCTTCAAACTCACCACGATACTTCGTACCGGCAACCATCCCGGACAAATCCAAAGTCAGAATCCGTTTACCACGTACGGAATCCGGAACCGCACCACTTTCAATCCGCTGTGCCAAGCCTTCTACGATAGCGGTTTTTCCGACACCGGGCTCTCCTATAAGACACGGATTGTTTTTGCCTCTGCGACTCAACACCTGAATCACGCGCAAAATCTCATCCTCGCGTCCCACAATCGGATCCAGTTTTCCCTCTGCCGCAAGCAGGGAAAGATTGCGGGAATACTGCTCCAGCATATTGGCTCTCTGCCCACGAGATCGACCAGCAGTAGCAGCCTGTTCGCGATAATTCTGTCCTTCCTCTCCCATAGCGGAAAGTACCTGGGTAAAGAGTTTTTGCAAATCAATATCCATGGAAGCCAAAAGTCTTGTTGCGGCACATTCCGGAGTACGTAGAATTGCAATCAAAACATGCTCCGTACCGATTTTCTTGCTCTTACATGCCTTAGCTTCTTCCTCCGCAAATTCCAGCAACGCCTCCATCTTTGGCGTAAATCCGTCGCTATCTAAAACTTTAACACCGTTTTCCTCGGCGATATACTCAAAAATCAGCTGTATAATCTGTTCTTCCGTAACATTGACTTCCGAAAGAAGATCATAAGTCAACGTATCCTTTTGCCTTAAAAGACCAAGCAAAAGATGTTCCGTACCAATATAGTGATGTCCAAATTTCTTGGAGATACGCTTACTATAATCAATCGCTTTTTTCAGTTGCTTTGTATATTCCATAATCATCCTTTTATAAATTGTTTAAGTCCATAAGATTAATTTCACGATTTTCGGAAGCGGTATGTTCTTTCTTTGCCGTCTCCGTCGGTACCGTTTCCTCGGACTTCTTTTCAGACAATACTTCATTTACCACCGACATATCCAAAACAGGAACATCAGCATCTTCATCTGCTTTTTCAGTTTTAGTATCAGCCTGTTTTTCAGTTTCTCTTTCAACCGTTTTTTCTGTATTTTTAGTTTTGTCTTTCACTCTATCTGCATCTTCTTCAGTTTCGATTTTTTCCTTAAAAATAGAAGTTTCAGGATCCTGTTCTTCCAAATCACCGAAAATATCGCTTCCGTCATCTTTCGCTTCACTGTTTCTAAATACGCGAATATTGATAATAATCACAACAATAATGGCAATAACAAGAATCAATATTGTAAGTATATTGCGAATATTTTCTTTGCAATACTCTTTTACATTTGCAAACAGTTCGGATTTGTCGGATTCTTCTTCCACAGCGGATGCGCCAACTTTTGAAAGAACCTGTGTATCAGCTTTGAAATACTGAGCAGTAGAGGAATCGAACACATACCATCCCACTACACCTGCTTCATTTTCGCCGTACACATAATAGAATTCATTGGAAACACCCTCAAACTGATATAAGTTATAAGTGCCACTTTCACTGGAATAGGATGCTTCTACTAACGCATCGGAAAACAAAGCGTCCGGAGTCATAACAACAATATAGGAGGTTTCGGTACCAATCTTTCCGGCTTCAGGAACCGTGCCCTCGCCGGTACTCTCTGCGGAATCTCCCTCCGCAGCAGCATCCTCCGCAGGGGTCTCAGCAGGAGTTTCAGCCGTATCAGAAGCAGAACCCGTAACCGAGATCTGTGCAGAGCATCCGGACAAAGTATCAGAAGATACGATAATATTTGCCGAACCGGACTCTGCAAGTTTAAAATCAATACTACCGCTTTTTGCAGCAAAAGAAACTGTATTGCCGCTTTGCGTGTAACCGTTTACATCGCAGGAAACAAAATTTAAAATTGTTGCATTGTATTTTACGGTAATTGTAGAAGATGCCGAACCGTTTGTCATTGAACCAGTGGTTCAATCTGGTCTGTTAACCTGAATTTGTAACAGAGAATTTGTAACAGGACATGAACTGAACTCGGCAACGTTGAAAGAACTAAGGTTGTGTGGTACAATTGGTCTGGATAGAAATGCTCATCAAAAAGGCGGCAGGGAAGGAGGCGGGCAACGATGGAAGAAAACCGAAAGATCAAAGTTTATTTGGATACTTCTGTGATTAGTTATCTGGATCAGC
>DAIMGJ010000032.1:0-1836 GCA_036723975.1 Lachnospiraceae bacterium
AACTTTTTATATAAACGGCTAAGGGGGTACATGATGGGGAAACCAATTACAAAGGAAGAAATTGTAAATGCACTGTATTCTGTTGGTTTGGCGAAAGGCCATACTGTGATGGTTCATACAGCATTATCTAAAATGGGCTATGTCTGTGGTGGGGCGCAGGCCGTTATTGAGGCATTGATTGAAGTGGTTGGAGAAGACGGTACGATCATGATGCCGACACAATCCTGGAAGAATCTTGATCCCGAGGATGGAGTCCATTGGACCGTTCCGGAAGAATACTGGCAGATAATCCGCGATAACTGGCCGGCTTATGATAAGAGAATTACGCCAACAAATACCATGGGAGCTGTAGCTGAAGCGTTCCGTCAATGGCCGGGAACCCTGAGAAGCGACCATCCGGCAAGATCCGTTGCGGCATGGGGCAAACACGCAGAATATCTCGTTAATGATCATGACCTTTCCAATATTTTCGGAGAGGGCTCTCCAATAGGAAAACTGTATGAACTGAATGGAGAGGTTTTGCTTATCGGTGTTGGTTATGATAAGAATACGTCTTTGCATCTTGCAGATGTCCGCGCTGATTATCCCGGCAAGCATAATAGCATAGAGCATAGTGCGATCATGGAAAGTGGTAAGCGCATATGGAAAGAGTACGAGACGCTTTTTGTTGATGGTGAGGATTTTGACCAGATAGGAGAAGCCTTTGAACAGAGCAATGCTGTTAATAAAGCCATGATTGGAAATGCCGAACTACGCTTAATGAATCAAAAAAGACTTGTGGATTTTGCTGTTGACTGGATTCAGAAATATAGAAGAGGATGAAATGGACAAGATTGTCAGAGTAAACAGCGATGAATATGAAATTGTAAGGCTATTGGGGCACGGAAAGGGTGGATACTCCTATCTTGCGTTATCAAAGGGTAAAGAGGTCGTATTAAAGCAAATCCACCATGAACCGTGTGAGTACTATGCCTTTGGCAACAAGATCGAAGCGGAAAAAAACGATTATAGAAGGTTGAAAGATGCAGGAATAAGAATTCCACTTATGCTTTCCCTTGATGAAGACTCTGAGAGGATTATTAAAGAATACATCGAGGGCCCAACCATTTTTGATATGGTACGCGACGAAATATCGGTCGAGCCCTATATTACGCAGGTGCGTGAAATGGCGGATGCCGCAAAGAAAGCAGGCCTAAATATCGATTATTTTCCGACCAACTTTGTTGTTAAAGATAACCTTATTTACTATGTAGATTATGAATGCAACCAATATATGGATGAATGGAATTTTGAAAACTGGGGCATTAAATATTGGTCTAAAACACCTGAGTTTATACAGTATGTGAAAGAACATGAGTAGAGTTTATCTTTTAATATATAGCATAGGCGATTATCTCGCAAGATAATCGTGCTACAGGGCTGGCGAACATGCCCTTTTTGTAGATATGTTCCTGGCATCTTTTTTGAGAACAGGCAATCGGTGGATATGTTTCTTGGTCAATTTTTGAGAACAGAAACGGGAAGATTGCAATTGTTCAGGCAAGATTTTATACGGATTATATACAACCCATGATTGCTGAAAAGTACCGATCGCTTTCACGGTGAACGAGAAAAATGTCGGAGCTGTGATTGGTGAATGAACTGGATGAAAAATGCTCGAAACAAGAAAGACTACTAATCATTATCTGGATACTGTGATTTCAAGTGTGGCACAAGTATAGGAATAACAATATATTGACAAGTTTGCGAGAATGACTAATTTTCACATGTGGAGTGCGTTTGCCTTTTGAGCAACAAAAAAGCTTTGCCCGATTCCGGCAAAGCACAACAAAATAG